>JBAQHW010000413.1:0-32602 GCA_049288525.1 Xanthobacteraceae bacterium
ACCGTAAGCACCAGAACCGTAAGCACCAGAACCGTAAGCACCAGGGCCGTAAGGACCGGGACCGTAAGGACCGGGACCGTAAGCACCGGGACCGTAAGCACCGGGGCCGTAAGGCGCACCGTCATAAGCATCGTCGGCTGCGCCATAAGGCCCATATTGGTCGGCGTAATTGCCCGGCCCTGCGACGATACGATTGGCGTCGCGGATCGCGCCGGTGCGGGCGTCGAGCACGACGCGCATCAGAATGCCGCGATAGTCGGTGGCGCGCGCCACATAAATCGTACCCTCGCGCAGCGGCTGCGCCAGCGGATCGAATCCGGCGGCACGCAGCGTGTGCACGATTTCGTAGGTGGAAACGAAGCCGGGCGCCGGAGGCAATGGCGGCGGCCCCGCCGGCGGGGCCTGTGCCCGACCGATACCGATCGCCGACAACAGCGCGGCTACAACGGAGATTCCGGTAACACCGACACGCACGCCCGATTGGCCTCCCCGCCCGAACTACGTTCACGTCAAAGCCAGCGTCAGGTTCGGCTGTAATTGGGGCGGCGCTTGGGCGCCATCGGGGTTTTGTGCGTGGGGGTTCATGAAGCGCTGCATAAGGCGACGAAGCGCGCGATATCGGACGGCTCGGTGGTAAACGACGTGACGAGACGGATCAGCACCTTGTCTCTGCCAATGTCGAGGCCTTCGCTCGGCCGGACATAATATGTGGCGCCGGCGGCTTGGAGCCGGGCCTCAAGCGTGCGCGGGATGGCGACAAAGACGATGTTAGCCTCGACCGGCCAGGCCGGTTGCAGACCCACCGCGGCGAGCCTGTCGGCAAGGCGATCGGCCATGGCATTGGCGTGGCGCGCCAGGTCGAGCCAGCGATCGCCTGCCAGATAGGCCGAGAATTGCGCGGCGAGAAAGCGATGCTTGGATAAAAGATGCCCGGCGCGCTTGCGCCGCTCGCCGAAAAACGCCGCGCGCGCGGGATCGAATATCACCACCGCCTCCGCCGCCAGCGCGCCGCCCTTGGTGGCGCCGAACGACAGCACATCGACGCCGGCGCGCCAGGTCATTTGCGCCGGCGTGGCGTTCAGGCGCACGAGCGCGTTGGCGAAACGCGCACCGTCCATATGCACCGCGAGCGAGCGCGCATGCGCCATCTCGGCCAGCGCCGCAATCTCGGCGACCCGGTAAATGGTCCCGGCTTCGCTGGCCTGGGTCAGCGAGAGCGCTGCGGCGAGCATTTGATGTGGGCTGTGGCCGCCATAGCCGGCGAGCGCGGCCGCAAGCGTTTGCGGGGCAATCTTGGCGCCGTTGCCCGCGAGGCCGACGAGCTTGATCCCGCCGCCGAAGAATTCGGGCGCGCCGCATTCGTCGGTGGCGATGTGGGAGCCGGCATGGCAGAAAACCACGCCCCACGGCGGGCAAAGCTGCGCCAAGGCGAGCGCATTCGCCGCCGTGCCGGTTGGCAGCAGGAACACCGCAACCTCACGCTCGAAAATCTCGGCGAACCGCCGCTCGGCCGCGTGCGTCCAGTCGTCATTGCCGTAACCACGCGCGTAGCCGGAATTGGCTTCGGCAATGGCGGCAAGGATGAGGGGATCGATACCGGCCGTGTTGTCGCTGGCAAAATTCATACTGGCAAAGCTATCCCGGATGGAGGCCATCGCGCTATCGTCGGCCATTGCACGAAAGCGCGTCCCATGGTCCACTCCGCGGGCGGAACGCGGGCAAAAAAACGTCGCCGGGACGGGCCGGAGCTTGTATCAGCGCCCGGAATTTGCCATGTTCCCCATAGGACAGCATTGCTGTCCCAATTGGCAACCGCAAAGCGCGGTTGGAAAATCCGCGCGGTCGGGCAATCCGACGAAACGCGGGGTCGGCCGCTGGTGGCGAGGGCGCGCCGGGCGGCAAGAACAAGCAGCCAGCGGCCGTTGCAAGCGGCACGAAGGTTGCCTCCAAGACGAGTAGGTCGCCCTTGGGCGCAAGCTGTTTTCGCCCATCGACCGGGCGCGGGAGATGGCGCGAAAGGAGCGGTGGGTTGTGCGTCGGATCCTTTAAAGGCCGCCTTGGCCTGAAGGTTCCGGGAGGATCGCGAGTACGCCGATGAATGCGTCAGGTTTCGGGCTGTTTGATCCGGCGCTGGAAAAGGATTCCTGCGGGGTTGGATTTATTGCCGACATCAAAGGACGCAAGTCGCACAAAATCGTCGAAGACGCGCTGACGATCCTGGTCAACCTCGAGCACCGCGGCGCCGTTGGCGCCGACCCGCGCGCCGGCGACGGCGCCGGGATTTTGGTGCAAACGCCGCACAAATTTCTGGCCAAGAAAGCCGCCGAACTGGGCATCAAGCTACCGCCGCCGGGCGACTATGCCGTCGGCGCGCTGTTCATGCCGCACGACCCCGCGTGGCGGCAGGAAATCGTAGAGGCTTATGCCACCGCGGCGGCGCGCGAGGGCATGACGGTGCTCGGCTGGCGCGACGTGCCGATCGACAATTCGACGCTGGGCGAATCGGTTAAGCCGACCGAGCCGTGGCACATGCAGGTGTTTCTCTCCCGCAGCGCCAAGATCACGTCGGAGGACGAGTTCGAGCGCCGGCTCTATATCCTGCGCAAGACCATTTCCGGCATCATGCACGGCAAGCGTGGCCGCAGCACGTCGAACTACTATCCGGTGTCGCTATCCTGCCGCACGCTGATCTACAAGGGCATGTTCCTTGCCGATCAGCTCGGTGCTTATTATCCGGACCTGCACGATCCGGATTTCGAGAGCGCGCTGGCTTTGCTGCATCAGCGCTTTTCCACCAACACCTTCCCGACTTGGTCGCTGGCACATCCCTACCGGATGATCGCGCATAACGGCGAGATCAATACGCTGCGCGGCAACAACAACTGGATGGCGGCGCGGCAGGCCTCGGTCTCCTCGCCGAAGTTCGGGGACGACATCAAGAAGCTGTGGCCGATCTCCTATGAGGGCCAATCCGACACCGCCTGCTTCGACAACGCGCTCGAATTCCTCACCATGGGCGGCTATTCCTTGACGCACGCGGTGATGATGATGATTCCGGAAGCGTGGGCCGGCAATCAGTTGATGAACGACGAGCGCCGCGCCTTCTACGAGTACAACGCCGCGCTGATGGAACCATGGGACGGTCCGGCAGCGATCGCGTTTACCAACGGCCGCCAGATCGGCGCCACGCTCGACCGCAACGGCCTTCGCCCCGCGCGCTATGTCGTCACCCGCGACGACCGCATCGTCATGGCTTCGGAAGTCGGCGTGCTGGCGATCCCGGAAGAGGACATCGTCACCAAGTGGCGGCTGCAGCCCGGCAAGATGCTGTTGGTCGATCTCGATCAGGGCCGGCTCATCCCCGACGAGGAAATCAAGTCGCAACTCGCGCAAAGCCACCCGTACAAGGAGTGGCTCGAGCGCACGCAGATTCAGCTCGAGAATTTGCCCGAAACCTCCGCGGCGGCGCCGATCTCGAACCTGTCGCTGCTCGAGCGCCAGCAGCTATTCGGCTACACGCAGGAAGACCTGAAAATCCTGATGACGCCGATGGCGACGACCGGCGAAGAGGCGATCGGCTCGATGGGTAACGACACGCCGATCTCGGCGCTGTCCGACCGGGCGAAGCTCCTGTTCACCTATTTCAAGCAAAACTTCGCGCAGGTGACCAACCCGCCGATCGATCCGATCCGCGAGGAGCTGGTCATGAGCCTGGTCTCGATCATCGGGCCGCGGCCGAACCTGTTCGATCTCGAGGGCACGTCGAAAACCAAGCGCCTCGAAGTGCATCAGCCGATTCTGACCAATGCCAACTTGGAAAAGATCCGCTCGATCTCGGAAGTCGGCCACGATCACTTCAAGTCGCGCACGCTCGACAGTACCTGGCCGGCGGACACCGGCGCCGCCGGCATGGCGGAAGCGATCGACGGGCTGTGCGGCCGCGCCGAGATCGCAGTGCGCGACGGCATCAATATCATCATCCTGTCCGACCGCCGCGCCAGCGCCGATCGCATCCCGATCCCGGCGCTGCTCGCCTGCGCGGCCGTGCATCATCATCTCATCCGCGAGGGCTTGCGCACTTCGGTCGGCCTGGTGGTGGAATCGGCCGAACCGCGCGAGGTGCATCATTTCTGCTGCCTGGCCGGCTACGGCGCCGAGGCGATCAATCCCTATCTCGCCTTCGAAACGCTCATCGCCATGAAGAACGAGTTGCCGCAGAAGCTCGACGAGAAGGAAATCGTCAAGCGCTACATCAAGTCGATCGCCAAGGGACTGCTCAAGGTGATGTCGAAGATGGGCATCTCGACCTACCAGTCCTATTGCGGCGCCCAGATTTTCGACGCGGTCGGGCTCAAGTCCGACTTCGTTGCCAAATATTTCACCGGCACCGCCACCCGCATCGAGGGCGTCGGGCTCGCCGAAATTGCCGAAGAAGCCGTGCGGCGGCATTGCGACGCGTTCTCGGACGCGCCGATCTATCGTTCCATGCTGGATGTCGGCGGCGAGTACGCCTTCCGCGTGCGCGGCGAGGATCATGCCTGGAACTCGGCGACGGTGGCGGCGCTGCAGCACGCGGTGCGCGGCAATTCCTACGACCGGTATCAGCAATTTGCCCGCATCATCAACGACCAGTCGGCGAAGCTTGTGACGATCCGCGGCCTGTTCCAGCTCAAGTCGGCCGAGGATGACGGACGAAAGCCGGTGCCGATCGAGGAGGTCGAGCCGGCCAAGGACATCGTGCGGCGGTTCTCGACCGGCGCCATGTCGTACGGCTCGATCTCGCGCGAGGCGCACACCACGCTCGCCATTGCGATGAACCGCATCGGCGGCAAATCCAACACCGGCGAAGGCGGCGAGGAGAGCGACCGCTACAAGCCGCTGCCGAACGGCGATTCGATGCGGTCGGCAATCAAGCAGGTGGCCTCGGGCCGTTTCGGCGTGACGGCCGAGTATCTCGTCAATTCCGACATGATGCAGATTAAGATCGCGCAGGGGGCCAAGCCTGGCGAAGGCGGCCAGTTGCCCGGGCACAAGGTCGACAAGACCATCGCCAAGGTGCGGCATTCGACGCCGGGCGTCGGCCTGATCTCGCCGCCGCCGCATCACGACATCTATTCGATCGAAGACCTGGCGCAATTGATCTTCGATTTAAAGAACGTCAATCCGGACGGCGATGTCTCGGTCAAGCTGGTCTCCGAGGTCGGCGTCGGCACGGTGGCCGCCGGCGTATCGAAGGCGCGGTCCGACCACGTCACCATTGCCGGCTACGAAGGCGGCACCGGCGCGGCACCGCTGACGTCGATCAAGCATGCCGGCTCGCCCTGGGAGATCGGGCTCGCCGAAACGCATCAGACGCTGGTCGCCAACAGGCTGCGCGGCCGCATCGCCGTGCAAGTCGACGGCGGGCTGCGCACCGGCCGCGACGTGGTGGTCGGCGCGCTTCTCGGCGCCGACGAGTTCGGTTTCGCCACCGCGCCGCTGATCGCCGCCGGCTGCATCATGATGCGCAAGTGCCATCTCAATACCTGCCCGGTCGGCGTCGCCACCCAGGATCCGGTGCTGCGGAAGCGCTTCACGGGTCAGCCCGAGCACATCATCAATTATTTCTTTTTCGTCGCCGAGGAAGTGCGCGAGCTGATGGCCGAACTCGGCTACCGCAGCTTCGACGAAATGATCGGCCAGACGCAGATGATCGATCAGCGCAAACTTATCGCTCACGGCAAGGCGACCGGGCTCGATTTGTCGAAGCTGTTCATGAAGCCCGACGTGCCGGCCGACGTGAAAATCTACAATTGCGAGGCGCAGGATCACAAAATCTACGAGATCCTCGATCGCAAGCTGATCGCGCAATCGAAGGACGCCATCGAGCGCGCTGCGCCGGTGCAGTTGAACTTTCCGATCAGGAACGTCGATCGTACGGTCGGAGCCATGCTGTCGGGCGAGATCGCCAAGCGTTACGGCCATGAGGGCCTGCCGCATGACACCGTCAGCGTCCGCTTCACCGGCACCGCCGGTCAGAGCTTCGGCGCCTTCCTCGCCCACGGCGTGGCTTTCGAGCTCGACGGCGACGCCAACGACTATGTCGGCAAGGGCTTGTCCGGCGGCCGCATCGTGGTGCGTCCGTCCGCCGCGTCGGGAGTGGTGCCGGAGCAGTCGATCATCGTCGGCAACACCGTGCTGTACGGCGCCATCGCCGGCGAATGCTATTTCCGCGGCATCGCCGGCGAGCGTTTTGCCGTGCGCAATTCCGGCGCCATCGCAGTCATCGAGGGTGCCGGCGATCATTGCTGCGAATATATGACCGGCGGCGTGGTGGTGGTGCTCGGGCCGACCGGCCGAAACTTCGCCGCCGGCATGTCGGGCGGCGTCGCTTATGTGCTCGATGGCGACGGCGACTTTGCCTCGCGCTGCAATATGGCGATGGTCGAATTCGAGCCGATGTCCGACGAAGAAGACATCAACGCCAGGGTCTTCCACCACGCGCGCGACCTCGAGGCGCACGGCATGGTCGACATCATGGCCGACATGAGCCGCCACGACGCGCACCGGCTGCATCATCTGATTTCGCGGCACGCGCGCTTCACCGGCTCGCGCACCGCCAAAAACATTCTCGGTGACTGGAAAACCTGGTATCCGAAATTCCGCAAGGTGATGCCGATCGATTATCGCCGCGCGCTCAACGAACTCAAAGCCGCGGCGATTGCCGCGGAGTAGCGCGGCGATCGGCGCGTGCCAGGAAAGACTGCGTAGTGGGCAAGATCACCGGCTTTCTCGAATTCGAACGCGAGGATCGTCGTTACGAGCCGGTGGCCGAGCGCATTCGGCATTGGCGCGAATTCGTGCTGCCGCTGCCGGAGAAGGATTACACCGCCCAGGCCGCGCGCTGCATGAATTGCGGCGTGCCGTATTGCATGGGCACCGGATCGGTCTACCCCGGCACGCCCGGCTGCCCGGTCAACAATCAAATCCCGGACTGGAACGACCTCGTCTATAACGGCGATTGGGACCAGGCGGCGCGCAACCTGCATTCGACCAATAATTTTCCGGAAGTCACCGGGCGGGTGTGCCCGGCGCCGTGCGAGGCCTCGTGCACGCTCAACATTGACGAGAATCCGGTCACCATCAAATCGATCGAATGCGCCATCGCCGACCGCGCCATTGCGGCGGGGCTCAAGCCCGAGCCGCCGATGGAGCGGACCGGCAAGACGGTCGCGATCGTCGGTTCGGGCCCGGCAGGACTGGCCTGCGCGCAGCAATTGGCGCGCGCCGGCCATGCCGTGCACGTCTACGAACGCTGGGCCAAAGCCGGCGGCCTTCTCCGCTACGGCATTCCCGACTTCAAGATGGAGAAGATTCACGTCGACCGCCGCGTCGCGCAGATGCAGGCCGAAGGCGTGGTGTTTCATTACGACGCCCATGTCGGCGTCAATCTGCCTGGCGAAAAATTGCTCGCTGAGCATGACGCCGTGGTGCTCACCGGCGGTGCCGAAGCGCCGCGCGATCTGCCGGTGCCGGGCCGCGAGCTCAACGGCATTCATTTCGCCATGGATTTCCTGCCACAGCAGAACCGCCTCGTCTCCGGCGAGAAGGCCGCGCCCGGTGAACCGATCCATGCCAAAGGCAAGCACGTTATCGTCATCGGCGGCGGCGACACCGGTTCGGACTGCATCGGCACCTCGATCCGGCAAGGCGCCCTGTCGGTGACTAATCTCGAGGTCATGCCGCAGCCGCCGCAACGCGAGAACAAGCCGCTGACCTGGCCGAACTGGCCGCTCAAGATGCGCACGTCGTCGAGCCAGGAAGAAGGCGCCAAGCGCGATTTCGCGGTGATGACGACCAAATTCTCCGGCGCGAATGGCGCGGTGAGGAAGCTCCACTGCGTGCATGTCGACGCCAAGATGAAGGCCATTCCCGGCACCGAATTCGAGCTCGCCGCCGATCTCGTGCTGTTGGCGATGGGTTTCGTCCATCCGGTTCATGAAGGCCTGGTCGAAAGCCTCGACGTCGCGCTCGATCGGCGTGGCAATGTCTCCGCCTCGACCGAGGATTACCGCACCTCGCTGGATAAGGTCTTTGCCGCCGGCGACATACGCCGCGGCCAGTCGCTCGTGGTGTGGGCGATCCGTGAGGGCCGCCAGGCCGCGCACGCGGTCGACAAGTTTCTGATGGGTTCGACGCTGTTGCCGTGGTGAAATCTCTTCATCCTCTCCCACTCTTGGAAGCGGATTGTCCCGTCAGAACCTGCCGCCGATGTCCTTCGGCTGCCGCGGCGCGCCATCGAGCGCGGCGTGCGGCGAACCTGCCGGACGGGCATCGGTATCTTTTCCCGGCTTCTTCTTTGCGTTCTTCTTGGTGTCGACCGGCTGCTTGAGGTTGCCGCTCGCAGCGGCACCCTTCTTCTCCGGTTCGGCGGGCGTCAGCGACACCGGCTGCGGCGCGGTATCAATGGGTGCCGCTGGCCGTGGCCAGGAAAAGTCATCGGCGCGGCCGGCCACCGCGGCGACCGGAGCGCCGCGATCGAGCGCCTTTTGCGCCAAGGGATCAGAGACTTGCGGCGGCGCACGGTTGCCGCCGACAAGGCCGCCGGCGCCACCGTCGGTGCTGGAAACGGTGAGCGGCAGCACTGGGCCGACATCGGGTCGCACCTTGCCGGGTTTGTTGGCCGGCGCGGCTTGCTCGGGCAGCGCAATCGGCGCCACGTGGTTCGACAAAACGCGGCGCAATTCCTGGTCGACGTAGCTCGCTAGCTTCACCGCGCCGGCCTTGGTGAAGTGCACGCCGTCCGCGGTCCGCAGGCGCCGGATCTGGCCTTCGTAGTCCGGGCCGTCAACCGCATAACGCCCCTGATCGTCGACGAAGCCGTCCCAGATGTCGACGTAGACGATGCCGGCTCGCTCGGCGCGCTCGCGGTAGAGTTCGTCGAGATAGGCCATGTCGCTGGTTGATTTCGGCCCGCGCAACGCCGGCAAGCCCACCCACAAGACCGGCACGCCCTTGGTCTTGAGCGCCGCTATCATTTCGTCGATGCGCTTGACGTAAAGATCCGCCCAAAGATCGGTGTGGAATTCGTAAGAGTGGCCCGGGACCGGATGTTCGGCCTTGCTGTCGGCCGCCGGTTGCGATTCGGCGGGTGCCGCCGAGGCGGCTGCGGCTTTTTCTTTGCTTGTCTTTTCTTGGCTTGTCTTGTCCGGCGCCGCGCTATCCTGGCCCGCTTTTTCTTGAACTGCTTTGTCTGACGCGGCCTTTTCTTGCACCGCTTTGTCCGGCGATAGTTTTGTCTCGGCAGCCTGTTCGGCGCTCTTGGCGGGCGTCGCCCCGTCGCGAATAGACAAGCGATCGTTGAGGCCGAGCATCACGATAATGGCCTTCGGCTTTTGCGCCGCCAATTGAGCCTTGATCACGGCCGGCCAGTCGAGTTGCTCGTTTCTCGCGTCGTAACGAATGAGCCCCGCGGTCGCGCGGACCTCGCGCACTACGCCGGTATCGGGCTGATCGGCATAGATCTCGTCGAGCCCATAGCCGAGCCAATCCGCCATGGAATCGCCAACCACGACGATGGTCGAGGCCGGAGGCGTTTCTAATTTGCGGGGTGCCGGCGCCTTGGAGTAATCCACGGCCGGCGCCCGGCGCGGGCCGCGGAAAAACGGGAATGAGAAGAAATCGCGCTGCTGCGGTTGGTGATAATAGCCCGGAGGCTGCTGGTAATACCCCGGATTGGACGGCCGGTCGCTCCGATAATAGACCTGCGCCGCGGCCGGCACCGCGATCGCTGCGGTTGCCGCGGCCATCGCCAGTGCGCCAATCAGCCATCGGAGCCGGAAATCTGGTGTCGCCATAGACCGCCTAACCGAAGTGAACCGCCTGCCCGAAGGGCCAGCGCGGAAAGCATTATAGCGCAATGCCACGAAAAACACCGCCGCCAGCGGCCGGCGGCGAGACTGTGCGGCGATCGTGTCAACTTCAGGGACGCCGCATCAACGCTGCCGCAGGCGGTCGAGTACGTCGCTCGAAGCGAAACCGTCAGGGATCTGGCCGACCGAAGCCTGGAAATCGCGGATGGCGAGACGGGTCCGGGGACCGATAAAGCCGTCGGCATCGCCGACCTTGTAGCCGCGCTGCGCCAAGAGCTGTTGCATCTGGTACCGCTCGTCAAGCGTGAGTACGCGCTCGTCGCGCGGCCACGGCTGCACGAAAGGCGCACCGCCGCGCATGCGATCGGCAAGATAGCCGATGGCGAGCGCATAGACCTCCGCCGGATTATATTTCATGATGACGCTGAAATTCTTCAGCATCAGAAAGGCCGGTCCGCGGGCGCCGGCGGGTAACAGCAGAAACGCGCGATCGGAAGGGCGCGGGAACGCCTGGCCGTCGGCGCGCCGGACACCCAAATCCTGCCATTGCCGCAACGTTATGAGCCGCGTGCCGCCGGCGGAGAGATAATTGAAGCGTTGCGGCAGCACCACTTCGTAGCCCCAGGTCTGCCCGCTCACCCAACCGTCAATCTTCAGATTGTTCGCGGTCGACGCGATCACGTCCGGTATCGAATCGACGACGTCGCGATGGCCGTCGCCGTCGAAATCCACGGCGTAACGGTTGAACGAGGTCGGCATGAATTGCGTCGGGCCGAAGGCGCCCGCCCAGGAACCGACCAGGCGATCGGGGGGAACATCGCCGCGCTGCAGGATTTCCAGTGCGGCCAAAAATTCGCCTCGGAAAAAATCACGGCGGCGGCCGACGCAAGCCAAGGTGGCGGTCGAGCGGATCACCGGCCGATCGCCGCCCTGCGTGCCGTAGTTCGATTCGACGCCCCAAATGGCGGCAACGATGTAGCGGTCGACGCCGAAAGCGCGTTCCATCGCGGCAAAAGCCGGCGCATATTGTGCAAGCAGCGCGCGGCCGTGCGCGATGCGGTCGTCGTTGACCAAGAGGTCGAGATAGTCCCACGGCGCCTTGGTGAATTCAGGCTGCGCGTCGAGCTTGTCCATGATGCTCAGGTCCGGGGTCAGACCCGCGGTAAAGCGCTCGAAACTGGCGCGGGTGATGCCGCGCCGCGCGGCGTCGGGCCAGAGCCCGGCGATGCAATTGGGAAAATCGGCCGCCGCGGCTCTTATGGCGTCAGCGGTCATCAGCGGATTGCCCGAGGTGCCGGATTGCCCGCTCCATTGCATACCGCCGCTCGAGTCGGGAACCGAGTTCGACCGTGGCGGTTGGAACAGGTGCGTCAGCCAGTTGTCGGGCTGCTGCGCCGCCGCACCGCTCGCCAAGGCCGCGGCCAGCAGGGAGGCCGTCGCAGTTCGAAACAGGACTCTGACGATGACCATAGCGTCACAATCCCGACTTGTGGCCGTCAATCCAACCACCTGCTAATGTATATCGAATCACTAAGGGGGCGTTGTTAATGCCACGTTGCAGCCCCCAGCGGCACAGTTTGGACAAGCATTTGGGCAACAAAGCGTACGTCTCTCCATTTCCCGACTGCATGGCATGAATTCAATTCGCAAAGCCGTGTTCCCCGTGGCCGGCCTCGGCACCCGGTTCTTGCCGGCGACCAAGGCCATGCCGAAGGAAATGCTGCCGGTTGTCGACCGGCCGCTAATCCAGCACGTCGTCGACGAGGCGCGTGAGGCTGGCATCGAGCACTTCATCTTCGTTACCGGCCGCAACAAGGCCGTCATCGAAGATCACTTCGATCGCCAGTTTGAACTGGAAATGACGCTGCTTGAGCGGCAAAAGCACAAGGTTCTCGACTACCTAAACCAAGATTTGCCCGTACCGGGCTCGACAAGCTTCACCCGCCAGCAGGAGCCGCTCGGGCTCGGCCATGCGGTGTGGTGCGCGCGGGAATTGATCGGCCACGAGCCCTTTGCGCTGCTGCTGCCCGACGTGCTGGTGCAGCACGAGCAGGGCTGCCTGGCGCAGATGCTGGAGGCCGCGCGCGAATTGCCGGCCAAGGCGAACATCGTCGCGGTAGAGGAAGTGCCGCACGATCGTGTCGATCAATACGGCGTCGTCGGCGTCGGCGAGCGCAAAGGCAAGATGTTTGCTATCACCAGCATGGTGGAAAAGCCGCCGGCCGATCGCGCCCCGTCGAATCTTATCCTGACCGGCCGCTATATTTTGCAGCCCGAGATCCTGGACTTATTGGCCAGTCAGGAGCGCGGCGCCGGGGGTGAAATCCAACTGACCGACGCCATGATCCAATTGGCGAGCCAGCAGCCGTTTTACGGCCTGCAGTTCGACGGCCGCAGTTTCGACTGCGGCTCGAAAATCGGCTTCCTCGCCGCCAACGTGTCCTACGCGCTGGCACGGCCGGACATCGCACCGGGTTTTCGCGTCGAGATCAAAAAAATCCTCGGCGACCTCAACGGCGCATAACGCGGCGGCGCCGCCTTATCGTGTCTTGCCTCAGCGCTGCAATCGCATGGTCAGTAGAAACGTAGTCGCGGTATAGGCAACGCCGCTGACGTTCGAATTGAGCCAGTCCTGGCGCACCTCGCCCCTGAGTTGCACCTCGCGGTTCATATTGTAGGTCAGGCCGGCGGCGGCGAAGTAATGATTGTCGTCGCGGCCGAGCCCGACATATTGGTCGTACTCATAGCCGAGTTGAGCATTGGCGATGAGCCAGGTACGCAGCGCGTGATCGACCTCGGCCGTGACACTGCGGCTGAACTCTCCCGACACGCCCTCGAGGGGCGATTCCGTCACGATCGATGCGGCGGTGAGCTTGGCCGTCGTCAGCGCGGTGGCCTGCCAAAGCAGCGAACCGTCGATCGTCGGCCCGGCGATATTCGGCAAAGCAGGGTCTTTGTAGTCGCGCTCCATATAGCCGGCGGCGATCTCGCCACTGAGCGAGTTCGCCAGATTGAGAGTCGCGCCGAGTTTGGCGCTGGAGCCGTTGGAGTCGCGATCCTCGCCGAAGATATCGGCCGGCAGGTCATAGACGCGGGTGTCTTCGTCGATCTCAACAAACGGCTGGAGACCGGGATCGATTTCGTAGCCGACGCGCAGAATCCCGGCGTATTGATCGAAGTCTCGATCGTCGAAATCCGCCGTCTCGCCGTCGGTCAGTTGCGCGCTGGAATACGACGAGCGGTCAAACGTGCCTTTGAGCGAAACATCGATACGACCGAATTGGTGGGCCGCGCCGAATGTGCCGCCGACAGTGGTATCGATCGGCAGCGTAGCGAGACCGAACTGGATGTTCGGGCTGCCGGGATTGTCGGTCGAAACGATGCTGCGGGCTTCTAGCAAGATTTGCGTCGTGCGCGTGACATCGAGAGTGCCGTCGGCTTTGGCGTTGAGATAAGGAACATTCAGCGACGGTTGAGAATCGTTATCGGGGTAGTCGGCATAAGAGCCGGTGATATCGGCGGTGAAGGAGTTGGTCGCCCAGTTCGAGCGCACATGCAGTTCCGGCGCGACGACGAAATAGAGCGAGCCTGGGCCACCCGGCGCGGCCGTGGGATTGGTGTTGTAGCCTGCCGACAGCTCGACGGCGGGCAGAATCAAAAATGAGCCGGCCTCGATGCCGAGCGCCGCGTAGGGGTCGCCGGCGGCGATCGGCAGCGTCGGATGCGGAACGGTCCCGAACGGCAGGCTGACCGGCGGCGGCGTTCCCGGAGGCGGCGTACTGGCCGAGCCCTGGAAAAATTGCGGCGGCGGGATCGGCAAGGTCGCACCGGGTCGCGTCGCCGCCGACTGCGGATAGACGACCGGCGGCGGGTTACTGATGGGCAACTGGTCGAGAGGCGGCGGCAGAACCGCCCCCGGCCGCGCGGCGGCTTTGGCGGGATAAACCACGGCCGGTGGCGGTTGCGGCAAAGGCGGAGGCACTGAGGAGACTGGCGGCGGCAGCGCCGGCAGCGCATCGAATGTCGTTTCCGGCGCGGGCGCTAGGGCGCTGCCCTGATCAGCGGCCTGAGGCTGCTTGGGTGGAACGTTGCTCGAATTAAAGCCCGTATTGCCGGCGCCAAACCCGGACGGACTGCCGTAGACCGGCGTCGCGCCGATGCGCGAGGGCGCCGGCTCCGGCGCGGCGAACGTACCGGTCGGCGGGTTGCCCGGCAGGGCCGAGCCGGGGCCCGGCGGCACGAAACTCGGCGGATCGGTCGGATTGCCCGGCAGCGACGACGGTTGCAACAGGTCGTCGTAAGGATCGTTCGCCGTCTGCGCACCAGCACGTGCCGGCACGAGCACGACAAACGCCAAGAGCAAAGCCGCTCCGGGCAAGCCGATCAGACCGGTGACGCTTCGCAGTCGGCAACGGCGCGGCACCTGCGACCTCCTCGCCCCGAAGCGGCCTGTCCGCATCAACCTCGCAGCACTGCGCCACGCGGCGACCGGCACGGGCCGCCGGACGGCAGACCGCTGGTTAACGGAGTTAAAACGGATATGGTTAACGAGAGGTTGATTGGAGTTTTCGGGCGGGGATTTGGCCAGTCCCCCTCGTCCGCCGCGGAAGCGGCCGAGAGGAGAGACTTACGCTTTGCGCTCATAACGGCGCCAAAGCGGAACCAAGGCCGCCGCTGAGACGATAAAGCCGGCAACCTCCGCCGGCCACGGCCACCGCGCCACCGAGGCGACGATGCCGACGAGCACGGCCGCAAAACCGAGCCACAGCGCAAAACGCCCCGGCCGCCATGCTTCGATCGCAAACAAGACAATTGCGAGCACGAACCAGACCCACGACACCAGCGAGCCGTCTTGCATCACGGATGGTCCCGAAAAGTGGGCACCGGCTTTCGGCAAAAGATCACGCGCGGCCTCACACCCAGCCCTTGAGTTCGCGCATCGCCAGTTGCCAAACCATCAGCATGCCGGCTTCGCTGTCGTTGAGGCAGGGAATGGCCGCGAAATTCTCGCCGCCGGCGCGTTTGAACGCCCGCGCGTTGTCGACCGCGATCTCTTCCAGCGTCTCCAGGCAATCGGCGGAAAAGCCCGGTGTCACCACGACCAGGTTCTTGACGCCCTTTTTGGCAAGCGCCCGCACCGTGTTGATCGTATACGGCTCGAGCCACTTGGCGCGGCCGAAACGCGATTGGAACGTCATGATCAACTTGGTTTCGTCGAGGTTGAGCTGCACCCGCAGCAATTGCGTGGTGCGCGCGCATTGGCTTTCGTAAGGATCGCCCTTCTGCACGTAATCCTTTGGCATGCCGTGATAGGAGGCGACGATCGCGTCAGGCGTAAACGGCAGATTCCTGATTTCGGCCTTGAGCGAGGACGCCAGCACCTCGATATAATACGGATCGTCATAGTAAGGCGGCAGAATGCGGATCGCGGGCTGACGCCGAAGCTTCATCAGGTAGCGGTAGACTTCGTCGCAAACCGTCGCCGTCGTCGCCGCCGAATATTGCGGATAGAGCGGCATGACCAGAATGCGCTCGCAGCCCCAGGTCACCAAAACCTCGAGACGCGAGGCGATCGACGGCGATGCGTAGCGCATCGCCCAATCGACCATGACGTGCTTGCCGAGCGGCTCGAGAATGCCGGCAAGCTTCTCGGCCTGCGAGCAGGTAATGGTCTTGATCGGCGATTCGTTCTTCTCGCGGTTCCAAATCTTCTGGTAGTCGCGCGCTTTGCGCCGCGACCGTATCGGCAGGATGACGCCGTTGAGCACGAGCTTCCACAGAAGAGAGTTCTTTTCGATGACCCGGCGGTCGGTCAAAAATTGCTTGAGATAGCGTCGGACCGCCGCAGGAGTGGCGGCATCGGGGGTGCCGAGATTGACGAGTAGAACGCCGATACCGGTTGGCGACTGCGCGGACGCCGCCGTGGCGGCGACGGCCGCGGGCACCCCAACTTCGGCCGCGGACACTGGGGCATTGGCGCCTTCGGCCGCAGGCTGAGCCGACGCCGGCGCGGGTTCGATCGCCGGGGCTGTTTCGGCGATCCGCGGGGCTTCGGCAACCGCCACCTGGCTGGCGGTCTCGGTAGCGGCCGTTATGTCGGGCGGTGAGTCAGTCATACTATCAATTTACCACAGTCGCGCCGTATGGCGCGAGCGCGCAACAGGCGGTTTGCAGCGTGGAACTAGGCGCCTTGCAACGCGAGAGCGCCGGCGCCGTTAAGCCGGTCGAACATCATCAGATTTTCGAAGGCGCGCGTTTTTTTGGCGTCGGCAAACTCCGTGCCGAGGCAGTCGGCGAATTTGTTCCATAGCTCATCGCGCGACAACGGGTGCTCGTGGCTGCCTTTGGCAAATTCGACCGGTTCGCTTTTGAGCGTCTCGCCGCCCACCGTCGTGATCTCGACGGCATCGAAGGGCGCAAAATTGGAGCCTGGCTTGGTCACGTCGGTGCCGTCGAGAACGACGCGCGGGAAGATCGCCTGCACGTCGGGGCGGCGCACGAAGTCGTCGGTCAATTCGCGCAATCCCACAGTGCGGGCAACGAGCGCGGCAGCGATGGCGAACTGCATTGAGAACTTCGCTTCGAGTCCGGTTTGCGGAGCGCTGTTGCGCAGCATCAGCATTTGCGTCTTGCCGGTCGAGACGCGGATGCGCTTGACCCCGTCGGGCGTCAAATCGTAACGCGACACCAGATCGAGCGCGGCATCGATCGAGCGGTGGGTGGCGTAGCAGATCGGGTAGCGCTTGATATTCAGTCCGTGGCTGACAATGTACCATTCCTTTTGCGCCGCGCTGAACGGACGATCGAGCGCGGCAGTGCCCTCCATCGACAGAGCGTTCAAGAGGCCGGCAGGATGCTCCAGCGCGTCGAGCGAGGCCGTCAGCCCCGCTTGCGCCAGCCGCGCAGCAATGACCCCCGACTGCGCGGCGCGGCCGACTTGAAACGACTTGGTCATGGTGCCGAAATTGGCGACAAGGCCGGACGACATCGAAGCGGCGATAGCGATCGCCGTCGCGGTGCCCTTGGCGTCCAGGCCGCGCAATTTAGCGCAAGCCGCGGCGGCAGCGACGGTGCCGAGCACGGCACTTGGATGCCAGCCCTTGCGATGCAGCGGGATCGGCTCGCGGACCAAAAGCTCGCCCCACACTTCGAAGCCCGCGATATAGGCGGTGAGCATTTCGGCGCCGCTCGAGCCGCTCGCCTCGCCCTGGGCGAGGATTGCCGGCACCAGCACGGCGCTGGGATGGCCGTCGAGTGACACGTCGTCGTAATCGAGCACATGAGCGGCGACGCCGTTGACCAGCGCCGCCGCATCGGCGGTGCGCCGGGCGCTGGAAGGAATGAGCGAAACCAGCGTGCCGCCACTGCCAGATCCAAGCTCGCGGTCGACCAGTGCGACCTCCGGATCGCGGGCGCCGGCGATCAGCACGCCAAAGCAGTCAGCGATGCCGGTACAGGCGATTTTTTGGCCGTCGGCGGGAATCTGCGGCAAAGCGAGTGCGGCGACGAACCGTCCAAGGTCGAGGGTAAAGGAACCCATTTGCTTCTCCGCTGCAGCTCGCCGTCTTATCATGGAGCCTCATACCAGATGAAGGAAGAGGCCATTTCATGCCAGACGAATCCGGACTGCCGCCCTATGGAAACGGCACGCTTCCGTCGGGCATCCGCTCCCGCATGATAGCCGGCGTTAATGGCCTGACCGCGCACATCCTGGAAGCTGGATACGAAACGTCCGGCCGCCCTGCCCTCTTGCTGCTGCACGGCTTTCCCGAGTTGGCCTATAGCTGGCGCAAGGTGATGCTGCCGCTGGCGTCGGCCGGCTATTGCGTCATCGCTCCCGACCAGCGCGGCTATGGACGCACCACTGGCTGGGACGGCTCCTACGATGCCGACCCCGATCCGTTTCGCATGCTCAATATGGTGTGCGACGCCACCGCGCTCGTCTTCGCGCTCGGCTATCGCGATGTCGCTGCGGTCATCGGACACGACGCTGGCTCGCCGGTGGCGGCATGGAGCGCGCTCATTCGCCCCGACGTGTTCCGCTCGGTGGTAATGATGAGCTCACCGTTTTCCGGCGTGCCGCAGCTGCCGTTCAACACCGCGAACGGTGCGGCGCCGCCGCCCCGCCCTATGACCGACGACGAAATGGATGCGGAGCTCGCGAAGCTCAATCCGCCGCGCAAATATTATCAGAATTATCAGCGCACGTCCGGCGCCAATAACGACATGCTGTACGCGCCCGCGGGCTTGCACGCGTTCTTCCGCGCCTATCACCACTACAAGAGTGCCGATTGGGCAAACAACAAGCCGCATCCGCTCAAGGCGCGCACCGCGGAAGAGCTCGGAAAGATGCCAACCTATTACGTGATGGAAGCCGACAAAGGCATGGCCGCAAACGTCGCGCCGTTCATGCCGTCACCTGAGGAAATCGCACGCTGCAAATGGCTCACCGAGGCCGAAGTCGATGTCTATGCGACCGAATACCGGCGGACCGAATTCACCGGCGCGCTACAAGGTTATCGCGTGCGCCGTGGCACCGACGAAAAAAGCATGGCCGAAATGCAGACCTTTTCCGGCTGCACCATCGATGTGCCATCGCTCTACATCGCCGGCAAAAGCGATTGGGGCACCTATCAGACGCCGGACGCGGCAGAGAGCATGCGGACGAACGCTTGCACGCAGATGGTCGGCTTTCATCTGGTGGAAGGCGCCGGACATTGGGTGCAGCAGGAGCAGCCGGAGAAAACGACCGAACTGTTGCTGGCGTTTCTGAAGCACCCGGCGCAGACCACGTCCGGCATGCGGTAGACTTTACTCCGCCGCCATGAGCAGCGCCGGCGCGCCGGCGCGGAACTGCTCAAGCAGCGCCGCCTCGTCGGCCTTGGCCACCGCCAGTTGACGCTGCTTGACGTGGCCGAACCCACGGATTTTTTCCGGTATCGCGGCAAGACCGACGGCGAGATGATGATTGTCGGGCGTCAGCTGCGGCAGCACCTCATCCAGCATAGCCTCATAATCGGCGATCAGTTTGCGTTCGGTGCGGCGCTCGACGGTGCGGCCGAACGGATCGAAGGCCGTGCCACGCAGGAATTTCAATTTCGCCAGCGCGCGGAACGCTCCCATCAGCCACGGCCCGAAACTCATCTTGCGCGGCAGCCCGGTTTCCTTGTCGCGTTGAGCCAGCAGCGGCGGCGCCAGATGGAACTCGAACCGCAGCTTGCCGCCGTCGAACTCGTTCTCGACCTGCTTGAGGAATGCGCCGTCGGTGTACAGCCGCGCCACCTCGTACTCGTCCTTGTAGGCCATCAGCTTGAACAGATAGCGCGCCACCGCCTCGGCAAGCCCGCTTTCGCCCGGCGCGCGGGTGGCTTCCGCCGCCTTGACCTTGTCGACCAGCGCCCGATAGCGCCGTGCATAAGCGGCGTTTTGATAAGCGGTGAGGAATTCGACCCGCCGCTCGACAGTCTCCTCGAAGCTCTCCGATAAGCGCTCGGCATCGCTCTCGCGCGCCGCCGCCGGCTTGACGAGTGCCTCTACGCCGGCGCGGTCGATCATAGCGCGCCGGCCCCAATGGAACGCCGCCTGATTCATGGCGACCGCCTCGCCGTTGAGTTCGATCGCTTTTTCGATCGCTGAGGCCGACAGTGGGACGGCACCGAGCTGATAAGCATAGCCGACCAGGAACATGTTGGCGCCGATCGATTGGCCGAACAGCGCATTAGCGATCCGGGTTGCATCGATAAAATGCGTCTTGTCGTCACCGGCATCGGCGGCAATGGTGCGCTTCAATCGCTCGCTTGGCAGCGAGAAGTCGGCATTGCGGGTGAATTCGCCGGGCAAAAATTCGTCGGTATTGACCACCATTTGGGTGGCGCCGTGCTTGACCGCAGCCAGCACCTTGCGGGTACCGGCGACGACGATGTCGCCGCCAATAACGAGATCGGCGCGGCCGGCAGCGACGCGGATCGCGTGAATGTCCTGCGGCTTCTCGGCAAAGCGGATGTAGGAAAATACCGCGCCGCCCTTTTGCGCCAATCCCGCCATGTCGAGGACGCCGATGCCGCGGCCTTCGAGATGCGCCGCCATGCCCAAAATCCCGCCGACGGTGACGACGCCGGTACCGCCGACGCCGGTAACGATGATGTTGTAGGTTTGGCCGATCGCCGGCAATTTCGGCTCCGGCAGAGACGGCAGATCGTGATCCCGGGCGACGCCCGTGCCTTTTCTCAAACGTGCGCCGTGCACCGTGACGAAGGACGGACAGAATCCTTTGACGCAGGAAAAGTCCTTGTTGCAGCTCGACTGATCGATGGTGCGCTTTCGGCCCCACTCGGTCTCGAGCGGCTGCACTGAAACGCAATTCGACTTGACGCCGCAGTCGCCGCAACCCTCGCACACCAGTTCGTTGATGATGATGCGCTTGTCCGGATCCGGGAACGTGCCGCGCTTTCGGCGGCGGCGCTTTTCCGCGGCACAGGTCTGATCGTAGATCATGACCGTGACACCGTCGATTACCGCAAGCGTCTTCTGCACGGCAATGAGATCGTCGCGGTGATAGATGGTGAGGCCCGTCGGCCACGCGGTGTCGCGCGGATATTTGTCCGGCTCGTCGGTCACCACGACCACACGCTTGGCGCCTTCGGCGGCAACCTGGCGCGCCACCTGCGGCACCGTCAGCCCGCCATCATTGGCTTGGCCGCCGGTCATCGCCACCGCATCGTTGAAAAGTATCTTGTAGGTGATGTTGGTGTTCGAGGCGATCGCGGCGCGGATCGCCATATAGCCGGAATGATTATAGGTGCCGTCGCCGAGATTCTGAAAAACGTGCTTGCGTTTCGAGAACGGCGCTTCGCCGACCCAGTTGGCGCCTTCGCCGCCCATCTGGGTGTAGCCGAGCGTCGAGCGGTCCATCCACTGCGCCATGTAATGGCACCCGATCCCGGCGTAAGCGCGCATGCCTTCGGGCACCACGGTCGACGAGTTGTGCGGGCAGCCCGAGCAGAAATATGGAATGCGCTGGGCGACGTCCTTGGTTTCTGCAGCGATGCGCTGGAACTCCTTGAGCCGCGCGACGCGCCCGATGATGTCGTCATTGCGGTGATAGTTGAGAAGCCGCTCGCCGATGCAGATCGCAACCTCGTTGGCATCGAGCGCGCCCTTCACCGGAAACAGCCAGTTGCCCTGCTCGTCCTTCTTGCCGATGCAGACCGGCTGATTGGCGGTGCCGTAGAGCTCCTCGCGGACCTGAACTTCGAGCAGCGAGCGCTTCTCCTCCACGACGATGATCAGATCGAGGCCGTCGGCAAATTCAGCGAGCTCGCGCCGGCTCAGCGGCCAGGCGCAGCCGACTTTGTAAAGCCGGATGCCGAGTGCGTTGCATTGGATCTCATCGATGCCAAGCTCGTCGAAGGCCTGGCGGACGTCGAGATAGCTTTTGCCGGTGGTAATGATGCCGATTTTCGGGGCGCGCCCGCCCGAAGTGATGGTGCGGTTAAGCTTGTTGGCGCGCACGAAAGCGAGCATCGCATCGCGCTTGTAATCATGCAGGCGGGCCTCTTGCGCCAGGATCGGATCGTTGAGCCGGATATTGAGCCCGCCGGGCGGCATGGCGAAATCGCTCGGGGTGACGATATTGATCCGATCGAGACTGGCATCGATCGCCGCGGTCGATTCGATCGTCTCGTGCATTGTCTTGAGAGCGGTCCAGGCGCCGGTGAAGCGCGACATCGCCCAGCCGTAAAGGCCGTAGTCGAGCACCTCTTGCACGCCCGCGGGGTTCAGGATCGGAATCATGACGTCAATGAAGTGGTATTCGGACTGGTGGGCGGTGGTGGAGGACTCGGCGGTGTGATCGTCTCCCATCAGCGCGAGTACGCCGCCGTGCTGGGCGGAGCCCGCGAAATTGGCGTGCCGGAAAGCATCGCCGGTACGGTCGACGCCTGGGCCCTTGCCGTACCACATGGAGAAGACGCCATCGAACTTCCCCTCGCCGCGCAGTTCCGCCTGCTGCGACCCCCACACTGCGGTGGCGGCGAGATCCTCATTGATGCCGCCCTGGAACCGGACGTCGCTCTTTTCAAGAAATTTATGGGCGCGCTGGAACTGGCCATCGAGGCCACCGAGCGGCGAACCGCGGTACCCGGTGACGAACCCTGCCGTATTAAGGCCGTTCCGCCGGTCAAGCTCCTTTTGCATCAGGCAGAGCCGAACCAGGGCTTGGAAGCCTGTCACAAAGACGCGGCGCTGGCCGAGATCGTATTTGTCGTCAAGTTTGACGTCGCGTAGCGCCATTACGCAGGCCTCCGAACCAGCAGGGGTAAGCTTAGCAGGTCCATCGCGGGAGGGGCAGGATATAGAAGAAATATAAGCCCGCCCGGGGGGCGGAACAATGCTAGCGAGTTGAACCCTCACGCTTTTTACATGGATAGGCGGTGCAAAACGGCCGATCTTTCCACGCCGCTTCGCACCGCGAGTTGTTGGCGCCCGCAAGCGCATGCGTTCGGCTTACGACGGTGACTGGCGCGCAATGCCGCAAGGAGGCGCGGCCTGCAGCTTTTAGTTGTTCCCGTTCTTCAAAGCAGCCTTCAACGTGCAGCAGCTTGGGACTTTCCGCCGCGGGCATTAGACTCAGGCTGAATGGCAGCTGCATACCGGCGCGTGGATGACGCGATACAGCCCGTCCCGCTGCCCTGCTCGCGAACCAACAAGCCGCTTAGGGTCACACGACGGGTCTCCTTGAGCATCTTGTTTGCACATTTGTTTACCACAGATGTATAGACGAAAATTACATAAAGCCCGCTACAGTCGCCGAGAGCTGGGTCCTTCGGAACCAACGGAAGCTCTCGCGAATGAAACTGCACGTTCTCAATATCCCCAGGCTGGCCTTACAGCGCCGCAGCTCTGCTCTTCTTGGCCTTATCATTGTTGGCATTCTATGGGCCGGCGTCGGGATGATATTCCATCGCGACCTTCAGCAAGATTATGCGTCGGTGGTGCAAAGAAACGAGAATTACGCACTGCTGTTTCAGGAAAACGTCCTGCGTTCGCTCGGCGAGCTTGACAAGACAATCCTGTACGTGCGCCGCAGGGTCGAGGCATTAAAGGACACCACGGATTACCAGAAAATCGTCGAGTCGACGGATGTGCAGAGCGACATCATCGTTCAAGTGGCGATTACCGACTCTAAAGGCATGGCTTGGGCCTCGAATGCCGTCAAAAAACTGAACAAGCCCATCGATATCAGCGACCGCGAGCACTTTAAGTTCCAAGTGAACAACACCAAGGACACGCTGTTCATCAGCAAACCCCTTATTGGAAGGGCGAGCCGCAAGTGGTCGGTTCAGTTGACCCGCCGCTACGTAAACAAAGACGGCACGTTTGGAGGCGTCGTGGTCGCCTCGATGGACCCAGCGTATTTCACCAGCTTCTTCGACCAGGTGAAATTGGGCACCGACACCTCCGTGGCGATGATTGGCAGCGATGGCGTCGTGCGCGCGGAAGGCGGCGGGGCGATTCCGCAACTTGCGCTGGGACAAGACTTGTCCGGTGCGGATCTGTTCAAGCGGCTGCAAAACAACGCTGATGGGACATTCGTCGAGCCACGTTCGATAGCGCAGGACAGCCTGGTGGTCTCGGCAAGGCAAGTGAGCGGATATCCTCTCTGGGTAACGGTAAGCACCCAAGAGCGCCAAATCTACCAGTCGGCTTGGAGCAGCCTTCGGCGGAATGCCTTGATCGCCGTGTTCCTGTCGACTTTGGTGTTGCTCGCTCTCGAGAAGATACTACGGGCCGAGGCCAGAGCTGAACAAAAAGCAAAACAGCTGCAACTCACCCTGGAGCACATTGGCCAGGGAATCATGCTCGTTACGAAAGATCGAGAGATTCCCATCATCAATCAACGATGTGCGGAACTCCTGTTGCTTCCTCGCGCCGTCATAGACGCCCCGCCGATGCTTGACGAACTCATCAAATACAAGGCGGGCGACGAGGTCTCGCAAATGTGGAGCGAGGATCGTAGGGCGGCCGACGAAGCCGGCGCTGGTTCGCAAGAACGGCAAGGGTCGTCGATCGCCAATTTCCAGCGACCCGACGGGGCATACATCGAGGTCCGAAAAACGTGGCTCCCCGACGGAGCACTCGTGCAGACCTTTACCGATATTACCAAACGCCGCCAGGCAGAAGCTCACATTACCAAGCTTGCGTCCGAGGACCCGCTGACCTCCTTGCACAATCGGCGCGTATTCCGTGCAAAAATGCAGGAGGTCTGCGAGCGCTCTTCGCATGCGCGCTTCGCCGTTTTCTTTATGGACATGGATCGATTCAAGGTCGTGAACGACACGCTCGGGCATCGGACCGGCGACCAACTTCTCATTCAGGTCGCAAAACGCTTGCAGTCTGTTATCGAGGAGCCGGACGTACTTGCGCGCCTCGGAGGCGATGAATTTGCGATCCTGCGTCCCGTCATCCGGTCAGACGAGGAAGTCGAGGCCGTTGCACGACGAATAATCGACGCATTGGCCGAACCCTTTAACGTCGATCAAAACGTTATCACCTCTGGCATTAGCATTGGCATTGCGATAGGGCCGGATCACGGGAAGACCGCCGACGCGCTCCTCGTAGCCGCCGACCTTGCACTCTACTCGGTGAAGGTCGGAACTCGCGGCACATACCGCGTATTCGAAAAATGCATGAATGACGACGTGAACAACCGCCGGGAAATCGAGCTGCAGCTGAGAGAAGCTCTTGCGAGCGGCGGGTTGGACGTTCACTACCAGCCGATCGTCCACCTGCACAACTATTCGATTACGGGATTCGAAGCTTTGATGCGGTGGCCCCATCCAACCAAAGGAATGATCTCGCCAGCCCAGTTCATTCCTGTTGCCGAGGAGTGTGGCTTGATTGACGCGCTGGGCCATTGGATTCTGCTGGAAGCCTGTCGTAAAGCGAAACAGTGGCCGGTCGACATGGGAGTTTCGGTCAATGTTTCGCCCATTCAATTGGCCAAGCCAGATTTCGTCGCCATAGTTCAATCCGTACTCGCCACGACGGGTCTCGATCCGAATCGGCTCGTGCTCGAATGTACGGAGACGATCTTTATGGAGGACAGCGAGAAGACGCTGTTGACTTTGCACAAACTGAAACAGATCGGAGTGCAGATTGCGCTCGACGATTTCGGAACGGGCTACTCGTCTCTATCTTATCTGCGAAGGTTTCCGTTCGACATCGTCAAGATCGACCGAAGCTTCGTGTCCGATCTCGATGCGAGCACAAGCAGCAGTGTCATCGTCCAAGCGGTCATTTTGATCGCCGGTAGTCTTGGAATTAAGACCGTAGCGGAGGGCATCGAAACCGAGGCCCAGCTGAAGCTCCTGAAGCTGCTCGGCTGCGATGACGTACAGGGCTATTTGTTGGGCAAGCCGGCTCCAGCCGACGAAATCAGGAAGCTTGTCGAGCGGAGGTCGGTCAGAGCCGCCGCCGCCTAGATTGTCCGCTCAAACATGATCTTTACGGACAACCGACACCCACTTTTCCTGATTATGCTTCAAGGTAAGCGTTCGCCAAACTAGACGGCCTTAGCCGACCTCCTGGCCTGCGCCTCATGCCACAGTAGGAACAGACCCGACGCTACGACGATGCATGAACCGGCCATAAGGGCCGGCGTTGGAACATTGTGCCAGACCACAAATCCGATCGCTGCAGCCCAGACCAGCATGAAATAGAAGAACGGCGAGACCGCCGTAGCCGGCGCCAGCATTAAGGCCTTGGTCCAGAAGACCTGTCCAACGAGATTGGCGAGGCCGCACATAACGAAGAGCGAAAGATCGCGCGGCGTCGGCAATTTGACGCCAAACACCAGCAGTAGCGAGTGAAAGACTAACACGGTGGCGAGTTGCCAGATCAGCAGCGTTTTGACCGATTCGGTGCGGGACATACCACGAACGGCGACGGTAACGGTCCCCAGCATAATGGCGTTGAGCAGCGCGAAGCCCGCTCCAAGCGTGAGTGAGTCAAGGCCCGGTTTCGCCACGATAAGGACGCCGAAAAAGCCGACCAGCAATGCGGCCCAACGGGCCGGGCCCGCGCGCTCCTTGAGCCAGATGATTGCCACCAGCGCCGTCCATAACGGCGCGGAGAAGTTGATTGAAATCGCACTGGCGAGCGGCATCAAACTGAATGCCAGCACCGAAAATGTCTGCGAGGCGGACTGCGATAGGCCGCGTATCCAGTGAGCCGCCGGCATCCGGGTGGCAAATACCGAAGTGCCATGGATCGGGAGCAGGAAAGCCGCGCAGACCGTAAATCCGACGAACGAACGCAGGAACATCACTTGGCCCACGGGATAACTGGCGACCAGCCATTTGCTCAACGCGTGTGTAACCGCGAAGGCAACGGTGGCGATTATCATACAAAGAATGCCGCGCGACACATTCGAGGCCGGCGTGCTTGGGGCCTCGATTTGTATTGCGACAGCCCGGACGGCGACTTGGGAATTGACGGTGGTCATGGTGCCAGTCACTCGATGAACGGAGCTGATTGGGCATTTGCGATGCCGCTGATGAGGTTGTTGGTCAGAAGACTGGCCGTGAGCTCGTCTGACGTGCGATGGGCAGCAACCATGCGCTCCGGAATCGCATCGATCTGTTGAAGCAAGTTTCGGCGCAGCTGCCGTGCCTCCTCAACGCTGGCTTCCTGAAACGATACCTTGTCGCCAATGCGCGACCTGCCGAGGGCGGGCAGATCCGCCGAAATAACAGTCGCGACCTTGGGATAGCCCCCCGTCGTTTGCCGGTCGGCCATGAGAACGATCGGTCGCCCGTGTCCGGGCACCTGAATCGAACCCAGCGCGATTCCGTCCGATACGATATCGTGGCCGGCTATGTGTTCGAGCTTTGGGCCATCGAGGTGCATGGCCATCCGATCCGTCGCCGGACTGACGGCGTATTCGCCGTCCAGGAACGCCTCGATCGATCGCTCCGAGAAGCGCGCGTTCTGCGGCCCAAGAACGACACGGAAGCGGGAAGGCCGTGCGAGATCCAGTCCCTCAAGCCGAAAGGCATCCTTTTCGCCGGCGGCGCTCCGGCGAATCGGCAACGCATCGCCCGCAACCAGCGCGCGGCCTTGCCATCCTCCGATATGGCCGCGGATATAGGTCGAAACGCTGCCGAAGACCGGTTTGATATCGAATCCGCCTTCGACCGCCAGATAGACAACCGACCATCCCGCCGTCGAGCCTACACGAACGACTTGTCCGCGTTGGGCGCGAAAGCTCTGCATCGATGAGTAGCGCACGCCAGTCACCGCGGTTTCGTCTAGCAGGACTTCGATGGAGGCGTTGGCGCCGGCGCAGGCAAGATTTACGCTGTCAGCCTCAACAATGAATGTCGGACCGAGATAGGCTATCTCCAGCGCACCTTCGATCGGCGAGTTGCCGACGAGGATATTGGCGGCCCTGAGGCTTACCGGGTCTAATGCACCGCTGGTGGGCACTCCAAGATGTTGATAGCCGATCCGGCCCAGATCCTGGACCGTCGTCAGCAGTCCCGGCTCGAGAATACGCAACACAGCGGACATGCGGCCCTCAATGGCTCGTGTCCGCCTGCGGCACGGCAGTGATGCCGTCCGGGCACGTGCGTCGATACTCGCGGAGACTCACGGGTTTGAACTTAACTTTGTCTCCGGCCCGCAGTAATGCGCCTCGGGTCGAATCCCAAAGCGAGATGGGCGAGCAGCCGATCAGATGCCAACCGCACGGCGTCGCCATCGGATAGATGCAGGTCAGCTTGCCGCCGATGCCGAGAGAGCCTGCCGGGATTTTCGCCCGGGGAGTTGTGCGCCGGGGCAGAGCAAGCTCCGGCGGAAGGTCGCCCAGGTAGGCAAGGCCGGGCAGAAACCCGAGCATATAGACGTGGTAGGTTCGGCTGCTGTGAACCTCGATCACCTGAGCAGGATCGAGGTTGCATTGCGAGGCGACCCATTCAATGTCCGGCGCGAGTTCTGGGTCGTAGCATACGGGAATCTCGCAGGTGTGGCCCGTTACCGGTGCATCTTCCAAATGTTTGAAGATGTCTGCGATTTGCCGCTCAAGCTCAGTCGCGGAGACGGCGAGCGGTTCGTAATAGATACTTAGCGACCGGATCGTCGGCACAGTTTCGATCACGCCGTCGATGTTGAGTGCGTCGAGCCGTCCAGCGAGTGCCAGCACTTTCGCGCTAACGTTCAGATCGACCTGGTTGCCAAAATCGACAACAAGTGCGGTATCGCCCGCGGCGATCACATTGTAATCGTTCATAACGCTTGCCGGTCCCGCGAGTCTGATGCCGGCGGAAAGGGCGCGCTGGATTGTTCATTCACGCGCGGCTTGCGGCCCGTGAAGTCGGGGGGCAGGAACCACGGCTTGTCGGAGATGCCGTGCTGCAACGAAAACATGTATAAAATAGGCAATGTATCGGGAAAAAGGCTTCTGAGTTGGCTACCGTTAAAAGTGACAAAGATGGAACGCGGAAACGCACGTTCCATCACTTTCCGCTCTACCATGTTGGCTTGGAAGTAGCGGATCGCACCTTCATCGAGCGATCCCTCACCCTTGAACCACTTGGCCGCGCTGACGCGCAATTCGGCCAACAGGTCAGGCGGCGGAACCTGCCGTTCCGTTGTCGCCTCGGGCGGCAAGCCCGACGCGCTCACTAAATTGCCGAGCAGGCAAGTTTTGAACCGGCGGCCATGCGTTGCGAGCACCAGATCTTGGAAGTAGGAATCGATGCTTGCTTGCGAATGACCGTTCAGCGCCGCGTGAGTATCGGTGAAGACCAGCGTGAATTCCGCGCCAGGCTTATAAATCTCGACAATGCGTGACATCATCGCATCGAGATAATCCAGGCAGGCAAATTCCGGCGCCGCCAGCTTCGGCCGCAAGCCCTTGCCCCAATACTGCACGAAGGAAATAGGGGCTTGGCGTGCGTGCGCCTGAGCGATGAACTGCAGCATCAGCTCAGGCTTATCCGGGTTCTCCCGCTTGAACGCCCGGGTGCTAAATGACCTCAGAATCTGTTCTGGCGTCACCGCTCGCGTCCAGTCGCCGGGTCGCTTCGTTAAAGAAACAGGTTGCCGCTGAGTTGGAGAGTTTATGCACCAGGGCTGATCCGGACATTGGAGTTCCCCGGCTCCCCGGATGGAGGCGCGCGCGTCGTACCGCATTTGATTGTCCTACCGCTGACAGCGAACCAATGGCCCTCGGCATCGCTGTTAAGGAAAAATTTACACTTGAATTTATTAACGTCAACAATTCATTCTATTCGCGGAACCTGCCGCGGGCGGTCCAGCGATTCTTCCTTAAGGATTAAGGTTAACGAGGTGGCGCAAGTTCCAATAAAGCGACGCCGCGCATATCAAATCCGCAGATCTGATCCGCAAATTAGTCTTGGTGACGATGCTGTGGCGGTTTTGGAGCTGGGTGAAAGGAGTTGAACCTTTCATCTCACCGGAAACAAACCGGTGGCTTTACCAATTAAGCTAACCCAGCACGCCTTACTAACGCGACGAAATTAATAAAAGCTGACCGTATTACTTAGATGCCAAACTCGAGCATTATCATGTCCGCTTCATCTCGAACGCGACGGCGCGGCGTGCTGGATCCTGCGCGGTGGATTCTGCCGCGGTGGATTCTGCCGCGGTGGATTCAGCCGCGGTGGATTCAGCCGCGGTGGATTCTGCAATGTCCGCCATGGGAGGTTGGCCAGCCCGGCTCTCGACACCGCAAGAGCAAAGTCGCGGAACTGGCGCCAAGCTTGTAAGATCGTTCGCCGATGGTTCACTCGTTCCCATGGCGGGACCCTTCGCCGGGCCGGTAAACGACCGCTAATCCGGCGTGCGCCGCGCCGCGATATCATGCTAAACTGAGCCAATCCAGGGAGACCCGCCCATGAACCCGCACGTTAAGCTCGCCACGGTCAAACAGACCGACATTTCGCCCGCAGAATGGGAGGCTCGGCTCGATCTTGCCGCCACCTACCGGCTGATCGCCCGCTACGGCTGGGGCGACGTCATCTACAATCACTCCTCGATGCGCGTGCCCGGAGAGGAGCGAAAATTCCTGATTAAACGTCACGAGCTCCTGTATACCGAGGTCACCGCATCGAACCTGGTCAAGGTCAGCATGGATGACGACCTCGACGAGTCCGCCGGTGTCAACCGGCCAGGCTTTACGCTGCATGGTGGCGTGCTCAACGGGCGCCCCGACGTCAATTGCGCGGTTCATGTCCACACCGATACCGGCATGGCGATCTCCGGCTTAAAGCACGGGCTGCGCATGGTGTCGCAGCCGGCCGTGCGATTTCATAATCGCGTCGGCTATCACGACTACGAGGGCATCACCGAAGATTTCAGCGAGCGTACGCGCATCAACAAGGCGCTCGGTACAAATCGCGCACTCATTCTGCGTAACCACGGACTGCTCACGGTCGGCAAGACCGCACGCGAGGCCTTCGTGCTGATGAAGGCGCTGCTCGAAGCAGCCGATATCCAGCTCAAAATGGAAGCGACCGGCGGCGCGCTCATCGAGATTCCGGCGGATACCTGCGAGAAAGTCGCGCACCAATACGAGCATCACGATTCCGGCCGCGGCTCCGCGGACTGGCCGGCTTATCTGCGCATGCTCGACGCGGTCGATACCGGCTGGCGGAATTGATCGGAGCCGGCAACCCTGTGCCGGCGGCGGGCTTCACCGCCAGCGGTTTGCAGGATCACGAGCGCCGCGTGCGATCGCCGCCGCGGCGCTCAAATGTATCGTTCGCTTCGGTCGAAGACCTCCACGAAGCAGGATCGTTCGCCTCGTCCAAGCCCCAGGACGCTTCGTTTAGCGTATTTTCGTAATTCGTTACGCTCGATCTGATTTCCTCGACCTGCGACCGCATGGCGTCAATTTCCTGGCGCTGATCGTCGGCGATCGCAGAATGCGCTCCAAGCTCGGCAACGAGCTTCACCAGCTCGGCCTCCTTGTCCGCCAGAACCTCTTCCTTTTCGCGCAGCCTGTGGCCTCTGATTTCAAACTGCTTCCCGATAGTGCGCAGCCTTTCGTCCAGCGTCTTGTTACGCTCTTCGAGAGCCCCAATCGCGGCGGTCCTTTCCTCGACCTCGCCGCGCAGGCGTACGATGGCATCGGCCTTCTCGTCGGTTTCGTTTTTCAATTGATCGATGAAACCGCGCTTCTGGCCGAGTTCGTCGATCGTCGACCGGGTCTTGGCCTTCATGGCCGCCACCGAAATTTCCAGCCGGCGTGTCGACACGGCGAGTTTGGCGCGCAACTCGTCCTTATCGGCGCGTATCTCCTCCGGCGCGTATGGCGTTGCTGCGATGGCGCGGCCGACCGCACGCCGTGCGGCGCGTTTGACCAATAGCGGCACGAACAGTGCCGCAAGCAACGCCGCCGACCCAAACCCGATGATGAAAACGATTGCCCTACCGATCACGACATTCAAATTCAATAATGCGCCGCCCGTCCGCGTTCCATGCCATGCGCGTCCGGGCAGCACCACTTCCGGCTTCTATTAACCTAAATTCACCGACGCGCCGTAATGCCGGCGCGGTACTTCACGGCTTGGACGGCGCGTATTTGCCGCCGGTCTGCTTGGTGTGCACACCTTCGGCGCCGCTCTGCTTGTGCTGGAGCCGGGTAATACGCGCCCAGGTGCGCTTGAGCGGATCGCGCACCGTGATGTGCAGAGTGCCGCATCCCTCGCAGGTGAGCTCGATCTTGTCGCCGTTCATGAACGGGTTGAGCCCACGGTGATTGGTGCCGGTCGCCAGGATATCGCCGGGCAAGAGCGTGTGGATCGAGGTGACCCATTCGATGCAGCGCGGAATCTTGTGCGCCATGTCGTCGGTATTGAAGTTCTGATACACGACGCCGTTATTGGTCAGCGTGATCTGCAGCTTCTGTGGATCCTTGATCTCATCCTTGGTGACGATGTAGGGGCCGACCGGCGCGAATGTGTCGCGTGACTTCATCTGATAGAACACATTGGTCGGCGGCACCACGCCACGCGCCGAGCCGTCGATGAAATTCGTATAGCCGAACACGTATCTCATCGCGTCCTTAGCCTTCACGTGCGAGGCCTTCCTGCCGATGACTACGGCGATCTCAGCCTCGCCCTCGAACACGCTCGCGGCCATGTCGGGCAGCACCATGGTGCCGCGGTCACCGATGATCGCGCTCGGCGATTTCATGAAGGCGTTGATCGGCGCCGGCTCCGGCAGGGTGCCGTCCTCCATGTAATTCACCGCCATGCAGATGACGTTCTCGGGTTTTGGCAGCGGCGGACGAAGCTTGACCTTGGCGAGCGGCTTACCGTTGCCCTTCTTGGCGGCGGCGGCGAGCTTGTCCTTATATGTGCTCCAATTCTCGATCACGCCACGGATCACGTCCTGCGGGCCGAGCGCCTTGATGCCGCGGACGGCCGAGGAGACGTCGACGATTTTGTCGCCGACCACGATACCAAGCTTATAGTCATCGAAAAACGCCAGTTTCATATCTGCTCCTTGGAGTTTCTTCGGTAAGCGGCGCTTAATATGGCCATAGGCGGCCGAAGACGTGGGCTCGATCAAGACTTATGCGAAAGGTGGCGACGCGAAGCAAGCGCCCCCGCTCACACCCGGTTGCCGGCACTCCAGTTCCAGAAATCGCGGCCTTCTTCGCGCAGAAAACGTGCCAGCACCATATTGTGCACCTCCGAAGCACCATCTACCAGACGCGCGGG
>JBAQHW010000414.1:0-2499 GCA_049288525.1 Xanthobacteraceae bacterium
CACCCGCGGATGGCGCCGCGCCGGCCGACACCACCGGTTCGGTCGGCGTGCCGCCCGCCGAGCCCGGGCCGAGCGGCGAGCCGGTCGCGCCGATGTCGAAGCCCGGACTTCTCGGCGACGATCCCGACGACGATGTTCAGCTCGGCAAGAAGTATTTCCGCAGCAACAACTTTGCGCTGGCCGAAAAAAGCTTCCAAACCGCCGCCGAGACGCATCCGAACGACGCCGAGGCCTGGATCGGGCTGGCCGCTTCCTACGACCGGCTGCGCCGCTTCGATCTCGCCGACCGCGCCTATGCCCAGGTCGAGCGCCTGATCGGGCCGACGGTCGAAGTCCTCAACGATGAGGGCTTCTCCTACATGCTGCGCGGCGATTATCAGCGCGCGCACAAGCGGCTCATCGAGGCGCAGGCCAAGGACCCGGCCAATCCCTACGTCGAGGCCAATCTGCGGCTCCTCAACGACGCCAACCAAGACCGCAAGGCGCTGCAGTAGGACTTCTCGTCTCATTCCGTTCTAAGAAAAACGGCAGAGCCAAGACCGGGCTCAGGGTCCCACGGTGTTGAGGCACTCCGCTTTAGCAACTGGACCCAGAAGCATATCCGCAAAATGTCGGTCCCCGGACTTGATCCGGGGATGGAAACCGGTTTTGCGAAAAGGACTTGCTGAAATAAAAAGCTAGGGGCGTATCCCAATTTCGTTAAATCGGGATGCGCTTTATCCTGGCGTGGCTGCCACGCTCATAGCACTGCCCGAGAAATGAGATCGGCACTCGCTGCGAGAATCGGTTTTTGCAGCCCGGCATTGTCAATTTCCAAAACTCTTTTTGCGGGAAGAAATCGGGTCATTTCATCCAAGAAGGCCTTCTCAGTGGCCGCATTTGCCAGTTCTTCCCGACGTTGCTTCGCCTTCGTCTCCACGTCCGATGTGCCATAATCACTAAACTTATTCGCGACCATAGCTCTATTAATTTGCGCGTTCAGCTTGTTGGTGAGATACCAAACATCCCAAACGTCGCGATACTTGAGAGCTTGCCTGGCTGTCAGCGCAACAGCCTTGTCGGCTAGAATTTCGCTGGTGCTTTCAACTGTGAGGATGACATCCTCGATCTGCACAAGTCCTGGAACGGACTTTGCCACATCAGGTCCGCTGTCATAGGAGGGCACGTTGGCGAATTCGATTTTGATGCGCGACTTCGGCGAGTGCTTCAACGACGCGACTGGAACGCTGATTTGCCACGCAGCGGTCCTTGCGGAGTCGCTTCTAATGGCCATGGGAAATGGCGGCTGTTTTAGCAGGATTTCATCGGGATTGATGTCGAATTCCCGATGCAGCGATTTTTTGGTTGTTTCGAGCGCGCTGCCAACAAGATTTTCAAATTCGATCTTGTCGATATAAGCCCCTGCCTTGCCGCAAACAAAATCGAGGTCTTCGCTGTATCGCTCGCCTCCGTAACAAAGACGTAGTGCCGTGCCGCCCTGAAACACGACATGGCGAAGGACCCCGGCTTCAGAGAGTGCGGATAGCAAATGGAGATGAATCGCTTCCTTGATTAAATTTTGCTCCATTTCGCCGGGAATGCCTCGCCTGACCATAAAGTCCGAGATCGCGCTTTTAATGCTGGTGGCTCTGACGTTCATAATTTTTCTTCATTGATCGCTTCGGCCAAGGTCTCAGAGTCGATGAGACCGACATTCCTGCCAACGCGTCGGAGGTCACGCGCCGATCGTTCTACCGTTGCTTCAATTAATCCGTCATCGCGCGTGTGGACATCTGTGCCGAACGCGATGTTGCGATTCGTGTGGGTGAATTCAATCGCCCCCCAGGGCGTGTCAAACCGACCGGGAGATCCCGTCGTCATGCAACTTAGCACCGTGGGCACTTGGGAGATGGCGCCAGCTTCGGACAGCTTGGATTCGAGACTGACATAACTAACCTCGCGAGGCCGTAGAAAGCGGATCAGTCCTGCCCGCACATCGCGCGGCATCGAGCGGGCGCGCGGATTCACATAAACGCCGCGCGCGGCCCTCATGAGCACGCCTTGATCTGCCAGGCGTTTCATCATCAGCCTGAGGTAGTTCGGAGATGGATTGTCAAAAAGTGCGGCAAACGTTGCTGAGGTGAAGGCCCACACGCCTTTTCGATCCGCTTCATCGAGCTTATGCAAAAGATGCTGTCTTTTCATAAATCATATATTAGTTATCAAAAATGATAATTTCAATGTGGTTTAATGGATGAAGGTGAATTGAGGAGGACGTAAAGATCATCCGATTAACGAGCGGCCATCTCCATCTGCTGGCGCGAAAGTCGGGCGTCGCGCGTCACGCTTAGATTGACATGCGTCATGTTTATATTGACATTCGTCCCCGATATAGATACATTCTGAAGAATCGAATCTCGCCCCAGGAAGGACACCACCGGGTGACGCCGGCGGGAGGGGGCGAGTACGGTTCCCGCGGGTTTGGGCCTCGTCAGCCCTGGCTCTCGGGCGGCTCTGGGC
>JBAQHW010000415.1:0-7063 GCA_049288525.1 Xanthobacteraceae bacterium
ACGTCGTGGCCAATCTCGACAACGACTGGCAACTGACCGGCGACGAGGTCGATGCGGCGCTGCGCAAACTGCAACCGCAGTGAGCATTAGCGCCGCCGCCGCGGTGTGATAGAGTTGCGGTAAGCAACAGGCGTGCCGGAGAGCAACGCCGTCAGGGAGGGATCGACCATGATCTCGCAGCGGCAGATCGACTTCCGCAACGAATACCGGTCCCGCATCGTCGGCTGGTATAACGGCTATTTCCACATCGCCCTGATCTACGCGATGGGCGCTGCGGTTCTCTACATCTACATTTCGCACATTCGCAATGTCAGCTTGATGGAATGGCTCACCGTTCCGCTGACCTTCGTTTTCACCAATCTGTTCGAATGGGCGGTGCACAAATACGTCATGCATCGGCCGGTGAACATCAAGGGCCTGCGTGCGATCTATGAGCGGCATACGCTCAATCATCATCAGTTCTTCAGCGACGGCGAAATGCGTTTCCGCGACGACAAGGACTGGCGCGTGACCGTGTTTCCGCCCTATGCGCTCGTCGTGTTCACGCTGATGTCGATTCCGGCGGCGCTCGTGCTCGGCCTGGTGTTCTCGCCGAATGTCGGCTGGCTGTTCATGTGCGTCACCACCGGCATGTATCTCGTCTATGAGTTCATGCATTTTTGCTGTCACGTCGACGAAGGCTGGTTCGTCAAGCACTGCCCGTTCGTCAATACGCTGCGGCGCCATCATACCGCGCACCATAATGCGCGGCTGATGATGGAGGTGAACATGAACCTGACCTTCCCGATCGCCGATTGGGCGTTCGGCACTTCCGATCTCGATCGTGGCCTGTTCGGCACTCTGTTCAACGGCTATTCGACCCGTCACCTGAAGAGCAATTTGCGGACGCGGCCGAACGGTCCCGAACAGGCCGCTGCCGTGCCGGTCGGCACCCATTGAACGGGCGGCGAGGGCGGCCATGCCAACCGACGTCAAGGCGATGGTTTCCGGCGCGTTGATCCTGGTGGCGCTGGTGATGGCCTTCTGGCACGGCTCGCCGGTGCGGCCGGACTTCGATCATGTCGTCCTCGCCACAGCGGTGTTCTTCGTGGTGGCGATGTGGATTTTCCCGGAAGCCGGCGGCAAAAAGGGCGGCATCAAGAAGCAATAGGCGCGCCGCGACGGTAAATACCGACAACGCAGGAATGGAAATCGATGGCAAATGTCGTCAACAGCAAACGCGTGTTCTGTGTCCAGCCGCACCGCCCGCAAGGCTTCGGCGAATTGCTCGGCAAGCGCGGCGACATCCGCCTCGATATGCTCGAGCAAAAGGCGCCCGACGCGGCGGCGCTGGAAGTTATCGGCGCCGCGCATGCCTATCAGATGAGCTCGGCGCGCGACGAGCTTGTGTCGCATTATCACGCCCGCGCCGAATTGTTGGGTCGCGCGCCGAATCTTCTGGTCGTCTCCACCAACGGCGCCGGCTACGACACCGTCGACATGAAGGCTTGCACCGAGCGGGGCGTGCTCGTCGTCAACCAATCCGGCGGCAATGCCGAAGCGGTCGCCGAACACGTACTCGGCATGATGCTGGCGCTGATCAAGCGCTTCAACGAGTGCGACCGGGCGCTGCGCGCCGGCGCCGTCGCCAACCGCACACCTTTCATGGGCCACGAAGCGCATGGCCGCACCATTGGTATTGTCGGGTTGGGCAGCGTCGGCCGGCGTGTCGCCGAGCTTGCCGGTATTCTGTTCAAGATGAAGGTGCTGGCCTACGATCCCTATGTCAGCGTCGAAGTGGCGAAAGCGCGCGGCGCGGAGAAGGTCGAGCTTGACGAATTGTTGAAGCGATCTGATTTCGTGTCGATCAATTGTCCGCTGACGCCAGAGACCCGCAATTTGATCGGTGCCCGCGAGATCGCGCTGATGAATCCGGACGCTTATTTCATCACCACCGCGCGCGGCTCGATCCACGACGAGGAAGCGCTGGAACGCGCCTTGCGCGACAAGAAGATCGCCGGCGCCGGGCTCGACGTGTGGGAAAAGGAGCCGCCGCCGGCGAGTCATCCGCTGATGAAATACGACAACGTCATCGTCACCCCGCATATGGCGGGCGTGACCTATGAGGCGCGCGCCAGGATGGGGCAGTTCGCCGCCGAGCAGATGCTCGATGCGCTCGACGGCAAGCCGGTGCCGCGCATCGTCAATCCGCAGGCGTGGCCGGCCTACGCCAAGCGGTTCGAGCAGACATTCGGGTTTGCGCCGGCCCTGCCGCCCGACGAGCCGAACTGGCACGCAGCGGAGAAGCATGAGTGACGGGTGTCACCCCGTATATTCCAGAATGTGCATGCCCTGGCCCCAGCGGTCGATCAGATAGAGCCGGCCGTCATCGTCGTTGCCGATGTCGTTTGACTGGATGCCCGGTGTTCCTTCCGGCGTTTCCGGCACGTAATAGCCGACTTCCATCGGGTGCAGCGGATCGCTGACGTTAATCGCGCGCAGGCCGGCGTTGAAATAAGTCAGGAACACGATGTCCTTCCACGGCCCCTCGGCCGGCAGGTTCTCCAGGATGTTGTGGGCGCCGAAGCGGCCGGGCCGGTCGTAATATTTCTCGCGCTCCGGCATGAAGGTCGCGATCGGCACCGGGTTCGTCTCGTCGCGTGCGTCGATCATCCACATGAACTGTGCGTCCCAATATTTTTGCTTGGCGCGCGCCTCGTCGGTGACGATGAGATAGGGCCGGTCGCCGACCGGCCAGCAGGTGTGGTTGGAGCCCGGAAACGGCGGCGACCATTTGACGTGGCCGACAAGCTTCATATTGCGCAGATCGCTACAGTCGACGATCGACATGCCGCCGCCCCACCAGGCGCAATACATGCGGTTGCCGCGGATCATCGGCGGCCCGTGTAGCGTGGTGGCTTCCTCGGCAGGATGCGGATCGTCGCCGACTTCGTCGGAGTTCGTCTTCATCCACGGCAGGCCCCAGATGCTGACGACTTCGGGCTTGAGCGGGTCGGAAATATCCAGCGTCCAGATTACCCGCTTGGTCCAGCCCGGCGCGTCGTTCGGCATGAAGGCGAGCTTGCGGTTGAGGTCGACACCGAAGCGGTGCGGACCGGAGCCCGGCATGTCGTAGAAGCCGATCGGTTTCGGCGCCGACGGTGTCGAAATGTCGAAGATGAAAAAGCCGGCGCGCGCGTTCTTGCCCTTGTCGCCGGCGAGCCGCTCGGAATTGACGTAGAGCAGGTCGTCGCCGACGATGCGCAGCTTGTGGCAATGGATGCCGGGCGGGGCGCGGAATTCGCCGACCTTGTGCGGCTTTTTCGGATCGCGCACGTCGTGCACGGTAAAGCCTTCCGGGCCGTTGAAGCTCGAGCCGCCGACGGCGCCGACATAAGCGTGGCCCTTATGAATCTGCACCAGCGAGCCGCCGCCCCAGGCCGCCGAGGTATCGTGGCCGATAAGGCGAAAGTTTTTTGCTTCTTCTGGGTAAGTGGCAGGCATTGTTACTCCTTGTTCACGAGCTTCATCGCGCGTTCGTAATAGGACAGATCGATATAACGTTGCGGATCGGCAGGCGCTTTGGATTTTTGGCTGCCTTCGACCTCGGCGCGCAGCGCCAGCACGTTCTTGAATCCGGCCATGTCGAACTTGGCATCCGGCGCAAAGCCGAATCCCGGCTCGGCCATCAGCGCGAGACTCTTCTCGGCGATGTCTTGCGGCATTTTTAGCTTGCCGGTCAGAATCGCGATCGCGGCGGCGCGATTGTGCGGATCGAGCGACCAGCGCAAGGCCTCGATATAGGCGGCCAGATAATTCACCAGCGTATCGGCGTGGTCGTGCGCCCAGCCGCGGTGCACGAAATCGCCGCCGGCCTGATAGGGGCCCAGCAGATCGGTGGTGCGGCCGAGGCTGTGCAGGCCCTTGGCGGCGGCTTCGAGTGAAAACGGCAGATTGAGAATGCCGCCGGCATTGTTTTTGTCGTTAAACAGCGCGCGCAGGCGGAACGAGCCGTTGCCTACCGGATTGAGCGTGTAATCCTTGCCGGCCTCCAGCCCGTGTTGCAGCAGAATTTTCTTCGCCTGCAGCGCATAGGCGGTGTTGACCGCATCGACGACAACGGCATGGCCGCGGATATCGACAAAGCTCTTGATGTCGTCCTGGACGTAGAATTCGTTGGTGCCGCTGTCGCCGCCGCCGACGATCACGACGTCGTCGCCCGCCGCGATCATCGCCAACGCATTGTCGACCGCCGAATGCACGATATCGACCGCGCCGCTCGCCAGCGCGGCGCGCTGGGCGGACGAGCCCTTGGTGAATTGCAGGTCGACATTAAGCCCATGCTTGGCGAAGAAACCCTGTTCGACGGCCGCATAGAACGGCAGCGCGCGGGCGTTGGGGAACGTGTTGACGTGAAGGAGGACCGGTTCGGCCGCCCGCGCCACGGGAGCCAGACCGCAGAGCACTAACGCCAAGATAACGGTGCGGCCGAGCATCGTTCCTCCATATCGTTCCTCCATGGCGTCGATCTTGCTTTCTTGTCATCATCGGCGACAGCGGGTGATGCAGTAATCACGGCCGTTTGGGATAATTCAAGTCCCACCGGCGAATACTGGATGCCCCGCGTTTGCGGGCATGACTGAGAATGGATGCGTGAAGGTGGTTGACGACGTCGCTGCGGATATTCCCGGCCAAGCAGGCGCCCCCGCCGACCTGTTCGGCCATCCGCGCGGGCTCACCTTCCTGTTCACCACCGAAATGTGGGAACGCTTCTCGTATTACGGCATGCGTTCGCTACTCGTGCTCTACATGACGAAATATCTGCTGTTGCCGGATCATTCCGGCGGCGTGGTCGGCCTGCTGGCCGTCAAGCGCGGACTGGAAACGATCTTCGGCCCGCTCGACGTGCAGCCGCTGTCGTCGCAGATCTGGGGCCTCTACACCGGGCTCGTCTATTTCACTCCGATCTTCGGCGGCTTGCTGGCCGACCGCTGGCTGGGCCGGCGCCGCACCGTCATCATCGGCGCCGTGCTGATGGCGCTTGGCCATTTCATGATGGCGGTCGAACAGCTTTTTCTATTTGCGCTGTTGGCGCTGATCCTCGGCTCGGGTTGCTTCAAGCCGAACATCTCGACCCAGGTGGGCGGGCTTTACGCGCCGGGCGATCATCGCCGCGACCGCGCCTATTCCATTTTCTATGTCGGCATCAATATCGGTGCGTTCCTGGCGCCGCTTGTCTGCGGCACGCTCGGAGAGGAAGTCGGCTGGCATTACGGCTTCGCCGCCGCCGGCGTCGGCATGTGCATCGGCGTTGCGATTTATCTCTACGCCTCGCCATATCTGCCGCCCGACGAATCGCATAAGGCGAAGGCGGCGCAAACCGAACATCGTCCGCTCGGCCGCGAGGAATGGCGCGCCATCATCGCGCTGCTCGTGCTGTTCGTGCCCAACACTCTGTTCTGGGCGTGCTACGAGCAGATCGACAACACCACAATCCTGTGGATCGATTCCGGCGTCGACCGCACTGTCAGCCTGTTCGGCTCGCCGGTGCAGATTCCGACGACTTGGTTTCTCGCTTTCAATCCGTTCATGATCTTCGCCTTCACGCCATTTATTGTTGCGCTGTGGGCGCGGCAGGCGGAGCGTGGCACTGAGCCGTCGACGGTCACCAAGATGACCTTCGGCTGTTTTGGCGTGACCGCGGCCAATGGCATCTACGCCTTTGCCGCCGCGCGTGCCGCCGGCGGCCAGGCAAACTGGCTTTGGGTTGTGTCCGCCATCGCCATCTACACCATCGGCGAGCTTTATCTGTCGCCGGTCGGGCTGTCGCTCGTCACCAAGGTGACGCCGGCGCGCATGCTGTCGATGATGATGGGGGTATGGCTGGCGACAAGTTTCACCGGCGGCTTTCTCGCCGGCTTCCTCGGCAGCTTCTGGAGCCGCATGGCGCACGTCGAATTTTTCCTGATGATCGCCGGAATTTCTGCGCTCGCCGGTGCAATGATCCTCGCCTGTCATCGTCCGCTGAAGGGCGCGTTGGGGGAATAGTGCCTTCATCATTCCGTAAGACCGCTTGACTCATCCATAGCCCGTTGGTTATTGGTTTAATCAATAATCAACGGGTTATGTATTGTGATGCCGAACGCCTCCGATGCGCTGTTTCGGACGCTCGCGGATCCGACGCGGCGCGCCATCTTCGAGCGGCTGTGCCGCCAGGGCGAGCAGACGGTCGCGGCGCTGACTGCCCGCTCCGGCGTATCGCAGCCGGCGGTCTCCAAGCATCTTTCGATGCTAAAGCGGGCTGGGTTGGTGCGCGACCGCCATGAAGGTCGCCAGACTCATAACAGCGCGCGGCGCCGGGCGCTGGCTCCCTTGCTCGACTGGACCAGCCAAATGGCGGGCTTCTGGCAGAACCGGTTCGACCGGCTCGAAAATCTGCTCAAAAGGATGGATCAATGAGTACGCCTGAAACCCTCTCCGTCGTCGTAGAACGGGAGCTTCCCTATCCGCCGGCAAAGCTCTGGCGCGCGCTCACCCAACCGCAGCTGATCGCGGAGTGGCTGATGAACAACGACTTCGAGCCGGCCGTGGGGCACCGATTCAATTTTCGCGCCGAGCCTCAGCCCGGCTGGAACGGCATTATTGACTGCGAGGTTCTGGTCGTCGAGCCGAACAAGTCGCTGTCATATACGTGGAACTCCGGCGAAGCCGACCTCGCTATCAAGAGCGTCGTCACATTGTCGCTCACGCCGACCGGCGCGGGCACGCTGCTGCGCATGGAGCAAACCGGCTTCCGGCCGGAGCAGAAGCAAAATTATCAAGGCGCCAAATACGGCTGGCAGCATTTCTTCGGCAAGCTGGAGCAGGTGCTGGCGCGGACAGATTGACTTCTGCAGCGTTGTGCTTCGGCTTGTTCGGCGAGGAGGCGTCGTTGAACTGGAACAATTGCGTCCGGCACACTCACCGTTGGCTGTCCATCCTATTCACGGCGACTGTCGTCGCCAACTTCATTGCAATGGGGCTGAGAAAGCCTCCTTCATGGATTGTCTATTCGCCACTTCTGCCACTCTTCCTGCTATTGTTC
>JBAQHW010000416.1:0-10963 GCA_049288525.1 Xanthobacteraceae bacterium
CCTGCAGCTTCTGCAAGAGCGTCAGTCCGTCCATTCTCGGCATATTGATGTCGCTGACGACCAGATCGACGTCGGCGTTCGCCTTGAGCATATCGAGCGCCTCGACACCATCGCGGGCAAACAAGAACTTCGCCGTTCCGTCGCGGAGCTGGCGGCGGAACTTCTGCGTGATCAGCGCCTCAAGATCGGGCTCGTCGTCGACAAACAGGATGTTCATGCCGCGCTTTCGACCCGCGTATCGATCTCGCCGCGCAGCGCCAGGAAATCGATCGGCTTGGTGAGAAGCGCATCGGCGCCGCGCTCCAGCGCCTTGCGCTTGGTGTCGGCATCGCCGTAAGCGGTGATCATGATGACGGGAACGTTGGGCCGTAATTCCTTGGCTTTCGGCAACAGTTCGAGACCGCTCATCCCCGGCATGTTGATGTCGGAGAGGATCAGGATCAGCGATGCATCGGCCGCCCGGCGGATCGTTTCGATCGCGGCCGGCGCCGACTGCGCGAATTCCATGGTGAAGCGGCCGGCGCGCAGGTCGCGCCGGAATTGCTGACGAAACAGCACTTCGACGTCGGGCTCGTCATCGACCACGAGAATGAGAAAGCTCACGAACGTCCTCCTGCTTTGTCCAATGCCGCGCTTGGCGCGGCAGAACGATTGTGAATTCGGTGAAATTGCCGGGCTCGGTGTCGACCGCGATTGTTCCAGCATGCTGTTTCACGATGATGTCATGGCTGATGGATAGCCCCAGCCCGGTGCCCTCGCCCGCCGGCTTGGTGGTGAAGAACGGATTGAACATTTTTTCTTTTACTTCAAGAGGTATGCCGGTGCCGTTGTCGCGGATTTTGATTTCGATACGGTCGCCCAGATTCTTGGTTGCCGCCAAGAGCGTCGGCTCGAAATTGCCGCCGTCAGCCTGGCTTTTGCGCTTATGGGCCGCATAAAAGCCATTCGAAATCAGATTGAGAAGAACGCGCGTGACCTCCTGTGGATAAAGATCGGCCTCGCCGGCGGCCGGATCGAACGAGCGCTCAAGCGCAATGTTGAAGCCCTGTTTCTCCGCCCGCGCACCGTGATAGGCGAGATTGAGGCTTTCCTCGACCAGCGCGTTGACGTCGACCGGCCGGTGCTCGCCGGAGCCGGCGCGCGAGTGCAGCAGCATGTTCTTGACGATCGAGTCGGCGCGCTTGCCGTGCTGGACGATCTTGTCGAGATTGCCCTTCAAGGTTTCCGCCAAATCGTCGATTTCCACGCGCGCGGCGTCATCGACCTTCACCTTCGCTAACTCCTGCTGCAACTCGTCGATAAGCTCCACGGAAACCGAGGAGAAATTATTGACGAAATTGAGCGGATTCTTGATTTCGTGCGCGATGCCTGCGGTCAATTGTCCGAGCGAAGCCAGCTTTTCGGTCTGCACCAGCCGGTCCTGCGCGGTGCGCAATTCATTGAGCGACTGTGTCAAATCGTTCGTGCGCTGGCGCAGTTGGTTGAGCAGCCGCGTGTTCTCGATGGCGATCACCGCCTGCGCGGCGAAGTTCGTTAGCAGCGCAATTTGCTTGTCGGTAAAGGGACTGACCTCGGTACGGTAGATAATGACGGCTCCCGCGAGATCGTCCTCTTGGAGCATCGGCACGGCAATCAGGGAGCGTGCGCCTCCAAGCCGGGCGGGAGCGCCAATTGTCTCCTCAGCCGCGTAATCCGCGATTTGTACGGTCCCGCCACGCGGCTCTCGTAACAGGCGATCGAGCGGGGTTCCCGAGGCCGGCAGAAAGGACCCTCGCTCGTGCAGATACGCAGCGAACGCAGCAGGTACGCCGAGCCAACCGGCCGGGGTGAATTTGTCCTCGGCGAACCGGTAAAGCACGCCAAATTTAGCGTCACAGAGTCTCACCGCGTTCGCCAGCATGGACTCGAACACCGGCTGCAAATCGCCGGGCGATGAACTGATGACGCGGAGTACGTCCGACGTCGCGGTCTGCTGCTCGAGCGACTCGCGCAATTCACTGAGCAGTCGCGTGTTCTCGATGGCGATGACGGCTTGCGCGGCGAAGCTTTTGACCAGCGCGATCTGTTTATCCGTGAACGGCCGCACCTCAGTGCGGTAGATGGTTATGGCGCCGGCGAGCGTCCCCTCCTTGAACATGGGCACGGCGAGGTGCGAGCGTGCGCCACCGAGTTGCGCCGCCGGCGAGACGACCGGCTCGGCGGCATCGTCCATCGAATGCACCACAGCACTTGTCTGCAGCATCCGGTCAAGCGGTTGTCCGGGAGGCGGCTTGAATGCACCGCGCTCTTTGCGGAACGCGAGCAGTTCCGGCGGCTCGCCATGCGACGCCTCCATGTGGAACAGCGTCCCCTCATAGCGATAGATGGTGCCGAACTCCGCCTCGCAGATGCGCGTTGCATTGTCGAGGATGGACTCGAACACCGGTCTCAGATCGCCGGGCGAACTCGAAATGACGCGCAGCACTTCCGAGGTCGCCGTCTGCTGATCCAGCGACTCGCGCAATTCGTTGAGCAGCCGCGTGTTCTCGATGGCGATGACAGCCTGGGCGGCGAAGTTCTGCACCAGCGCGATCTGCTTTTCCGAAAACGGGCGAATTTCCCGGCGATAAAACGCCACCACTCCGACCAACACGTCGTCCTTCATCATCGGAACCGCGCACATCGAACGAATGCCCGCTTGCTCGACGCCGGCGACCATCCAGGGGTCGCGGTCGAGATAGGCTTGTTCCATCGCCAAATCGGTCACGAGGACCGGCTGGCCGGCGGCAACGGCACGGCCAAAGGGCACGTCCGGACGCGGATGGAATAAATCGCCTTTCCACCACGTCTGCTGGGCGGTGGCGGGCAAGTGGCCCTGGCGTGCGGCGGCGCGATAGCCGTCGCCTTCGCGCAGATACATCGTTCCATAGGTGGCTTCGCAAAGACGGTTGGCGCTCGACAGGATAGTATTAAACACCGGCTCCAATTCGCCGCGCGAGGCCGCGATCGAACGCAAAATCTCCGAGGTCGCGGTTTGCTGCGCCAATGTCTCGCTCAATTCGGCCGTGCGGTCCTCGACCTTCTTCTCCAGATCGGCGTAGGATTCCTGCAGCCGGCCAGCCATGTCGTTGAACTGATTGGCCAGCGCCTCAACCTCGTCTCCGGTCTTGATGTCGATGCGCTGAGCAAGGTCGCCTGAGCCGATGCGTGCCGCGCCGGTGCGCAGCGCCTGGATCGGCACCACCATGCGGCGGGCGAGGAACGCACCGGCGACAATGGCCAGCGCCAATGCGCCGAACAGAACGTAACCGCTCCGCTGAATGGAACGGTACAGCGGCGCATAGGCTTCCTCGATCGGCGTTTCGACAAACACGTACCAGCCGAGCGGATGCACTCGCGCATAGGCGGTGAGTACCTTATGGCCGGCGAGATCGTCGGCCTCCTGCACGTCCTCGCCGGAGCCGCCGGCGCGGGCGGCCTGCACCTGAGCGAGCTTTGACATGTCGGTATTGCGCAACACCAGACTGATGTCGGGATGCGCGATCAGCCGGCCGTCGCCGTCGACCACATAGGCGTGGCCGTTCTCGCCGACCTTGATGCCCGACACGACGTCCCAGATGAGCTTGAGATTGACCTGGGCAATGCTAACGCCGTTCTCGACGCGCGTGCCGGCCAGCGCGATCGTCATGTAGGGTTCGGATTCGCGGCGGAAATAGACCGGGCCGTAATAGACTTTGTTCTTCACCGCCTCCTTGAATTCCGGCTTGTCGGAATAATCGATGCCGCTGCCGACCACGTCCATGGTGAGGCGGGAGACTTTGAGCTGCTCGTGGCCGGAGGCGTCGATTTGGGCGAGCTCGGTGATGGCCGGCACTTGGCGCAACAGCCGCAGCGCATCGAAGCGCCGCTGGTCGAGCGTGCCGTTGGTCCACGGCAATTGCGTGGTCCAGCCGAGCTGGCTTTGGATTTGGGTGATGAACTCCTCGATCTTGTCGGCAGCGGCTTCGGCCTGCTGATGCTGAAGATTGGTCAGCGCCGCCTTCTGCTGCTGAAACGAGAACCAGACTTCGAAGGCGCCGTTGGCGACCAGCGCCAGCACGACGACGCTGACGAACAGCGCCACATATTTGATGAACAAGCGGCTGCGGAGGATGGACTTATCGAAGCCGGAATCGCCAGACGCCCCGCGGTCCGCAGATCCGCTGGCGGGAGAGCCGCTATGCACTGCATCCGCTTTCATCTCATCATCTTAGCAGACATCGCGGGCTCGAAACTGCATCCGTTTACTCGATAACCTCATCGGCCAGGGCGACGAAATTTGCCGGCAGATCGATCCCGGTCGCCTTGGCGGTCTTGAGGTTGACGACCAATGGATAGCGGGTGGGTTCCTCAAATGGCAGGTCGCCGGGCCGGGCGCCGCCGAAGATGCGCGCGACCAGATCGGCGGCGCGCTGGAATGACTCTTTTACGTCCGGGCCATACGACATCAGTCCTCCTTCGCGCACGAAGAAATCGTATTCGTAGAGCGCTGGGATGTGGTGCGCGCCGGCATAGTCGTACACACGCTTGCGATTGAGGACCGTGAGCGAGTCGGCGACCATAAGAATGGCATCCGGCGGCTGCCGATCCATAGCCTCGAACACCCCATTGAAGTCGTCAGGCTCGCGGACGCCGAGCGGCTGCACCGACACCCCGAGCGAGCGCGCCGCGGCAGCGGAGGATTCGTAGCGCATGCTCATGCCGAGATCGTCGCGATTCCACAGCATCGCCACGCGCTGCAACTTGGGCACTGCTTGTTTGATGATATCGAGCCGCTTGGTTGAGAGCGTTACCGCGTTGTCGGAGATGCCGGTAATAGTGCCCCCCGGATGGGGAAGCGAATCGATGAGGTGGGTGGCAACCGGATCGCCGGCGCCAAGCGCGACCACGGTCGGCACTTTGGCAACCTTGCAGGCGAGCGCGGTGGGAAAGCCTGTAATCACGACGGCGTCGATCTGATCAGCCTTCAGGCCCTGCACGAGCGGGGCAAGCTTGTTCACCTGTCCTGCCGCGGCGCGCACTTCCAGGGTCATGTTCTTGCCGAGCGTATAGCCCCGCTGCGCCAGTTCCTTGAGCAAGATCGCACCGGTCGGCGACTTCTCGTCGATAGGCGCGCCGGGACTGAGCGTGCCGAGGCGAAAGACTTTGGATGCGGGTTGGGCGGCTGCGGCGCCGGGCATGGGCACCAAAGCCGCCGCTAGAATTTGCAGTACTTCACGGCGTCTCATCTTCATCTCTCCGCAGCGCAAACTTTACTGTCTGCCGCGGCGATGCGGCCTCCCGAAGCACTAACACCGGCGCCAAGTTCATTCATTCGATGACCTCATCGGCGGTCGCGAGCAGCGTCGGCGGAAATATCAATCCTAGCGCTTTGGCGGTTTTGAGGTTGATCACGAGTTCGAACTTGGTCGATTGCTGCACGGGCAGATTTCCGGGCTTCTCACCCTTGAAAATACGGTCGATGTAATCGGCTGCCTGCCGATACTCATCGACGATATCCGGGCCGTACGAAGCGAGGCCGCCGTCCGTGACACAAAAGCGCAGGGGGAAAATAGCTGGAAGTCGATAGTGCGCGGCCGCAGCAATGATCTCGTGACGTACCGCGATGTCCTCCGAGGTCCTGAGCACGATGAGGCCGCCGTTTCCGGTGGCGGCGAAGGCGCCGACATCACGATCGATCGCGGTCCGGTCGCTCACATCGATATAGCTCAATTCGACGCCGACCGATGGTGCAGCGGTCGTGAGCACCTTAATTTGCTGGCGCGCGCCCGGATTGCTCAAATCCCGAAACACCGCCACCTGCTTGATGCCGGGTGAAATCTCCTTGAGCAATTCAAGCCACTTCCCGCTGATGTCTAACTCGGAGGGGGAGAACCCGGTGGCATTCCCGCCCGGTCTGGCGACACTTCGGACGATGCCGAGCGCAACCGGGTCGGTGACCGCCGCGAACACAATCGGCAGGGTGTGAGTGAGTTGCTGCAGCGCCACAACGCTCGGCGGTGCATTGGCGAGTACCACGTCCGGCGCAAGCGCAACGAGTTCAGCGGCATTTTTCCTGACCGCACTCACTCCCCAACGATATGTGACGTCGAGGTTCTTGCCATCGTTCCAACCGAGCTTCTCCAGTGCCTTGAGCAGAGCGTCGACGCGGCGCTGTCCTTCAGCGTCGCCCCTCGGCAAATTCATCAGCACTCCAAGACGCCGTATCGGCGCAGTCTCTTGCCCACGCGCAACGAGCGGCGCGGCGATCACCGCACTGGCGGCAAATGCAATAAATCCGCGCCGCCTCATGAATCGTCCCTGGTTCGACGTCGCCCCGCCGACGCCTTTTGCTGATGCACCCGGTCCATACACTATCACGGCTCGCCTGTGAGATTGTGTCCGGCGTCACACGATGGCAACCGCAGTCCGGACGGTCTGCACCCCCCTCCGCCGCTCGGCTTGAGCCCGCAGCTATCGGGTGGCTGTTGCCGCCTGGGCTGCCGATGTTAGGTCGCACGCAGGTACAAAGACAAAAGTGACAGCCATGGACCCGGTATCGCCCAAACGGCGAAGCGTATTTTACGGCTGGCTGGTGGTGGCCGGCGCCTTCACCGTGACCTGCGTCGGGTTCGGCTGCGTTTATTCCTTCGCCGCCTTCGTCAAGCCGCTCGAACACGAGTTCGGCGGCTCGCGCGGTTCGGTGTCGCTGGTGTTCTCGTTCGCCGGCTTTCTTTATTTCAGTCTCGGCAGCATCAGCGGCCCGCTCGCCGACCGCCTGGGATCGCGGCGGCTCGCGGTGGCCGGGATGCTGTTGATCGGTCTCGGCGTGGCGCTTGCCGGGCTGGCGCGAACGCTGGGCCAAGTCTACGCCGCCTATGGCCTCGGCGTCGGTCTGGGCGTCGGCTGCGCCTATGTGCCGGCGATGGGCGCGGTGCAGCGCTGGTTCGTCCGGCACCGCGGTTTCGCATCCGGTCTCGCTTCGAGCGGTATCGGCGTCGGCACGCTGGTGGCGCCGCCGCTGGCGGCGGCGCTGATCGCCGCTTTCGGATGGCGTGAGGCTTATCTCATTCTCGGCGGCGGCTCCGCGGTCTTGGGCGCCGGCATGGCGCTGTTGATCGAAAACGATCCGCATGACCGCGGACTCGGTCCCGACGGCGACCCAATGCAGGTGCCCGGCGGAACCCCGCACGCAAGCGGCGCGTCGCTGCGCGAAGCGATCAAATCCCGACGCTTCATCGGCCTCTACGCGGCGTGCCTCGCCTGCTCGTTCGCGGTGTTCGTGCCGTTCGTGCATCTGGTCCCCTACGCGCTCGACCACGGCATGACCGAGGCCGTGGCGGTGTGGCTGGTGAGCGCAATCGGCGTCGGCAGCACGCTCGGCCGCTTTTTTCTCGGCGGCGTGGCCGACCGGTTCGGCCGCGAGCTTTCGCTCACTGCCATGTTCGTCGGCATGGCGCTGGCAATGACGCTTTGGCTGGTGTCGACGGCGTTTTGGCCGCTCGCGCTGTTCGCATTTTTGTTCGGCACGGCCTATGGCGGCTGGGTCGCGCTGTTGCCGGCCGTGGTCATGGATTATTTCGGCGGACGCAACGTCTCCGGCATCATCGGTCTGCTCTACACCAGCGTCAGTTTCGGCACGCTGATCGGACCGAGCGCGGCAGGATTCACCTTCGACCTCATGCACAGTTACACGTTGCCGATTGCCGCCGGTATCGGATTTAACATCATCGCCGCCGCCGTCATCGCTGCCACGTCGCGGCCCGCGCTCAGCCCAGCAATCTGACGCCGGCAATCACCAGAACCGCCGCCAGCGCGATCCGCACGACGACCTCGCGCGACCGCGTGGCGAGGTAGCTTCCGGCCACGATGCCGGGCAGCGATCCGGTCAAGAGAATGCCCAAAAGGCGCCAGTCGATCGTGCCAAGGTACCAATGGCCGGCTCCGGCAAGGAAGGTCAACGGCACTGCGTGAGCGATGTCGGAGCCGACCACGCGGGCGGCCGGCATTTTAGGATGCAGAATAAGCAGCACGGTGACGCCGATGGCGCCGGCGCCGATTGAAGTGCCGGTGACCAGCACGCCCATGACCAGTCCCAATGCGATCGTGAAAAATCCTGTCGTGCGCCGGTCGAGCCGATCCAGCCGACCGGCGTAGCGTTGACGGATGCTTTTGCCGGCGATCAGAAACAGCGCGGTGACAAGCAGCACGCCGCCGAGCGTGAGCGCAATGACATGCTGCGCCCAGGCGCCACGCAGATCGAATCCGGTGAGCACAATCAAAGTCGCCACGGTGGCAGGCACGCTGCCGAGCGACAGAAGACCGACGAGTTTCCAGTCCACCGATCTCGCGGCGGCGTGAATCGCCGTCCCGAGCGTCTTGGTCGAGGCCGCGAACAACAGGTCCGTGCCCACGGCCGTCGCCGGATGAACGCCAAAGAGCAAAATCAGCAGCGGCGTCATCAATGAGCCGCCGCCCACGCCGGTCATGCCGACCAACGCGCCGACGCAAAACCCCGACATGGCATACAGGACGTGCAGCGATGCCAGGTTTTGCATCGGCTTTTCTCTAAGGAGCGCCCGCCGCCGTCGGCATCCGCTCATGGATGCCGCATTCGGTCTTGGCAAGGCCGCTCCAGCGGCCGTCGCGCGAGCCGGCCGCCGCTCGGCCGGTGCACGGTATGCAGCCGATCGAAGCAAATCCGGCAAGCTCAAGCGGATGACGCGGTAGATTGCCGGCTTCGAAGATGGCGTCGATCTCCGCACGCGTGATCCGCGCCAAAGGATTGAATTTCAGGCGGTGTCCGTCGATTTCGACGACGGCAAGGTGGGCGCGCTCGCCGCCCTGATAGCGTTTTCGCCCGCTGATCCAGCCGTCGAACGGCTCGAGCTCGCGCGCCAGCGGCGCGACTTTTCGCAGGCCGCAGCAGGCATCGCGATCGGTGAAGCATAAATCGCGCTTGGCATCCTGCGATGCGAGCGCGCTGGGCGACGGCGTCACGGTGCGGACATTGCTCAAGCCGAGCCTTTCGACGAGCGCATCGCGATAGGCCAATGTCTGTTTGAACAGCCACAGCGTGTCGAGAAACAGGACCGGCAGCGAGCTGTCGACCTCGGCAACGAATTTCAGCAACACGGCGGACTCGGTGCCGAAAGATGAGACGACCGCCAAGCGGCCCGGCAGCGCGCTTGCAGCCGCCTCGACGATTGCGAGCGGCGTCGCGCCCGCCAACCGCCGGTCGAACGACGCGGCGCTCTGGCGCGCGGCCGAGATGTCGGGATTTACAGGCCGTATTTCCGTGACGTCGGGCATCGCGCAATCGCTGGATTGGAAACGATCTATTCTTGTCGCGTTATAGCCCTGCGGCGCGAGAAATAATTTCCGTTGTGCGCGAAAGGACGTTGCGTTCATTTGTCCGACTGCGGACGGACAACAACATTCTTGTCGAATCGGGATCGGCAATAAGCAGGGCCGATCAGCCGGGCGTCATCCGCGCTCTGAAGAAAAAGCCGGCCTAATCGAACTCAAACAACGACGCCTGGTCGTCGTTTGCTTTCTGCTTCTTCGCCGTCGCGGGCTTGACCGGCATCGCCGCGGCCGGCGGCCGCGGCTCGGCGGGCTCGGCGCACGCCGGCTTGAGGAGGGATTCGGAAACGTTCGCCACGCGATTGACGGCGGTCGAGATTTAATAAGCCTCGAGCAAACCATCGTCCGCCGGACGGATCAGCGCCGCGGCGACATCGGGTTCGACGTTGTCGCAGTCGAGCCACAGATCGAACGCTTCGCGCGGCACGAACACCGGCATGCGGCCGTGGATCGCCGTCAGCGTGCGGTTCGCCGCCGTCGTGACGATGGCCGCGGTATCGAGCTCTTCTCCGTTCGGGCCGGTCCAGGTTTCGTACAGGCCGGCGAAGGCAGGTGGCGGCGCTTCACCGTCGGGCTCGCGCCTGGCGCGCACGAAATAGGGCCGCTTCGGGCCGCCGGCGCGGCCGGCCTGCCATTCATAGAAACCATCGGTTGGAATGAGGCAGCGCCGGCGCCGCATGGCGTTACGGAACGCGGGCTTTTCGAGCACAGATTCGCCGCGGGCATTGATCAAAAGCGGAAACGTCTTCGGGTCTTTGACCCAGGACGGCAACAAGCCCCAGCGCATCAGCGCGAATACGCGCTTGCCACCGTCGCGACGGACCACCGGAACAGGCTGCGTCGGCGCCACATTGTAGCGTGGCGGGAAATTCGGCTGCTCGGCATAGCCGAACAGCGCCCGGATCGCTTCCGGCGTGGAGATGATGACATAGCGTCCGCACATGCTATGCACAGATATAGGACGAAACGGCAGCGAAATTAATGACTAACGCGGAAAGCGCACGGACCTATCCGACGCGGCCCTATCTCGCCGTCAGCGCGGCGGTATTCCACGGCGGCCGGGTGCTGATCGTGCGGCGGGCGCGATCCCCGGCGCACGGGTTCTACACGCTGCCCGGCGGCGGGGTCGAGCTCGGCGAAACGCTGGAGCAGGCGGTGATCCGCGAAGTCCGCGAGGAGACCGCGCTTACGATCGAGCCGGTCGAGCTGGTCGGCTTTCGCCAGGCGATCGTTCACGATGCTTCCGGCCGCGTCGAGCGGCATTTCGTGATCCTTCCCTTCGCCGCGCGCTTTCTCGGCGGCGAGATTGCGCTCAATGAGGAACTGGCCGAGGCCCAATGGCTGTCGCCGGCCGAGGTTTCGGGGCTGAAAACGACCGAAGGCCTGGCGGCGATCCTCGCCGCGGCTGCCGAGCGGATAGCCCGTTTTCCGTGAGTCCGCGCCCCAACCATGCCGTCTTTGCGGCGCTTGCTGCGGCCGCGGTTCGGCGCTTATTTTCACCGGCCACCAGCTCTCTCATGACCCTGTTGATGTCTCGCGCGCTGCTCGTCATCCCGCTTGTGCTTTTACTCGCGCTGCCGGCGCGGGCGCAGTTTTGGGG
>JBAQHW010000417.1:0-6027 GCA_049288525.1 Xanthobacteraceae bacterium
TGGACAACGGCAATTTCGGCCAGGCGCTGGTGCTCAGCGCCTTCAATTACGCCAAAGGCATCAGCGAGGGCGTCGAGTTTTCGGCCAAATATCACAGCGGTAATTTTCAGGCCTACGGCAACCTCGCGATCGGCCAGGAGAAAGCGACCCAGGTGGTGTCGAATCAGTATCTGTTCGACAACGTCACGCCGCTCCCCGATCTCGGCGGCCTCACCGAGTTCCAATATATCCAGTCGCACTGGATCTATACCGACCACAATCAGTTCGTAACCGGTTCGGCCGGGCTTTCCTATTTGTGGAACGGCACGACGTTCTCGACCGACATGATCTACGGTTCGGGGCTACGCACCGGCGACGCCAATATCGGCAGCGAATCCCCCTACGCGCAGTTCAACGTCGGCCTGTCGCACGACTTCGCCATGCCGGACGGCAAGCCGCTCACCGTGCGCTTCGACGTCGTGAATATCTTCGACACGATCTATCAGATCAGAAGCGGCAGCGGCATCGGCGTGTTCGCCCCGCAATACGGCCCGCGCCGCGGCTACTTCATCGGCATCAAAAAGAAGATATGAGGCCAATCATGGCATCGCATTTCGACGCGTCCCGGTTGGAATCGGCATTGCACTTTCGGAACGGCCGCCGGCCGCGATCCGGCCGACCGGAATGCCGCCCGGATGGTGACACAATACTGTGCCAGTGCCGATCGTGGACCTCGGTCGGCGCATGGGTTACAGGGGCTCGACCGGACGGCCGAACGATTGACGGCATGCAGTCTCGGAACAAAAATCCCGTGCTTTTCGGTTGTCGTTACGCTAGCTCAGGGATCGTGCCCGAATTGGTGATGGAAGATACTGGCAACACGGCTGTTTTTCCTTATTCCAAATTAAAACTTCGGACGTGGCGTGGGGCTGCCGACGGCGATCGCGGCGGCGAAAATGGGACATATACAGTGAGACCTCGAATGACGCGCAAGGTTTGCATTCCGGCGGAACACCGGTTCCGCGTATGGGCCGGCATCGGCGGAGCGCTGACGGCCCTTGTGCTGGCGGCCGCACTGTTGCTTTCGCCAGCGGCATTCGCGCAAGGCAATCCGGCCACGCCGGCACCCGATGCGGCAACGATGCCATCCGGTCCCATTTCCGCGAGCCCGACCGCCGCTCCCGCAACGCCGATGACACCGGCTTCGCCCGCGACGACTTCCGCGCCGCCGCCAGCCGCACCGGCAACAAGTGCACCCGACACCGCTGGCTCAGCGGCAGCGCCATCCGGTGCGATGGCACCGGCATCCTCCGCCGGCGCCGCTCCGGCTGCAGAGCCGACCTCGCCGCCTGGCGCAGCGGCCGAACCGGCGCCCGCTTCCGGCCAGCACATGGTGAGCGCCGCTGAACTGCCGGAAGACCTTTCGCCGTGGGGCATGTTCGAAAATGCCGACCTTATCGTGAAGGCGGTCATCGTCGGGCTGGCCTTCGCCTCGCTGGTCACCTGGACGGTGTGGCTTGCCAAGACGCTGGAGTTGCGCAGCGCGCGCAGCGCACTGCGTCGCGACATCCGCGCGCTCTCCGGCGCGACGACATTTGCGCAGGCCCACGAACAGCTGCACGACGGCCGCAGTCCGGCGTCACAAATGATGCAGGCGGCCGCCCAGGAAATCCGGCTTTCGGCAACGCTGCGCACCGAAGGTTTGAAGGAGCGCATTGCGTTGCAGCTCGAGCGCATCGAGATGGCAGCGAGCCGAAAAGTCTCGCGCGGCACCGGCGTACTGGCCACCATCGGCTCGACCGCACCCTTCGTCGGCCTGTTCGGCACGGTGTGGGGCATCATGAACAGCTTCATCGGCATTTCCAACGCCCACACCACCAACCTCGCGGTGGTGGCGCCCGGCATCGCGCAAGCGCTGCTGGCGACGGCGTTCGGCCTGGTCGCCGCCATTCCGGCGGTGATGATCTACAACGTGCTGGCGCGCCAGACGCAACACTACCGCGCCTATCTCGGTGACGCCTCGGCGTACCTGATGCGGCTTGTCAGCCGCGATCTCGACCGCGCCAAGGCACCATTGCCGCAAGCCGCCCAAGCCGCGGAGTAGTCCCGTGGCCATCCGTCTCGATCACGGCACCGACGAACTCACCGAAGTGCATGACATCAACGTCACGCCGTTCATCGACGTGATCCTGGTTCTGCTCATCATCTTCATGGTGGCGGCACCGCTCGCCACCGTCGATCTGCCGGTCGACCTGCCGTCCTCGACGGCACAGCAAACTCAGCGGCCGCCGAAGCCGGTCTATGTCACGGTCAAGGCCGACGGCAGCCTCGCGGTCGGCGACAATACGGTGACGCGCGACGCGCTGCCCGGCGCCATCGCGGCCGCCACCGGCGGCGACAAGCAACAGCGCCTTTTTGTGCGTGGCGATCGCGCCGTTCCCTATGGCGACGTGATGCAATTGATGAATGCGTTGCGCGACGCCGGCTACCTCAAGATCGCGCTGGTCGGCATGGAGTCGCGTGAGGCGAAATGAACGTGTCTTCGCTCACCTGGTTCGAAGACGAGGATGCACGTGACCTGCGCCGCTGGGCGCTCGCGGCGGCGGTGGTGCTCGCCGTTCATCTCGCCGCGATTGTCGCTTATGTCTATGTCCACCGGCCGGACGTGATCGGCGACGACACGACCCCGATAGCCGTGGACTTTTCGCCGACCGACGACACTATCGACCAGCCGGAAGTCGCTCCGACGCCGCCGCAGCCGCCGCCCCCGCAAGTCGAGAAACCGCCGCCCCCTCCGCCGCCGCCCGAGGCCGTCGCCGAGCCGGAAACGCCGCCGCCACCGCCGAAGGTCGAAGAGCAAAAGCCGCCGACACCGGCCATGCCGGCGCGTTCCAAGGGCGGCGCGCCGCATATTGCGCCGGCATGGCAGACGACGCTCGTCCGGCATCTCGAACGCTACAAGCGCTACCCGAGCGACGCGCAAGACCGTGGCGAGGAAGGCGTGGTGCTCTTGGGCTTTACCGTCGACCGCACCGGCCACGTGCTGGCGCACCATATCGTACGCTCGTCCGGCCACCCCGCGCTCGACGACGAGGTGATGTCGATGATCGAGCGCGCGCAGCCTTTGCCGCCGTTTCCGCAGACCATGACGGAAGCCAAGCTCGACCTGACCGTGCCGATCCGGTTCTCGCTCAGGTGATTGAGCGATTGCCCGCCGTCTAACGCGCGATTGCCAGCGTCAGCGTCAGGCCGAGCAGGGAAAACAGGCACACCGCCTCGAACGACGAATCGCATTTGGCGCGCCAGATCGCCGCGACGACTGTCAGTATCATGATACGGCTCCTTCAGCAGTCGCCATCATGGGCGCCAGAACGGCTTGGCAAGTTCGGCTTGAATGCAATCCGGATAACCGAGATCTTTACGGTCGAGCTCCGACAGCAACGCGAGTTCATGACGCGACACGCTGCGCCTTTGCCATTCGCGAAGCGTATCGACCAGACGCCGCGCCAGCGAACCGACTCGCGGCGGCTCGATCAGAACATTTTCGCGCAATACCGCCGAACGCGATGTAATCGACTGAGTAGACATGGTCATCTCCCGTAACTGTTGAACATCTACGGGCGATTCCATCCCTTGATTTTTGATTGCGACCGGCGACGACTACTGCCGATTCGGCGCTTCGACTGTCCGATCACCCGACCGTCTACCCAGTGTTTACGTCGAAGATTTGACACCGCGCTAAGATCGCCATGCGTGCGATCACTTATAATTCAGTTGCGTGGGCACAAACGCAGCGATCCGCGTCTTCGTTCGTGCGAGCAAATCGCATGCCATCGCAAAAAAATTGCCGCAATTCTCTTCGGCGTGGCGATGAAATCAGCGCGATGACCAAAAAAGAGTCAGCGCGGCGGTTGAAATGAACATTGATCAGGCGGCCGGTAATTCGCTACGTCGCGCTCATACGCATGGTCCGCAAATTGCGTTCGATCCGCGGCAGGATCGGCGTCGCACCGGGCTCGAACTTAGCGCCGGTGATCTGCTCATACATGCGCACGTAGCGGCGGGACATTTCCTCGACGAGTTCCGCCGGCGCATCGGGCAGCGCCTTGTCGGCATAGGGATCGCAATGCTCACGAAACCACAGCCGCAAAAATTCCTTGTCAAAATAGTCCGGCTCTTCGCCCGCGGCGAAGCGCCGGTCATAGGAATCGAGTTGCCAATAGCGCGACGAGTCCGGGGTATGGATTTCATCGATCAAAACCAGCCCGCCGTCGGCGTCGGTGCCGAACTCATATTTGGTGTCGACCAGCGCAAGGCCGCGTTGCGCCGCGATGCCCTGCCCGCGCGCGAACAGTTGCAAGGCCGTCTCCTTGACGCGGGCGAACAAGCCCCTGCTGATGAAACCTTCAGCGATCATCTCCTCCGGCGACAGCGTGCGATCATGCTCGGCCTCCTTGGTGGTCGGGTCGAAGATCGGATGCGGCAGGCGCTGATTTTTCCGCATGCCGTCCGGCAGTCTGAAGCCACCGAAATCGCGCTGGCCTTGGCCGTAGCGGGTCCAGATCGCGGTGTCGGTCACCCCGGTCAGGTAGCCGCGCACCACCGCCTCGATCGGCACCACCCGGCACTTGCGCGCGACGGTGACATTCGGATCGGGCACCGCCAGCATGTGGTTCGGCACGATATCGCGGGTCGCATCGAACCAATGCGCGCTGATCTGATTGAGCACCTGGCCTTTCCACGGCACATGGGCGATGAGCCGGTCGAACGACGAATGGCGATCGGTCGTGATCAGAATGAGGCGGTCGCCTTGATCGTAGATATCGCGCACCTTGCCGGCGACCTTCGGGCCGAGAAAATCGAAATCGGTGCCGCGCAGGATGTCCATGCCGTGTTCCAAACGCCTATGCATATGTAAGTCGGGTGGGTGATCTGGGTGGGCGTCCCATCATAGCAGGGCGCGAGCCGGGGTAAATGGAACGCGACTTCTGCAACCGGGTTGAAGCATCATGAAAATCGGCATTGTCGGAACCGGCGCGGTGGGCTGCGCGTGCGCCATGGCGGCGGTCAATCGCGGCAGCGCGCGCGAAATCGTGCTGGTCAACCGCACGCGCAAGACCGCCGAAGCGGTGGCGACCGATATCCGCTACGGCACGCCGCTCGGCCCCAGGGTCGACATTACCGATGGCGACTATGATGCGCTCTCCGGCGCGGGCGTGGTAATCGTCACCTCCGGGGTCAATGAGAAAAGCGGCGGCGCCACCGACCGCAACGATCCCAAAGGCCGGCTGCGGCTGCTTGGCAAAAACGCCGAAATCTATCGCGATATCGCGCCGCGCATTCTGCACGCCGCACCCGAGGCAGTCGTGCTTGTCGTCACCGATCCGCCCGATCCGCTGGCCGATGTCGCGCGCGAAGCGGTGAAGGATCAGCGAGCCAACGGCCGGATTTTGAGCGCCGGCACCTTTCTCGATTCGCTGCGCTTTAAGGTGCATCTGGCGAAGCATTTCGGCGTCGATGCCGCTTCCGTCGAGGCCCAGGTCATCGGCGATCACGGCACCGCGCAGGTGTTTCTGTGGTCGTCGGCACGGATCGCCGGCGTGCCGGTCGCGGCGCTTTTGAAAAAGCGCGGTGAAACGCTGGCAGCGTTGCGCGAAAAGCTCGAAAAGGACGTGCGCTACGCCAATATCACCATCATCGAAGGCCACGATGCCAGCCAATACGGCATCGGCATCGTATCGGCGCGCATCGCCGAGATGATCTTGCGCGACGAACGCACGGTGATCCCGATCGGCAGCCTGCAGCGGCAATTCGGCGTAACGCTTTCGCTGCCGAGTGTGGTCGGGAGCGGCGGCGTCATCGAAGTGCTGCAGCCGGAATTGTCCGGCGAGGAATGCACGGCATTGGCGAAGAGCGCGCAGACGATGAAAGAGGCGCTCGACGGCGTACGCGAAGCCGCTTGAGCCTGTCCCGCAAAACGCCCGTCCTCGACTTGTTCCGAGGATGGAAGCCGGTTCGACGGTGAGCGGGCCGTTCAATGTCCGCTAT
>JBAQHW010000418.1:0-3653 GCA_049288525.1 Xanthobacteraceae bacterium
GCGCAGGGCGCGGCGCCGGACTATGCCGCGCTGATGGCGGCGCCGGACCGCAGCGATGCCGACAGAGGCACCGACAAGCGCCGCGATCCGGTGCCGTTTCTACAATTCGCCGCGCCGCGGCCGGGCATGAAGGTGCTCGATATGGCGGCCGGCGGCGGTTATTCAACGGAGCTGATGGCGCGCGCGGTGGCGCCGAACGGCGTCGTCTATGCCCAGAACCCGCCGGATCTCGGCGACAAGCCCAAGGCGGCATTCGAGGCGCGGCTGAAAACGCCGGCGATGAAAGACGTGGTCGCCGACATCCGCCCGTTCGACGATCCGATCCCGCCCGGCGTGCACGATCTCGATATGATCACCTTCCTGTTCTACTACCACGACACCAGCTACATGAAGGTCGACCGCGCCGCGATGGACAAGGCTATGTTCGACGCGCTCAAGCCCGGCGGATATTTGGTGATTGCCGATCATTCGGCGCTTCCCGGCCAAGGCATCTCGGTCAACAAAACGCTGCATCGGATCGAGGAAGCGACGCTGCAGAAGGAGATCGAGGCGGCGGGCTTCAAACAGGTCGGCGAGGGCAATTTCTGGCGCAATCCCGCCGACACCCACGACTTCCCGAGCTACAAGCCGAACATGCCGGTCGACAATTTCGTGCTCAAGTTTCAGAAGCCGGCGTCGTAATCGTCACGCCGGGGCGCGGGCGTTGCCCGCGCGCCCGCGATGACGCTTCGCGTCACTGCAGCTGATCCTTCACCTTGGCCATTGCGGCATTGACGCAATCGTCGTCGAAGCCGGGCGAGCCGGACGCGCCAATGCCGCCGACCACTTCATTGCCGACCTTGATCGGCTGGCCGCCGGGAATGGCGATCACATTGGGCAGCGTCACCTGCTGATGGGCGACCGAATTCGGATCCTGCAGCTTCTTGGCGTATTCGGACGTGGGCTGCTTGAATGTCATGGCAGTGTAGGCCTTGCGCCGCGCGTTCTCGACCGTGTGCGGCGAGGCATTGTCGCCACGCATCTCGACAATGGTAGCGCCGTCGCGATCGACCACCACGGCCGATTCCGCCCAACCCTTGGCCGCGCACGCCGCGACTGCCTCTTCGGCCAATGTTTTGGCAACGGCGAGCGTCAAATCCTTATGCATGATGAGCGCGGCGCCCGCCGGCGCGGCGGTCAGGCAGGTTGCGGCCGCCGCCGCGGCGAGCAAACTCAAACGACAAACCCGTGACATGGTGTGACTCCTCCCGATGCAAGTGCCAGCATTGGTCCAGTAAACAATCGACCGGCAACGCTATTCCATTTTTCGGGAAGAGAGGGCGGCGATGCGGCCGTCCAGGCTCAACAGCGCGTGATGGGCGGAGCGCTCAATACTGCCGGTAGACCGGCGCACCGTAGCCCGGCTGCGCGTAATAGCCTTGGCCGCCGTAATTGGACTGGCCGTTATCGTAAGACTGGCCGGAATAGCGCGGCGGGTAGGCCGGCTGGCCGTAGGGCTGCGGCTGCGGCGGGAACAGCGATCGGCGCTGCTGCGCGTATTGCTGATCCTGATACTGCTGGCCCTGATATTGCGGCGCCTGCTGACCTTGATATTGCGGCGCCTGCTGCTGATAGGCGCGCTGCTGCTGATATTGCGGCGCAAGCGGCATCGGCTGCGCGTTGGCCGGCGGCAGGTCGTAACCGCCCGCGTTGTACGCCGTCTCGTTCTGCGGCGGGCGCGACGCGACCATCGGCGCATTGCCGCGCGCCGGGATATGACCGGTGATGCTCACGGAGGTGTTCGCCATGCCTTCGGCGTTTACCAGGCTGAACAAAGTGGCAGCGTGCTCCGGCGACAGCCGCACGCAGCCATGCGACACCGCCATGCCGAGATGAGGGACATCGTTGAATCCGTGGATGGCGTGGCCGTGCAGGTCGAAGAACATCGAGTCCGGCATGAAGGCGTTGTCATATTCCTTGGAATGGTGATCGGCATCCATGCGGTTAAGCCTGAAATTGCCGCTCGGCGTATTGTAGCCCGCCCGCCCGGTCGACACCGGCCACACATAGCGCTGTTGGCCGTCGACCGCGACCGTCATGCGCTGGGTGCTCTTGTCGACGGAAATCGCGATATTGGCCTGGGCTGCGGCGGCGAACGGCAGCGACATCGCCGTTGCCAGGAGCGAGGCGGAAACCAATGTGGCGGAACGCATGATATTTACCTGAAGCGGACGGTCGCCCAACACTTAGAAGTCTTTTGCCGGTCTTTGGTTCAAATCAAGTGGGTAATGCTACCATCGGGCGGAATGGTGAACGCATTACGGCGCGATTGGGCAGGATTTATCCGCCTTAATGCCGTTTGAAATATTGCACCTCCCGCTCGTGCTTCGCAGCGGCGACGCGCGAATTAAAGGTGCCGAGATTGCGGCGTTTGCCGGTCTTCGGATCAACTTTGCGCGAATAGAGCCGGTATTTGCCCGACGAAAGCTTGCGGATCATGGCGAACGTTCTCCCGGCCGGCGCGTCTCCTAGCCGGCCTATCTGGCTTTTCAAACGCCGCGACCGGCCTTGGTTCCGGCGCCCGGCTTTCGAGGCAAGGGCCCGAGCATAGACAGTCGGACGGCAGGCCGGTAACCTGCAAAAGAGTGTGTCTCCAGGTGAAAATCGGTCCGACCCATCGGGCCAGGCGTATTTGAGGATGACGTCGCAGCCGCACCGTTTCGACGCGCCCCGCGTGCCGGAGATGGCGACGCGCTTGCAGACGACCGATTGGTCGAAAACGCCGCTCGGTCCCCGAGAAAGCTGGCCGGCCAGCCTGCGGATCATTGTCAGTGTGATGCTCGCGTCGGGGTTTCCCATGTGCGTGCGCTGGGGGCCCGAACTGGTGATGATTTACAACGACGGCTATCGCTCGATCCTCGGCGCCAGGCATCCTCGCGCGTTCGGATTGCCCTTCCATGAGGCGTGGCCCGAAGTTCAGGAGCAACTGCGGCCGGTCCATCAGGCGATTTTGAACGGCAGCAGCGGCGCTTACTTCGCCGAGGATTTGCTGATCAAGGTGCAGCGGCGCGGCAATCCCGAATGGGAAGACGGGCGTTTCACGGTGAGCTACAGCCCGGTGCCCGACGACAGCGCGCCGACCGGCGTCGGCGGCGTGCTGGTCACCGTCGTCGAAACTACCGATCGCGTCCGCACCGAGGAGGCGCTGCGCGCCAGCGAGGAGCGTTTCGCCCGCATCTTCGAGCAGACCGGCGTCGGCGTCCTGCAATGCGAACTGGACGGACGGTTCCTGCTCGTCAACCGGCGGTTTTGCGAAATCGTCGGCCGCAGCGCGGAAGAGCTGCTGACGCTGAGCGTTCCCGACATTACCCATCCGGATAATCGCGACAGCGACGCTGCGCTGCGGCGGCAGCTCCTCGCCGATGCTGTGCCCTTCTTTGTCGAAAAGCGCTATTTGCGGCCCGACGGCTCGGAGGTCTGGGCCAGCGTCAACGTGGCGTTGATGCGCAGCGCCGACGGACTGCGGCACCAGTTAATCGGCGTCGCGCAGGACATTACCGAACAAAAAATTGCCGAAGCCAGCTTGCGCCACAAGGAAGCCGATCTCCGCCTGGTGCTCGATTCGGCGACGGACGGCGTCTACTGCGTCGACACCGATGGCGTCACGACGATGT
>JBAQHW010000419.1:0-5840 GCA_049288525.1 Xanthobacteraceae bacterium
CCGACGCCAGAGCTTCCGAAGCCGTCGACACCGGGCCGATCACCTGGAAGCCGAATTCGCTCAGCGTTTCCTGGATCATCATCGCCACCAGCGCCTCGTCCTCGACCAGGAGCACGCGAGGCTTCGCGGTCCGGTCAAGGCCGATCGTCGCGCCGGGCACTGCGGCGCCGTTGCGCGCGTCTTTCAACGAACGGGATCTCGTCAATTCGCTGCGCGGTATGAAAAATTCGCCGCGCAGGCCCTTTACGTTCCAGTCGAACACGGCCTTACCGCCGAGCTGCTGCTCGATGCTGGCGACGATGACTTTCAGTCCGAAGCTGCGCGACGACGGTTGCGAAATGGCCGGGCCGCCGGTTTCGCTCCAATGCAGGATCAATCCGTCGTCTCGCAATTGCCAATTCAGAGTGATTTTTCCGCTCGGCGAGGACAGCGCGCCGTGCTTGGCCGCATTGGTTGCAAGCTCATGCAATGCCAACGCCAGGCCCTGCGCGGTCGCCGGCTGCAGCGAAATATCCGGACCGCTGAAATTGATCTTGTCGCCCGCGCGATAGGGTGCGAGCTCTTCGGTGACCAGCGTAGCGAGATCGGCGCCATGCCAGCGCGAATCCGATAGCAACGTATGCGCGCGCGCCAACGCCTTGATGCGTCCTTCGATCGCCTGGACATAGGCATCGACATCCTTGGCGCGTGTCAGCCGAATGATCGATTGGATTACCGCCAAGGCATTGCGAGCCCGATGATCGACCTCGCGCGCCAACAGGATCTGACGTTCGTCTGCTTCCTTGCGGTCGGTAATGTCGACGGTGACGCCGGAAACGCGCACAATGTTGCCGGCGGCGTCCACGGTCGCGGCCGCGGTGCCGATGCACCAGCGGATTTCGCCGTTCGGCCGCACCACCCGAAATTCCGTCTGATGCGTGCGTGTGCCCTCCGCCATGGCCCGCGCGATGTGGTACAGCGATGCCATGTCATCGGCATGAATGAGGGCGCGGATGTTGACGAGATTGACTGCAAAGCCTTTCGGATCGACGCCGAAAATGCGGTGCTGGCCCTCGTCCCATCGCCATTCGTTGGCGCCCACGTCCCAGTCCCACGATCCCATCTGGCCGCCGGCCAACGCCAAGCTGCGTCCCTCCTCGCTCTGCTTGAGCTGCGCGTTGGAGGCCTCCAATGCCGCCGTCCGCTCAGCCACATGAGCTTCAAGCTTGGCGTTCAATTGTTCGAGTTCGCGCGTCTTGCGAAACAGCTCGGCGAACACCCGTACCTTGGCGCGCAGGACTTCGGGCACCACCGGAACCGGCACGTAATCGACCGCACCCATCTCGTAGCCGCGCAACCGGTCGACGTCGGTGAGAAGAATGGCGGAGATAAAAATGATCGCCGTCTTGCGGAACCGGGGATGCTCACGGATCATCGCCGCCAATTGAAATCCGTCGAGCTCCGGCATGCATACGTCGATCAAGACGACTGCCACGTCATTCTTGAGCAGAAATTGCAGCGCCTCGCGCGCCGACGCTGTCTTGACCAGGTTCTCCCCGAGTTCCCCCAGGATCACTTCATACGCCAGCAGCTTGTCCGGCTGATCATCCACCAGAAGAACGTTAACTTTTTCATTCATGACTGTTTCAGCCATGATTTTTTCGGTCATGATGTTTTGCCTAGCGATGCAACCACATCCGCAACGCGGACAGGAGCTGTTCGGTATTCACCGGCTTGGCAAGGTAATCCGAAGCGCCGGCTTGGAGGCATTTTTCGCGGTCGCCCTTCATGGCCTTGGCGGTCAAGGCAATGATCGGCAGGCGACGATAGGCCCTGTCATTTCGAATCTTCTCGATGGTCTGATAGCCATCCATTTCCGGCATCATGATGTCCATCAGCACAATCGCCAGCGATGGCGTCTCTTCGATGATCTGGATCGCTTCGGCACCGGTCGTCGCCGTGAGCACGTTCATACCGCGGCGTTCCAGCGCGCTCGACAGCGCGAAGATGTTGCGGGGATCGTCGTCGACGAGCAGCACGGTGCGGCCGACCAGATCCTCGTCCGAGCTGTTGAGCCGCTCCAGCATGCTCTGCTTCTCGGGCGGTAGATCGGTGATGACACGGTGCAGGAACAGCGCGGTCTCGTTGAGCAGCCGCTCCGGCGATTCGACGCCCTTGACCACGATGCTGCGCGCCATCGTATGCAATTGGGCGTCCTCCTCGGCCGACAATTCGCGGCCGGTGAAGACCACCACCGGAATGTCGGCGAGCCCGGTCTCGGCACGCATACGCTCCAGCACTTCGAAACCTGACATGTCGGGGAGCCGCAGATCGAGGACCACGCAGTCGGCCGGGTTCTCTTGCAGCGCGTTCAAGGCTTCGGCGCCGGTCGCGGCATTGATGATCTCGATGTCGTCGTGTCCGAGCAATTCGCGAATGCTCATCTGCTCGGCCTGATTGTCCTCGACGATGAGCAGGCGTTTTTTGCGAGGCTCCGCAAACTCTTTGATTCGGGACAGCGCCTCGTCGATGCCTTCACGGCTGGTAGGCTTGTTGACGAAGGCGAAGGCGCCGCGCGCCAGCCCGTGTTGACGATCCTCGTCGAGCGAGACGATCTGAACCGGAATGTGGCGGGTGAGCGGATTTTGCTTGAGCTGGCTGAGCACATTCCAGCCCAGCATGTCGGGCAGGAACACGTCGAGCGACACCGCCGTCGGCTGGTATTGCTTGGCGAGATTGAGCGCATCGTCGCCGCGCATCGCCAACAACGCCTTGAACCCCTTGTCGCGGGCGAGATCCACCAGGATGCGGGCGTAATGCGGATCGTCCTCGACGATGAGCAGGATGGCATCGCCGGCCGCAATGTCCATGCGATCATCGGGGATCGGCTCGATGGTGCGCTCGGGAGCGATATGGAATCCCGGCCGATAGTGCGGCAGCGGTGCCGCCGAGGCGGACGCCGCCCCGGTCTGAAGGGAAGTGCTCGGGCCGACATATCTGATCGGCAGATAGAGCGTAAACGTGGAGCCGGTACCCGGTGTGCTGCGCAGATGAATCTCGCCGCCGAGTAGGCTGGCGAGCTCACGGCTGATGGCAAGGCCCAGTCCGGTGCCGCCGTATTTGCGACTGGTCGATGCGTCGGCCTGCTGGAACGCCTCGAAGATGATCTTCTGCTTCTCCTGCGGTATCCCGATCCCGGAATCACTGACCTCGAAGGCGACAACGCCGTTGGCCTGGCTGAGCACCGGGTGATCGGTGCTCCAGCCGCCGACCGCGCTACTGACGTTGAGCCGCACTCCGCCCAGCGCGGTGAACTTGAACGCGTTCGAGAGCAGGTTTTTGAGCACCTGCTGCAACCGCTTGGTGTCGGTGGTGAGAGTGCGGCCCAGATTCGGATCGACATGGACTTCAAATGAAAGCTGCCGCGTGTCCGCCTCATGGCGGAACGGCCGCGCCACCATGTCGAGCAGATTCGCAAAGAACACCTCCTCGGCATCGACCGTGACCGTGCCCGACTCGATCTTCGACAGGTCGAGAATGTCGCTGATGAGATTGAGCAGATCGGTGCCGGCGCCGTGAATCGTCTTGGCGAATTCGACCTGTTTCGGGCTCAAATTGCCTTCCGGATTGTCGGTCAGCTGCTGGCCGAGGATCAGAATCGAGTTCAACGGCGTCCGCAATTCGTGCGACATGTTGGCCAGGAATTCCGACTTGTACTTCGACGTCAGCGCCAGCTCCGTCGCCTTCTCTTCCAGCGCGCGGCGGGCCTGCTCGATTTCCTGGTTCTTTCTTTCGACTTCGACGTTGCGCTCAGCGAGCTGCTGCGCCTTTTGTTCGAGTTGCTCGTTGGTCTGCTGCAGCTCCCTCTGCTGCGCCTGCAGTTCGCCGGCAAGCTGCTGCGATTGCTTGAGCAGGCCTTCGGTTTGCATCGTCGCCTCGATCGAATTGAGCACGATGCCGATCGACGTCGTGAGCTGCTCAAGGAACATGGTCTGCAGGGTGGTAAACTCGTGCATCGAAGCAAGTTCGATCACCGCCTTCACCTGGTTTTCGAACAGCACCGGCAGCACGATGTTGTTGCGCGGCGCCAGCTTCAAGAGCGCCGAGGAGATCGGCACGGCGTTGGCCGGTATGTCGGTGATCAGCATGCGGCGCTTGTCGACCGCGCACTGTCCGATCAGACCTTCGCCTAATGTCAGCGCCTGTGGATGCCCGTTGGCGCCATCGTCAGCATAGGCTGCCAGAAGATTGAGCGTGTTGTTCTTCTCCTCGCCCTCGAGCTGATAGATGACGCCCTGGTGGGCGTTGACCAGCGGCGTGAGCTCGGACAGCAGCAAGCGGCCGACCGTGGTGAGATCGCGCTGACCCTGCAGCATGTTGGTGAATTTCGCCAGATTGGTCTTCAGCCAATCCTGCTCGGTGTTGCGGTCGGTCGTGAGCCGCAAATTGTCGATCATGGTGTTGATGTTGTCTTTCAGCTCGGCGACTTCGCCGCGCGCTTCCACTTGAATCGAACGCGTCAGGTCGCCCTTGGTGACGGCGGTCGCGACTTCGGCGATAGCGCGCACCTGCGTGGTCAGATTGGCGGCGAGCAGATTGACGTTTCCGGTCAGGTCCTTCCAGGTGCCGGCGGCGCCGGGCACGTTGGCCTGGCCGCCGAGCCGGCCTTCGACGCCGACTTCGCGCGCCACCGTCGTCACCTGATCGGCGAAGGTGGCGAGCGTGTCGGTCATGTTGTTGATGGTTTCGGCAAGCGCCGCCACCTCTCCCTTCGACTTCACCGCGAGGTTCTGCTTAAGGTCGCCGTTGGCGACCGCGGTCACCACTTTCACGATGCCGCGCACCTGTTCGGTGAGGTTGGCGGCCATGACGTTGACGGTGTCGGTCAAGTCCTTCCACGTGCCGGCGACACCCGGCACCACCGCCTGACCGCCGAGCAGGCCTTCGGTACCGACTTCGCGGGCGACGCGGGTGACTTCCGAAGCGAAGCCGTTGAGCTGGTCCACCATGGTATTGATGGTGTTCTTCAGTTCCAGAATTTCGCCCTTCACGTCGACCGTAATTTTGCGGCTCAAGTCGCCGCGGGCGACCGCGGTGGTCACTTCGGCGATGTTGCGCACCTGCGTGGTGAGGTTCGCGGCCAACAGATTCACGTTGTCGGTCAGTTCCTTCCAGGTGCCGGCGACGCCGGGCACCACCGCCTGACCGCCGAGCCGCCCATCGGTGCCGACCTCGCGTGCAACGCGCGTCACCTCGGCGGCGAACGAGCGCAACTGCTCCACCATGGTATTGAGCGTGTCCTTCAAGAGCAGCATTTCGCCGCGCACGTCGACGGTGATCTTCTTCGACAAGTCGCCGCCGGCGATGGCGGTAGCGACCTCGGCGATGTTGCGGACCTGCGCGGTGAGGTTCGACGCCATGAAGTTGACGTTGTCGGTCAGGTCCTTCCAGGTGCCGGCGACGCCGGGCACCTGCGCCTGACCGCCGAGCTTGCCTTCGGTGCCGACCTCGCGGGCGACACGGGTGACTTCCGAAGCGAAGGAGTTGAGCTGGTCCACCATGGTGTTGATGGTGTTTTTCAGCTCGAGAATCTCGCCTTTCACGTCGACGGTGATCTTGCGGCCCAGGTCGCCGCGGGCGACTGCGGTCGTCACCTCGGCGATGTTGCGCACCTGCGCCGTCAAGTTGCCGGCCATCGAATTGACGCTGTCGGTCAGGTCCTTCCAGGTGCCGGCGACGCCGGGCACCTGCGCTTGGCCGCCCAGCCGGCCCTCGGTGCCGACTTCGCGGGCGACGCGGGTCACTTCGCCGGCAAAGCGATTGAGTTGGTCCACCATCGTGTTGAGCGTTTCCTTCAACTG
>JBAQHW010000420.1:0-11745 GCA_049288525.1 Xanthobacteraceae bacterium
ACGTCGATCGGTTGTTTGAAGCGGATGATGAGGACATTGCCGGCCTTACGCACCGAAGCTTCGATAAATTCCTTGGCGGTAAAGACCAGCCGGGCATAACCGCCCTCTGTGGTGACGGTCAGCGTCGCCGGTTGCGGCGCGGCGATCGCGGGCCCAGCAACGGCGACGGCCAAAATTGCGACAACCAAAGCTGCGAGAGCGACAGCGTTGCAGCACAGGCGACTACGCAGGCTGGGATTTCGAATGGTGCGACCGCACGCCATGCAGAACTCGGAACTCTACTCAAACGACTGGATACGACCGAACGGCCAAGCGCGTTTGCGGCCAAAGACCTCGTCCCCTGAGGCCAGCCACCCTCGCACTGTAGGTCGGTGTGCTTAATGGGCGCTTAATTCAATAAATACAGTGGCTTAAGTAGAAGTCCTTAGCGCGCTTGGGCGTTCCGGGTCAATTCCGGTGTGCAACGAAGGCTCGCTTAAGGATTGAAGCGAGGCCTGCTCGCCGCGTCGAGCCAGCAGTTCCTATTGCATCGTCGGCTGGCCTTCGATCTTCGGCAGCGCGGCGGCGCCGGCGTCGCTGGTTTTGTTCTGCTGCTGGGCCTGTTCGGCAAGCTCGACCGTCAGGCGCTGCGCCACATCGGGCGACATTTGCGCGGCGATGTCCGCCATGGTGCGCGGATTGATTTGCGCGACGACTTCCAGAAGCACGCTCGGCTCGAGTCCGTTGAAGATCTTCGCCGCGTCGCGTGGCTTCATGTTTTCGTACATGGTGACCAGGCCTTTGAGCCGCGCCTTTTCGGCGTCATTCTTCTGGTTGGTCGCCTGCTTGATCTGCGCCTCGACATCTTTGAGCTCGGTGATCTTGGCGTCCATGCGCTTTTCTGCGCTCTTGATCAGGTCTTCGCGGACATCGAGCTCTTGCGCGCGCTTGTCGAGTTCCAGGCGGCGCTGCTGCAGCCGTTCGAGAATGGCGCGCTCAGCGCCGGTCGGCAGCGCAACGCCGTCGGTTGGAATGATCATTTCGGCGGGTGCCGCCGGAGGTCCGGCGTTCGCGACTGGCTTGGCGTTCGGCGCCGCGCCGGCTTTGACGCCGGCAGGCTGGGTGGTGACGGAGCCGGTGATGTCGAGATTATCGCGCTCAGCCATCGGCGGCGGCGCAATAGGTGCGATCGAAGCGTCCTGTTGCTGCGGCCCACCGCGCCCGCTGGGAAAGTTGAACATTTGCTGCGCCCAAGAGGCCTTCGAGGCGGCTGGCACGGTGCCGTCCGGATTGGGGTGCAGCACCGACACGCCGCCGTCGGCCGGCAACGCCGCGTTGGACGCGAACAGCGCGGAGCCGTGAAACGCGATATCGGCGATTTTGAGCGTCAATAAGCAAGCGCTCGCGATCAGCGCGATCGGAATGAACCGCAGATCGCGAATATAGCGGATCATGCCGCGAGACCGTGCACCTTGTTGCGGAGCCGCTCGGCGAAGGCTTCCGCGGCGGCGGCAACGGCCTTGGCGGCGACCTTGGCGGCGACTTTGACCTCGGCGTGGGCTTCGGCTTTGGCGCCGGGTTTGATGTCCGGCTCGCTCGCGGCGTGCGGCGCCACGCTCAAGGCGGCGACGTAATGGTCGCTGCCGCGGCCGGCGGTGACGATCTGCGACAGCCGTCCGAGCAGCTCCTTGCCCGCCGTGACGGAGCGATCGATCTCGATCGTGACCCGTTCCGCCTTGCGCAGCCGCTCGCCCAGTCCGGTGTCGCATTCGTGTACGGTGAGCTTGAGCCCACCGATGGCCCGCTCGGCGATCTCGGTTGCAGTGACGAGCTCGGAAATAGTCGCCCGCAGCGAGTGCTCGTCGGCTTTAAGCAGCTTCAGCCGCCTATTGAGCATGATGCAGTAACCGATTGTCACCATCAGCAGAATCGCCACCACTCCGTCGATGAGGACTCCGATGCCATTTGTCATTATGGTGCCTCCAAACGATTGCCGGAACCGCCCGCCGCTTCGAACATGGCGAAGGTCATATTTGGCTTGCGCAACGGCTTGCCGACGCGCACCGCGACGCGGTCGCCGACTCGGCCCATGCGGCCCTCCGTCAGCGTCACGTCGCCGCAACGAACGATTACCGTCGCGTCGGATTTAAGCTCCAACATCAGCGTATCGCCAACGTCGAGTTTCATAATCTGCTTTAACGGTAGCCGCGCCTCGTAAAGCACTGCATCGACGGCGATTTCCGCCTGACCGAGCTCGGTCGCAAGATGCGCCTCCCAGTTCGCATCGCGGCCGAATTTCTCGCCCATGAACATCTGCAATAAGACGTCCCGGATCGGCTCGATGGTAGCGTAAGGCAGCAGCAGCTCGATAGTGCCGCCGCGATCTTCCATGTCGATCCGCAGCCGCACCAGGATCGCGGCATTGGCCGGGCGCGAAATAGCGGCGAAGCGCGGATTGGTCTCGAGCCGGTCGATGTTGAACTTGACCGGCGACAGCGGCTTGAACGCCAGCTCAGCGTCGGCCAGCACCACCTCGATCATGCGCTTGACCAGATTGGTCTCGATCGTCGTGTAGGGCCGGCCTTCGATGCGGATCGCAGTCTGGCCGCGCCGGCCGCCCAGAAGAACGTCGATGATCGAATAGATCAGGCTGGAATTGACGGTCACCAGCCCGAAGTTGTCCCACTCTTCCGCCCTGAACACGCCAAGGATCGCCGGCAGCGGGATGGAGTTTAGATAGTCGCCAAAGCGCACCGAGGTGATGCGGTCGAGCGAGACTTCGACGTTGTCAGAGGTGAAATTGCGCAAGCTCGTCGTCATCAACCGGACCAGCCGGTCAAAGACGATCTCCAGCATCGGCAAACGTTCGTAGGAGACCATCGCCGAATCGATGATCGCGCGGATGCCGGAATTGTCATTGAGCGAAATATCGGTGAGAGAAAAGCCGAGAAGCGAATCGATCTCTTCTTGCGTCAGAACCCGCTCGGCGCCGCCTTTGGTGGCCTGAATGAATTGCCCGTCATCGACCATCGTCGCCCATTGCGACGCCATAGCCTCGCCGGTGCCCTGCCCTTCGGCGGGCGGCCCGTTGGGCGCGGCTTGGGCACCCTGCTCGGCGTCGAGCGCAACGCCCCACTCGGCGGCGAGCGCGTCATTGTCGATCTGATCTTTGGCTGGCATTTTCGCTAAATCTTCAAGCCTGTATCGTCATTGGATGACGATTTCCTTGAACAGCACTGCGTTGATGCGACTAGGCGCGATAGCGGCGTCGACGCGGCGCGTCAGCTCTTCCTTGAGCCGATAGAGCCCCGCCGACCCGTCGAGATCGGTCGGCCGCAGTTCGCGCAAATAGGTCTGAAAGGCGTCCATGATGACCGGCATCACCGGCTGGATCTGCGCCGACATCGCCTGGTCCGGCAATTCCAACACCACCTTCACCTTTAGATACTGGGTGCGGTCGCTGCCGCCGGCTGACGACAGATTGACCAGAACGTCGGGCAAATCGAGGAACACCGGAGGTTTGACCTTTTCGGCCACAGCCACTTTCTCTTTCTTGTGACCGAAAAAGAAATAGCCGCCGCCACCGATAGCGCCGAGCGCCACCAGGGCGCCCACCGCGATCAGGATGAGTTTGAGCGAGAATTTGCGCTTCGGCGGCGCTGCCTTGGCGCCTTCGCCTTCGGCTTCCGCATTTTCGTTTTCGGTCTGTTTGTCGTTGGTCGTTGCCATCGCCACTCCTGCTGGCGCGAGCGCACGCAGCCGACTGGACAGAACGCAATACCAATGTTGCGAGCGCTGCTTGGCCCGGGTTCCGGCGCCGTTTTTCAAGCTAGGCACGAATGGTTAACGGATAATTGCTGTCACCGTCCCGGGCGGAATTATTTGCCCAGTACCCCGCTCCCGGCGGCCTTTTCTGCCCGCCCGACGGCTTGGTGCTCTTCGCATAAACCATTGATTTATCAGCCTTTGTCTTCTTGGCACAGGTTCTGCACAACACCCCTCGCAATCGGCGCTCGCGAGCCGCTTGGGAGAGCGGCAAGCGCGCAGGTGAACTGACCTTCTTCGGGGGTGGCTTCATCGCATCAAGGGGAGAGTACCGATGGAGAATGCCCTTCTCGTCGGCCTGTCGCGGCAAATGGCACTCACGCATGAGCTCGACGTTCTGGCCAACAACATCGCCAATGTCGACACCACCGGTTACAAGGCCGACAATACGCTGTTCGAGCAATATCTCATGCCGCGGGCCAGCGATCCCAGTTTCACCGGCCAGGATCGCGGCATCCGATTTGTCGAGGACCGTGCGGACTGGATCGACATGAGCCAGGGCGCGATCCAGCGCACCGGCAATCCGCTCGACGTCGCTATCGAGGGTAGCGGCTATTTCGTGGTGCAGACGCCGACCGGACAGCAGCGCTATACGCGCAACGGCGCGTTTTCGATCAACGGCTCCGGCCAACTCGTCACCAGCGACGGCAGTCAGGTCATCGGCAGTTCGGGACCGATCACCTTCCAGTCGACCGATCATGACATTGTCATCAGCCCGAGCGGAATCATCACTGTCCGCGAAGGCAACAGCACCGCCGATTCGGCGCGGGGCACGCTTCAGGTCGTCAATTTCGCGCAACCGCAGCTTTTGCAGAAGGACGGCGGCTCGATGTTCGCGGCGCCGGCCGGGGTTTCCCCCAGTGCGGCTTCGCCCAATACCACCATGGTGCAAGGCGCGATCGAGAAATCCAACGTCAATGCGGTGGCCGCCATGTCGCGCCTGATCGAGATCACGCGCAGCTACACCGACATCGCCAGTCTGCTGCAAGCGCAGAGCGACGAGCACCGCAACGCACTCTCGCAGTTGTCGCAGACGCCAAGTTCGTAACGTCAAAGTTCGGGAGACGGCAAAATGCGTGCGCTCGATACTGCGGCAACCGGCATGGCAGCCATGGACCTGCAGGTCCAGGTCATCGCCGGCAATATCGCTAACATGTCGACGACCGGCTTCAAGAGCCAGCGTGCCGACTTTCAAGATCTTCTCTACGAGCACGTCCAGCGCATCGGCGCGCAGGCCTCCGAGCAGGGCAACATTCTGCCGGTCGGCATCGAACTCGGCTCCGGCGTCAAGACCGTCGGCACGCCGCGGCTGATGACGCAGGGTTCGCTGCAGCAGACCGGCAACACGCTCGACGTCGCCATTCAAGGCGACGGCTGGTTCAAAATCCAGATGCCCGACGGCACTTACAGCTATTCGCGGGATGGTTCGTTCCAGCAAGACGCCCAGGGCCGCATCGTCACCGCCGAAGGCAATGTGGTCCAGCCGACCATTACGATCCCGCCGAACGCCAGCGGCCTGACCATAAACCAGCAGGGCCAGGTTTCGGTAACTCTGCCCGGTTCCACGACATCAAGCATCCTCGGCCAGCTCACCCTCACCCGCTTCGCCAACAATGCCGGCCTCCAGGGCAACGGCGACAACTTGTTCACCGCAACGCCTGCGTCCGGCGCGCCGACTGACACGCTGCCTGGAACCGACGGCGCCGGCACCCTGCAACAGGGCTACCTCGAACAGTCCAACGTCGAAGCGGTGACCGAAATCTCCAACCTGATTGCAGCGCAACGCGCCTACGAGATGAACTCCAAGGTCATCACCGCGGCTGACGAAATGCTGCAGACGACCTCGCAGCTCATGAAATGAGAAAGGTCTAGACCATGGCCTCTCCAGCAAGGTTTCGGTCGTTATTCATCGGGCTTACGCTCGCGCTCTCGCTCGGTGGCGCGGCGGCCGCGCAGACGCCCGCGGCGCCGGCGGCGCCGGCCCTGAAAGCCAGCGTGACCGTCACCGGCGATATCGTCACCATCGGCGATCTGGTGGAGAACGCGGGCCCGGTCGCCGACATTCCCATCTTCCGCGCACCCGATCTCGGCACTACCGGCGCGGTGGCGACCGACCGCATCCTGGATGCGATCCGGCCGCACCAGCTCATCGGCATCGATACGCAGGGTCTCTCCGAAGTCATCGTTACACGGGCCAGCCGTGCGATCACCCCGCGCGACATCTCCTCCCGCGTCGCGCAAGCGCTGTCGGGTCAGTACGGCTTCGGCGTGGCGCACAATATCCTGGTCAATTTCGACGGCGACGTACGGACCTTACAGGTCGAGCCCAACGCCACCGGCGAACTGCAAGTGATGGCGTTGTCTTACGATCCACACACGGCGCGCTTCGACATAACTCTGAACCTGCCGAACAGCGCCCATCTCTTGCGTCAACCGGTCCGCTACACCGGCACGGCGATCGAGACGGTCGATACGCTTGCGGTCGATCGTCCGATCGAGCGCGGCGAACTCATTACGGCGTCCGATCTCACCACGATGCGGCGAGCGCAGGCCGAGGGCAGCGCGGCGCTGACCGATGCCAAGGCGGCGATCGGGCTTGCCGCGCGCCATTCTTTGCGGCCGGGTCAGCCGCTCGCCGCGGGCGATTTGATGAAGCCTGAAATCGTCGCCCGCAACGACACCGTCGTCATCGTCTATCAGGTGCCGGGCGTGACGCTGACGCTGCGCGGGGAGGCCAAGGATGCCGGTGCGCTCGGCGACACTATCAGCGTCATCAACGCGGAATCCAAGCACGTGGTGCAAGCGGTCGTCTCGGGGCCCGACCGTGTCACGGTCGGACCCGTTTCGAACCAACTGGTCGAAAATGCGCGAAGTTTGTCGGAGTGAGCGGGACACGTGCCACCTGGGTGAAAGGTGGTGTCGTGCCGGCTGAGTGAGAGGTAGTTCGATGTCGAAACGCGTTCTGCTGCTGCGTTGTGCCCTGTTGTCGACGGTGGCCATGAGTGCCTCAGGCTGCGCGTCGCTCGACCGGTTGAAAGACATCGGCAATCCGCCGCCGCTTTCACCCGTCTCAAATCCGACCACCGCGCCAGGTTACAAGCCCGTGCAAATGCCGATGCCGACCCCGCAGCCCGCCTCCTTCAACCCCAATTCGTTGTGGCGCAACGGCTCGCGCGCGTTCTTCAATGATCAGCGCGCCCACCAGGTCGGCGACATCTTGACGGTGAAGGTCAACATCAACGACACGGCGCAATTCCAGGATCAGACCCAGGTGCAGCGCACCTCGACGGAAGATTCCGGCATCACCAACTTCCTCGGGGCCAACACCATCGTCAATCCGGCCAAGGCGGTGCTGCCCGGGAGCATCATCACCGCGAATACCGACTCGCAGAGCAACGCTACCGGCTCGATCAACCGGCAGGATCAGTTGCTCACCAATGTCGCGGCAGTGGTCACGCAGGTGCTGCCGAACGGAAACATGGTCATCGAAGGCAAGCAGGAGGTCCGGCTCAATTCGGAAATGCGCGTCTTGGTGGTCGCCGGCGTGGTGCGTCCGGAGGACATCGAAAGCGACAATACGATCGATCTCGCCAAGATCGCCGAAGCGCGCGTGGCTTATGGCGGCAAAGGCACTCTGTCCGACATTCAGCAACCGCCATGGGGCCAGCAGGCGCTCAACGTGTTGCTACCGTTCTAGTGGAGCTTTTGGATTTGACATTCGCTTCACGAGTTTGCGGCTGGGTGGGTAGCGAATGTCAAATCCGCTCCACTAGCTGAGTTTGTCTCCCCGGGATCTGCGTAGCGTAAGCGTATAGCGTCGATCCCGACCTGCCGCGGCCTCCGGCGCTCCCCGCCGGAGGCCGCAATTATTTTCGCTTAAGCCGACAATTTTCGAGCCGAGCCAAGGAAATTCGCGCGCAACAAATCCTGTCGCACGGCCGCGATCGCGCTTTGCCAATCGCCGAACGCCGACTGACGGTAAAGCCGTGCGCTCGGATACCACGGGCTATCCGACCGCTCGCGCAGCCAACGAAAATCCGCGGCGAAAGGCAGCAGCAAGAACAGCATCTTTGCCATGGCGCCGGCGAGATGCGCCACCGCGGTGTCGACTGTAATCACCGCGTCCATGAGTGAGATGGCCGCCGCGGTATCGGCGAAATCGGAAAATTTCATCGCGGGCCGGAACAGGTCGGGTAGGCTTCGCAGTGCCGGTTCGTCGCACTCGCGCACGTCGTGCTGCAGACTGACAAAGGTGATGCCCGGAAGGCCAAGAAGCGGTGCGAGCACTGCCAAGGCGATCGAGCGGTTGAGATCGTTATCGTGGCCGTGCTCGCCCGACCAGACGACGCCGACGAGCGGCCGTTGCCGCGGCAGGCGACCGCGCCACGCGGCGGTCTTCTGGTCGGAAACAACGACATAGGGAACGTCGGCCGGAATCGTCGTCGGTTCCGTTGCGAAAGCAAGCGGTAGGCTTAATAGCGGACAGTGCAGGTCGAAGGCCGGCAGTGGATCTCCGCGCGCGATCACGGTCGCCGCGCCGGCCACCCCCATCAACAGCGACTTGAGCTCGCGTTGCACTTCGAGGACGACTTGCCGGGCGCCGCACCCCGCCACCAGCGATGCGTAGCGAACGAATTGGATAGTGTCGCCAAATCCCTGCTCGGCGTGCAGCAGAATGGTTTTGCCGGCGAGCGATAGCTGCGGCGTTTGCTTGCCCAGCCACAGCGGCACGGTGAAGCCGCGACGTTGCGACGACAGAAGCCCGACCGACCAGCGCGATTCATAACCGCGCCAGCCGGCGGCGAAATCGCCCAGCGTGAGCCGCGCGACGCTTTCGACAAAGCGGGCTTGGGCGAAGCCCGGATTGCTCATGATCGCGCGGCTCGTGCTCATCAGCGCCTCGCGCGGCCGATCGAGCCGGCGCAGCGCCACCGCGCGGTTGGTGAGAAGCTGAGCGTTTTCCGGCGCCCTCGCCAGCGCCCGATCGTAGGCGGCAACGGCCTCTTGCGGTCGGTTGAGCTTGATCAGGGTGTTACCGCAATTACCGAGCGCCTCGAAGTGCTGCGGATCGCGGGCTAGAACGCGCTCGAAATCCGCGAGGGCGTCGCGCGGACGGTTAAGCTCCAGCAGCGCGACGCCGCGCCGGTTGAGCAATTCCGCATTGCCAGGATCGAGCGACAGGCCTTCATCATAGCTGACAAGCGCCTCCTTGTACCGGCGCAGCAAATGGAAAATCAGACCGAGGCTGGCGAAGCCCTCGGCCCGGCTGCATTCGCTTCGCAACGCCGCCTGTATCAGCACCAGCGCCGTGTCGTAACGACCGCGCCGGCAGTGCAGCTGACCCAGCCCGTGCAACGCGTCAAAATTGCCCGGATGCTGCGCGAGGAGCGCGTTGTACAGCCGCTCCGCTTTGGCGAGTTCACCGCCCTGATGCGCGCGCAGCCCACGGCGCAGCAGACGCGACGCGTGGCCTTGCGGTTGAATTTGCGTCGGCCCGTCCAGCATGAACCCCGCGCCCGATCTTTAACGATCGGTAAAAGAACGCGGTAAACAAAAGCTTAACGCGGGCCTTGTGCGCCATCGCCGTGGCACGTCAGCGCTCCAAGGCATCGAGACGCTTTTGCAGGACTGCGATCTCACGCTCCAGACGCGTCACCCTGTCGGCGAGATGATGGTCGGTCCGCCCCGGTTCCGAAGGCAGATTCAAAACCTCTTCCGGCGTCCAGGCAATACCGATGTCGGAACCCTTTCGCCATATGACGTGGGCGCGAAAGTATTGGTCTTTGTTGGGGAGATAGAGCTCGAATATGTCCGGCAGGGCAACGTTCTCGGAGAATTCGAGACGAGCCCCCTGCTCGCCGGCTTCACGGACGATGCAATCCATGCTCGACAGCCGATTGTTGAAGTAGATTCGGCCCTTGATGAAAGCTTTGTGACGGGGATGGGCGCGGCGCTCGATCATTGCGGCATCTCTTCCTCGCGTGCGACTCGATCGATGACGTCGATCACCGTCTGGATGCGCACGATCAGATCCATATGGGCCTCAAACTGCTCATCCTATTGCGCGAAACACAAGGATTTGATCAGAGCGCGCCTTCTTTCCACCAGGTGCGAGCGCGCAACGGCGACGGGATTGCTTTTCTGCTCCATGGCATGCCCTCCACCAGCCTCGATGCACGACCGGCCCGCCACCGGACGTTACGCGCATCGGGCACCGGCCGGGTAAAAGGGCCTGCCGAACAAACCGCAATGCGATGGAGCGGTGTTGATGCAGATCAAGATTGCCGCGCCGTGGGGCGGACATGGTTGATGAAGGCTAAGGCTTTATCGCTGTTCAAAAGGACAGACCATCGGCGCCAGCACCTCCGCCTCGTCTCCGAGGCGAGGCACGCCGCAGCGGCAAACGAGCCGGAGCTTAGTCGTCGCGATAGACGCGCTCGCGCCGCTCGTGGCGTTCTTGAGCTTCGATCGACAGCGTCGCGATCGGCCGCGCCTCCAGCCGCTTCAGCGTGATCGGCTCGCCGGTCTCCTCGCAATAGCCGTAAGTGCCGTCCTCGATGCGCTGCAGCGCAGAGTCGATCTTGGCGATCAGCTTGCGCTGGCGGTCCCGGGCCCGCAGTTCGATCGCGCGGTCGGTTTCCGACGAGGCGCGGTCGGCGAGGTCAGGGTGATTTTGGCTTTCGTCCTGGAGATGCTGCAGGGTCTCCTTGGCCTCTTTGAGGATGTCCTCACGCCAATCCAGCAATTTCAGCCGGAAATACTCCCGCTGGCGCTCGCTCATGAACGGCTCTTTGTCGGTAGGCCGGTACTCGATCATGTCCGGCTGGAGCCTTATTTCGCTCTTTCCGTTCCTCACAGGCCTCTCGGCAGAGCGGCCGTTTTTGCCCTTTGACGCCTGCATTTTGCGTTTTACTCCCACCCCACTGCCCCGCGAGGTTACCCCCGCGCGGCGGCTTATATCCAAGCTCCATGACAGTGACAACAATGATCCGGGGGCCCGAAAGGCGCTCAAGCAGTACCGGGCGGTTCCGTTATCGACCGGACATATATCGATTGGACATATAATGTATGCGGCCGGGCCCGATGAAGCTCGGCAATCCCTCAAAAGGGGGCAGCTCCCTTGGGAACTAGGATAACCCGGCTTTGGCCAGTTCGACGGCGACGCGCAGATCGATCTCCGCCAACACCTGGTCGAGGCGGCCGTCGCCCGACCCGTCCTGCAGATCCGAAGTCACCGATTTGAGTCGCAGCATCGTGGCCTGGTCGAGGGTGCCGGCAAGCAGGCCGAGCTTGAGCTCGTCGAGCGCATCGAGCGCCCGGCGGCCGTGCTTGACCGCGCGGCGACGCCGTTCCGTCGGATCTTCCACACCTTGCAGCGCAAGAAGGGCGTCGATTCCGCCCACTGTCCGTAGCGCCACGGCAGCGTTTTGCGCCGGCGGCGCCTCGGCTTGCGACAGCGAAAAGCCGCCACCTGGCAGGCGCCGCGGAGCCGCGGACGCTCCCGCCAATCCGGCACGGCTTGTTCCATCGACGCGCATGAGGAGATGGTGGGCGCTTATAGTTAATGGCCGGTAAAATGCGGCGGCAAGAATTGCCGCCAAACCGGCAAGGAATGCTCGCCGCCGCGCTGCGTGCGGCCGGCATCGGCGAAAAAAACATCGCCTCTTCAACCCCTTAGGAGTTTTGCCGCGCTGGCATGCAATTGGCAATGCCTAGGGCTGTCCAGCCTCTTGGGGAGCAAGATGAGAGGGACCTATCGAACAGCGCTTGCAGCGCTGCTGGTTTTTGTCTGCGCCGCCTCGCCTGCGGCGGCGATGTCGCGCATCAAAGACCTCGCCAATATCGAGGGCGTGCGCCAGAACCAGCTGATCGGCTACGGTCTTGTGGTCGGGCTCAACGGCACCGGCGACACGCTCAACAATGCGCCTTTTACCAAGCAGT
>JBAQHW010000421.1:0-2441 GCA_049288525.1 Xanthobacteraceae bacterium
CTGTCCACCGCCGAGTTGAGCAAGCGCCCGCCGCGCGCGCCGGATTATGCCGCCGAATGCCGTGCGCTCATGGCGTTGGCCGAGCAGCTGACAGCGTCGCCCGATGGGATTTTGCAAAAGCTCACCGAAACGGCTCTGACGCTCTGCGGCGCCCAGTCGGCAGGAATCAGCCTATTGGAGGCTGACGGAAAGAATTTCTATTGGCCCGCCATCTCGGGACAATGGGCCGGCCACGTCGGCGGCGGCACGCCGCGCGATTTTGGACCATGCGGAACGGTGTTGGACTGCGACGCTGCACTCCTGTTTTCGCACCCCGAACTTGATTTCGAGTATTTTGCGCCGGTCTTACCCCCGGTCGAAGAAGCGTTGTTGATGCCGTTTCATGTCGACGGCAAGGCGGTCGGAACGGTTTGGGTTGTCATCCATGACATGAGCCGCCGTTTCGATTCCGAGGATTTACGGTTGATGACCGACCTTGGCGCTTTCGCCGCTTCGACCTATCAGGCGCTGGGTGCTTTGACCAAGGCTCATGCCGCCGCCGCCGTTATCGAATTCTCTCAAGATGCCATCATCACCAAGGACCTCAATGGCATCATAACCAGTATAAATGCAGGAGCCGAACACATGTTCGGCTACAAGCCGGAGGAAGTCATCGGCAAGCCGGTGACCATGCTCAGTCGGCCGGGCCACGAAAATGAAGAAACCGCGATCATAGAACGTATTCGACGCGGTGAGCGCATCGATCATTACGAGACCGTTCGCGTGTGCAAGGACGGCACCCTCCTGGACATTTCCCTGACGGTCTCGCCGATCAGGGACGCTGCCGGCAAGATCGTTGGCGCTTCCAAGATCGCTCGCGATATTACGGAACGCAAGCAAGCCGAGGCGCAAATCTCTTTTCTTGCTCGCGAGACAGAGCACAGGACAAAAAACATACTGGCGACCGTGCAGGCTGCGGTGCAACTTTCGCAGGCGGAAAGCGTCCCGGAGTTTAAGAAGGCAATCGAGGGCCGCATTCAAGCGCTCGCCAACGTGCATCGTTTGTTCGTCGAGTCGCGCTGGGTCGGTGCGGAATTGCACGAGCTCGTCAGCGAGGAACTTGCGCCGTACAGCAGAGGTGACGGCACGCGCGTCAAGATCGAAGGACAAAAGCTGTTACTTGAACCGAACACGGCGCAGACGCTCGCTGTCGTCTGTCACGAACTGGCAACCAACGCCGCCAAGTACGGCGCATTGTCTGCTGGCGATGGTCGAATTGCCGTCGCTTGGACTAGCACAGCGGATGGCCGCCTCGTTCTACGTTGGTCCGAAACCGGCGGCCCGCCCGTTTCCGCGCCGACCCACGAAGGCTTCGGCACGCGCGTCATAGGGGGATTGGTCCGGCAAAACCGTGGCGACATGCGGTTCGATTGGCGCCCCGCGGGCTTGGTGTGCGAGATCTCCATCTCGCCCTGAACGGGCGGTGCGCCGGTAAATCGAGTCTCGCAGATTGGCGTGATCGATCCGGGCCGGATGGCTTAAGCGCCCAGTTTCAATGTCTGGCCTCGGCCCGGCTTCATGGTGGCGCGCGAGTGGCTCCTCACGTGCTCGATTTTGCCGATGATCACGCACGCCGCGGCGTTCTATTTGCTGCTGCGGCCACAGGCTGGACGACTCGCGGCGTAATGATTGTGCGACTGACGGGTCCAGGCAAACAAAAAACCCCCGGACGAAACCGGGGGCCTTTGTCGCCGCAGCAACTTTACTTCTGCTGCTGACTTTTGCTGTGGGCTTGCTCGCTGTGCTGGCGGGCATTTTGCGAGTGTTGCTGGGCGTTGGCAGAATGTTCCTTGCCTTTGGCGTGGTCGCCTTTGCCATGCTGTTCCGCCGCGGCGCGATGAGACTTGGCGGCGTTTTCGTGATGCTCAGCGGCTTTATTGTGTTCGTCTCGAGCCATGAGATTCCTCCGATTGATGTTGCAATGACTTGAATGTCGACATCCAAGTGACTGACAGTAGTTAAGTCACAAAGGCGCCAAAACTAAGGGAAGCAAAAAAGAAATCTCATCATAAAGCCGGAAGTTCCATTTGCCGAAAGCTTGTGCATTACGCGTTAGGCAAGGTCCAACATAAGACACGTGTTGGAACACCGCATTCAACATTCGCGGTCAAAAAGTCGTCGTATAAGTCCGTCAAAATTAATCAAAGGAGAAATTACGCGCCGCTTCCAACGGTGCGCGCCGCGTTGGTCGTCGGGTTGGGCGGCCTCGACACCGCACGGACGCGCGAACCCCGTCTCGCCCGCGGCCGTCGCGCCGTCCGTTTGACGCTCGCGGCCAATTGCTCGCGCAACGTCGGCGGCTTTCGCCGCGACGAAGCGGCCTTCAGCCGCGAGCGCAGCAAAGCGAGCACGGCCGCTTCCTGCGGCTCAAGACCGGAAATTTTGTCGCGCAAGAGTTTCTC
>JBAQHW010000422.1:0-1535 GCA_049288525.1 Xanthobacteraceae bacterium
GGTCTGCACCTTGCAGTCCGGTCGCGGAAATTCGTCGACGCGAAACACCTCGTCGAGCACGATGATGCCGGCACACATGATCCTCGGCGTGCGAGCGCGCGGCGACTCAGCGTCAGCTAAGGACATCGGCGCCCTCCTCGACGAAGTTGCGGATGATGTGATGAGCGATGGCGACCGGCGGCGGCGTGGTCAGGCCGTCTGGATGCCGCCGTTTGAGCATCGCCGCCAATTCCTCACGCTCGAACCAGCGTGCATCTTCCAATTCGTCGCGATCGACGACGATTGTCTCGGACAAGGCTTCGGCATGACAGCCGATCATGATCGACGAGGGGAACGGCCACGGCTGCGACGCGAAATATTTGACGCGGCCGCAAGCGATGCCGACTTCCTCGCGCACCTCGCGCCGCACCGCTTCTTCCAGCGCTTCGCCGGGCTCGGCGAAGCCGGCGAGACACGACCACATGGTCGGCGCGAAACGCGGCGAGCGGCCGAGCACGCAGCGCTCGCCGGCGATCACCAGCATGATGACGACCGGATCGGTCCGCGGAAAATGCTGGACCTTGCAGGCCGGACAATCGCGCCGCCAGCCCGCGCAGACGGTCTTGGTCGGCGCGCCGCAATTCGGGCAGAAGCGATGACGCGCGTGCCAGCCGAGCAGCGCCTTGGCTTCGGCGAGCGGCGGCAGATGCGAGGCCTCGACCAGGCCCTGCACCGCGATCGAGCGCAGGTCGGTGATTTTAAGATCGTCGCGCGACTTCAAGGGTTCGATCGCCTGCGGATCGAGGCCGAAGCCGAAACGCGGCACGCCATCCATCAGGCCGAGAAAGACCGTTTCGCGCACCGCGCCGAGCCCGCGCGCCGCGTCAGGCGCGAACAGCGGCTCGCCGCGCTCGCCGGTGTTTTTCAGCACCACCAGCTCGCCGCCGATCACGTAGGCGCCGGCGCCGGGATGCGTAGAAAACCGCTTGAGCGCTGCGTCATCGCTGCGCAATTCCGCCATGCGTTCGACGCGGCTCGCGACATAGCCGAGTTCCGGCGGCGGACCGAGATCGGAGTGGCCGGCCACGTCAGGCGTCGTTCCGGGGGGTGCGGTTGGCGAGCTTCCGACGGTCGTGCGGCGGACGGGGCGAAAGCGGCTGCCCGCCGGCGATACGGAAATTCATCATCGTGCTCCTTGGTGGAACCGGCCGCCCCATTTTTCGTGCCTTCGGCGGCCCGCCGGACGCGCATTTGCAATCGCTGGATTGAAGCCGCGCCGCGACGCAAGGTCAAGGCGCGGCTTCTTCCCGGGCCGCGGGGGCGGATGCCCTATGCCAACGATGTCAAACAGCGGCGATGCGAAACATACTCCGCTCATTCCCGCGCAAGCGGAAATCCAGATGTTCCTGAAAGCCGGCCTGGGTCCCGGCCTTCACGGGGACGAACGGGGTGCGGAACCGACCCAATTCATAACTACACATGCTAATGGAGCGGATTTGACATTCGCTACCCACCCAGCCGCAAACTCGTGAAGCGAATGTCAAATCCAAAAGCTC
>JBAQHW010000423.1:0-2027 GCA_049288525.1 Xanthobacteraceae bacterium
TAATCCTTGGCGTGCTGCAGGTAATGGAAGATTTCGGCCGAGCGCAGCAGCGCCTTGGTCGGGATGCAGCCCCAGTTGAGGCAGATGCCACCGAGATAGTCGCGCTCGACGATGGCGGTCTTGAAACCAAGCTGGGCGGCGCGGATGGCGCAGACATAGCCGCCGGGACCGGAACCGATGATGATGATGTCGAAATTGGTGTCAGCCATTCAATCCTCGCGCAGGCACGGTTCGTTCCGTTTCATATGTAAGCGTCATGCCCGCGCATAGCCATTCGAAGAATGGCGTCGTTTCTCTCGTCTCCATCGCGGTCAACCACGAATTTCAGCCCCGATGCTGCAAAGACGTGGATGGCCGGAACAAGTCCGGCCATGACGAAGTATGGGCTAATCGGGGATCGGGTGGAAGGCACCGTCCGGGCCGAGCCGCTCCAGCACGCCGGAGCGAATGCCGAAAAAGCAGCCGTGCAGGCGAAGTTCTCCGGCTTCGACCGCCGATTTAATCCAGGGGAAGGTCAGCAGGTTTTGCAATGACAGACGCACCGATTCATGCTCGCAGAAATCGTGGCGCTGTTTCGGCGGCACCGCCAAGGCCTTCTGCCGGGCCGGTTCGGCGATGCGAACCCATTGGCCGACGAAATCGGAGACTTCGGCGGGCGTACCGTCGAGCAAGGCTTTGATGCCGCCGCACATGGCGTGGCCGAGCACGACAATTTCGGACACGCGCAAGCTGCGCACCGCAAACTCGATCGCTGAACTCACCCCATGCGGATTGTCGTCTGGGCCGTAGGGCGGCACCAGGTTGGCGACATTGCGCACCACAAAGAGCTCGCCCGGGCCGGCATTGAACACCATCTGCGGATCGGTTCGGCTGTCGGAGCAGGCGATGACCAAAGCGCGCGGCTTTTGCCCGAGCCGGCTCAATTCCTCGAACCGGTCCCGCTCGTCGCGCCACGTTCCGGCGCGGAAGCGGCGATAGCCTGTGATGAGATCGTCCATGCCAGGCAGGGTCTATTTCGGTAATGCGTCTATTTCAGTACTGCGCCTATTTCGCCCACGTCACTCGCATAGGCTATAAAGTGAAGCAAGAACGATGCCCGAGGGGGAGAAATGGCTGAACTGAGCGTCTATAGCACCATCGGCGTGCGCAGCGCGGCGGAAGACCTGTTCCAACGCTTCGAAACGACAAGCGGCCATAAGCTTGCCGTGCGACTTACCGTCACTTGGGGCACCGCGCCGATGCTGGTCAAGCGCATCGAGGGCGGCGAAACCGCCGACGTGTTGATCTTAAGCCGCGCCAGCATCGACCAGTTGAAGGCGCAAGGCAAGATCGCGCCCGGCTCCGATGTGACGCTGGCCGGGTCCGGTGTCGCGGTTGCAGTGAAAGCCGGCGCGCCGAAGCCCGACATTTCGACGCCGGCGGCGCTCAAGCAGGCTTTGCTCGCTTGCAAAGCGATCGCCTATAGCGAACCGGCCGCCGGCGGCGCGAGCGGCGTCTATTTCGCCAAGCTTCTGGAGCGCATGGGCATTGCGGACGCGATGACGCCGAAGACCAAATATCCGCCGGCCGGCGGTTTTTCCGCCGAACTTCTGTTGACCGGCGAAGCTGAACTGGCGGTGCAGCAGAAGCCGGAACTGCTGCATGTGAAAGGCGCCGACATCGTCGGCTTTCTGCCCGGCGATCTGAACATGGTCACTTATTTTGCCGCGGGCGTTATGGCGGGGAGCAATGAACCCGATGCCGGCAACGCGCTGATCGCCATGCTTCGCTCGCCGGAATCGAAGACCGTGTTCCAAGCAAAGGGATTGGAGCCGAGCTGATCGTCATTCCGGGGCTGAGCGAACGCGAGGAGTCCGCAATCCATATTCGCTGACCTGTGAGTATGGATTCCGGACTTGCCGCTGCGCGGCAATCCAAAATGACGATCACACCAGCATCATCACCGGATTCTCGATCAGCGCCTTGAAGGCCGAGATCAGCACCGCACCGAGCGCGCCGTCGATGGCGCGGTGATCGCAGGCGAGCGT
>JBAQHW010000424.1:0-10808 GCA_049288525.1 Xanthobacteraceae bacterium
CCTTCCTTGACTTGCTGAAACAGGAAGGCGTCACGGTGATGTTCGGCAATCCCGGCACCACCGAATTGCCGCTGATGGACGCCTTCGCCGTCGAGCACGACATCAAATACATCCTCGGCCTGCAGGAAGCCGCGCTGATGGCGATGGCCGACGGCTATGCGCAGGCATCCGGCGGGCTCGCGGTGCTCAATCTTCATGTCGCACCCGGGCTCGGCAACGCCATGGGCATGCTCTACGACGCGATGAAGGCGAACTCGCCGGTGCTGGTCACCGCCGGGCAGCAGGACCTGGAATATCTCGTCACCGAGCCGGTCTTGTCCGCCGACCTGCCGACCCTGGCGCGGCCGTTCGTGAAATGGGCCGCGGAGGTGCATCGCGCCGAAGACCTGCCGCGGTACGTGCACCGCGCCGTTAAGACCGCGCTGGCGCCGCCGACCGGGCCGGTGTTCCTGTCGCTGCCCGGCGACATTCTAAAGAGCGACGCCGACATCGACATGTTGGAACCGACCCGGGTGGCGCCGCGCGTGCGCGGCGACGCCGACGCGGTCACCGCCGCCGCCGACATGCTCGCCAAGGCGGAGCGGCCGGTGATCATCGCCGGCGATGCGGTGGTGCAAAGCCGCGCGCATAAGGAGCTCGTCGCGCTCGCGGAAGCGATTGGCGCGCCGGTCTATGTCGAGTTCATTCCCTCTACCGCGTCGTTTCCGGCGTCGCATCCGCTCTATCGCGGGATGATGACACGCACGCAGGCCGGCGTGCGCGAAGTGCTCGACCGGCACGATGTTGTGTTCTCGGTCGGCGCCGACCTGTTCACCTGGTCGCTGACGTCGCCCGTCGAGCCGTGGCCGCCGGGCTTGCCGCTCATTCATCTTGACTCGGATCCTTGGCAGATCGGCAAGAATTATCCGGCGCAGGCGGCGATCCTGGGCGATCCCAAGGCGACGCTGCCAGACATCACGGCGGCCGTCGGCACGCGAATGACGGCGGCCGCGAAAAGCGCGGCGGCGGAGCGGCTCAAAACTTTGACCGAGACAATCAAGAAAGACCGTGAGGCGTTCCGGATGAAAGCCCGCGCGCTCGCCGGCAAAACGCCGGTGCAGCCGCTGGCGCTCCTCGAAGCCATCGGTTCGATGCTGCCGAAGGACGCCGTGGTGATCGAGGAAGTGCTCTCCTCGGCGCCGGGCATCCGCTCGCTGATCCAAAGCGACGACGAGCAGAGTTATTTCGGTCTGCGCGGCGGCGGCATCGGCTGGGGACTGCCGGCGGCGATCGGCATCAAAATCGCGCTGCCGCAGCGCCCGGTGGTGGCGCTCATTGGCGACGGCAGCGCGCTCTACACCGTGCAAGCTCTCTGGACCGCGGCGCGCTATCGGCTGCCGATCGTGTGGGTGATCTTCAACAATACCAGCTACCGCATTCTCAAGCAGCGGCTGGTCATGCTGCGCGGGCTCGCCGAGCAGGCCGACACTTTCGTCGGCATGGAGCTCAACGATCCGGCGATCGATTTCGTTGGCCTGGCCCGCTCGCTCGGCGTCGACGGCGCCCGCGCCACGACCGTGCACGAGGCCACCGACCTCATTGCTCAGGCGCTCAAAGACAACAAGGCGATGCTGATCGACGTCGATATGGAGCGCGGCTACAAGCCGATGTGATTTTCGCCTGGGCCTGCGACAGCGGGGACCCAGCGTGGCTTCCCGCTTCCGCGGGAATGAGGGGGCGTGATTTCGTGGCTTAATGCCGGAAATGCCGCGTGCCGGTGAACACCATCGCCACCCCGTGGTCGTCGGCGGCCTTGATCACTTCATCGTCACGTACCGAGCCGCCTGGCTGGATCACCGCCGTGGCGCCGGCTTCGATGGCGACCAGCAGGCCATCGGCGAAGGGAAAGAACGCGTCGGAAGCGACCACCGATCCTTTGGTCGCGGGCTCTTTGAGCCCGGCCTCTTTCGCAGCGTCCTCGGCTTTGCGCGCGGCAATGCGCGCCGCATCGACCCGGCTCGTCTGCCCGGCGCCGATGCCGACCGTCGCCGCATCCTTGGCATAGATGATGGTGTTGGATTTGACGTGCTTGGCGACGCGGAAGGCAAAGCGCAGGTCGCGCAATTCGGCATTGCTCGGCGCGCGCCTGGTTACCGGCTTGAGCTCCATGTCGTCGACCACGGCATTGTCGCGCGTCTGCACCAATAGGCCGCCGGCGACGGTCTTCGCCGTCAGCCCCGCGGCGCGCGGATCGGGCAGGCCGCCGGCAAGAAGGAGCCGCAAGTTTTTTTTGGCGCCGACGATGGCGATGGCTTCCTCGGTCGCATCCGGGGCGATGATCACCTCGGTGAAGATTTCGGTGATGGCGCGCGCGGCGTCGGCATCGAGCGTGCGATTGAGCGCGACAACGCCGCCGAAGGCGGAGGTCTTGTCGCAGGCAAACGCCTTGCGGTAGGCGTCGAGCAGCGTTTCGCTCTCGGCGACGCCGCATGGGTTGGCATGCTTGATGATGGCGCAGGCCGCCGCGCGTTGCGGATCGAACTCGGCGACGCATTCGTAAGCCGCATCGGTATCGTTGATGTTGTTGTAGGAGAGCTGCTTGCCTTGCGCCTGCCGTGCGCTGGCGACGCCGAAGCGCTTGCCCGGCGCCCGGTAGAACGCCGCCGCCTGATGCGGGTTTTCGCCGTAGCGCAATTTCTCGATCAGCCGGCCGCCGAAGGCGCGATAATCCGGCGCGACGTCGCCGAGCGCGGCGGCGAACCAGTTCGAGATTGCCGCGTCATAGGCGGCAGTGCGGGCATAGGCCTTGGCCGCAAGCTTGCGCCGCAAGGCAATCGTTGTGCCGCCGTTATGGCTCCTGATCTCATCAAGCAGCACGGCGTAATCGCTGACATCGACCACGACCGCGACATCGTCATGATTCTTGGCCGCGGCGCGGATCATGGCCGGGCCGCCGATGTCGATGTTTTCGATGCAGTCGGCAAAATCGCCGCCGCGCGCGACGGTGTCCTCGAACGGATAGAGGTTAACCACGAGAATATCGATGGCGCGAATGCGGTGGGCCGCCATCTCCTCGGCATGCGTCTTGTTGTTGCGGATCGCCAGCAGTCCGCCGTGCACCGCCGGATGCAGCGTCTTGACGCGGCCATCCATCATTTCCGGAAAGCCGGTGAGATCGCTGACGTCGAGCACTTTGAGGCCGGCGTCGGCGAGCGTCTTGCGGGTGCCGCCGGTGGAGATGAGTTCGATGTTAAGACCGGAAAGTGCGCGGGCGAAGTCGACCACGCCCGATTTGTCGGAGACGGAAATCAGCGCCCGAGTGGCGCGGCGGAGGTGCTCTTGTGTCATCAGGGGTGTCTTTACACCTCCATGCTTGCTTCGTCATTCCGGCTCAGCCGCCGAAGCGGATTAGCGGGCAAGTGCCCGCGCCCCGGAACGACACCCATCACAACGGCAGTTGCGGCTCCTCGTCTTCCTGGCTGCGGGCCGCGGCGGGCTCGGCGCCGGCCGCCGGAAGGTTGGCGTGCTGCAAACTCCACTGCACGCGCGAGGCACTGCGGGCCTGGCCGTGGATGACGATCTGCGCGGTGCGACGCGGCCCTTCGCTGCCGGCTAGATAGACACTGTCTTCCAGCTCGACGCGGTCCTCGTGGGCACTGAACGTCCACACTTCCTTGTTCGGCGTCATCAGCATGACGCCGTGACCGTCAGAAAGCCGGGTGGCCTTGACCGTCGGATGCAGATGGAACCGGACGGCGAATTGATCCTGGGTGCTGCGGACCTGGGCACCGCCATCGGCGGCCAAAAATATATCCTCGCCGTCGAGCCGCGTGCCGTCGGCGGCCAGCACCAGCATCCGTTCGTGGACGATATCGAAGCGGTCGGCGTAGCCATTGTGCGCGGCGCGCAGCGCCAGCGCCTCCGGTGTATCCTCCCGCGTCACCGAAACCGCGTGCGGGCCGCCGAGCATCGGCGATCCGCCGAGCATGCGCCGGAACACCGCCAGTTCGACAAAGCGGGCTGACGATGTGTTGTTGAGCGTCACCGTCGAATGCGCCGCCGTCGCCCGCGCCAACTGGCGCCAGTTCTCGCGGCCGCTCGCCGGCATGCCGCAATTGACGATGATGACGCTCTGCCCCGGCGACGAAAACTCGAACGACAGGCAGCCGGCATGGGCGTCGAGGGAAAATTCGATCGGCGGCGCGCGGCCGGTATCCAAGATCAGCACGCCGCCATGGGCTTCGAGGCGCTGGTAGGCCGAGTAGGGCGCGCTCGACAGCGGCGCGCCGCGCGTCTCGTCATAGGCGAGCAGCGTGAAAATATGGTCGGCCGGTGTCGCGCCCATGCCGTTGAAATGCGCGAAGGTGCCGTCGGAATGGCGGAAGAAGCGCAGCATCGGCATCATGCGGTCGATGGCATTCAGCAACGCCTGCGGCGGCGCGATGTTGCGCGCGGTAAAGGCCTGCCGCAGCGGCAGAAACTCAAGCAATATCTCGATCACCGCGCCGGGATCGCGGCTGACATGGCCGCCATCGGGCAGAATCTGGCGCTCGATTTCCTCTTTAAGACGTTCGGTCGAGGATTTGATGTGGCGCGCCTGCCCGGCGATGCACAGCGCGGCATAAGCGAGCGCGATGACCGCCTGCATGCGCGCGATACCGCGGTTCGCGTCGCCCGCGGTATGACGCAGATAACGCACTTGCCGCGTGAGGCTGCGCAGGAAACGGCGATAAAAGCGCACGTCGGCGTCTTGGAGGACCAGCGTCGACTGGCTAAGCCAGGAAATGACGCGGCGCGACACCACGTCCGGGCGCCAAGCGATCGGATGCCAGGAGCCTTGCAGCGCGATCCATTCGTCGACCAGCGCACGCGCATTGGCGCGGGTGATGCCGGACTCCGCGGCGCGCAGATGGCACAGCCAGCCGAAGCCAAGCAGCGCCGCCGCCCAGTCGTCCGACGGTGGCTCCATTTCGAACACCGAGCGGCCGTCGCCGACCACCACCTTGCCGGCAAACGCGAATCGGCCGGAATAGATTTCGCTCGCCCGCGTGGCGTCGGCAGTGCGTAGATCCTGAGGCGCGATCAACAGCCGATCAGCTTTGATCGCCGGCATCGGCCAACGCAGGAATGGATGGCCGTTGGCACGGCCGGCGAGGCGCCGCATGGCGCCGCGCATGAGCAGCCACGTCAGCCTGGCGTGGTTGGCGATGGCAGCTCGCGACATCGATCCGTTCGCCCCTCCTTACGTGCGGAAACCAGCGCGCCCCGCGCCGCGACCATAACGAAACGATGACAGAACGGCCAACGTGCCGATAGCGATTTGATGCCGCTACTGTTTTACCAGCCGTGCGGCGTAAAAACCGTCGATGCCCGAAAGCCGCGAATCGGCATCGGCAAGCTGGCACGGCAGCGTGCGCAAGTCGCCCTCCGCCGTGACGAATTCGTCATGGCCGTACAGTTCCGCGCTCGTCACCGGCACTCGCCGCAGACCGGGGTTGCCGGCAATAAGATCGGCGACAACGCGCTCATTCTCGTCCGGCTCCAGCGAACACGTGCAATAAACCAGGGTGCCGCCCGGATTGATGAGCGCCGCCGCGCGCTCGATCAGCCGGCGCTGGAAGGCTGAGAGCTTGGCGATGTCGCTTTCGCTTTTCAGCCACGGAATGTCGGGATGGCGGCGGACGGTGCCGGTTGCCGAGCACGGCGCGTCGAGGAGCGCGGCATCGAACGTCCGCTCCGGCGTCCATTGTTCGACGTCGGCACAGACGAACTCGGCCTCAAGCTGCAGCCGCGCGAGATTGTCGGCGAGCCGTTTCAGCCGCGCCGGCGCACGATCGACGGCAGTGACCGCGGCGCCGGCGGCGGCAAGCTGCGCGGTCTTGCCGCCGGGCGCGGCGCACAAGTCGACAATGCGCTTGCCTTTTACGTCGCCGAACAGACGCGCCGGCAGCGCCGCGCCGGCATCCTGCACCCACCATGCGCCGTCGGCGAAGCCCGGCAGGGCCATCACCGATCCGCGCACGATCGTCCGGACCGATCCGGTCGGCACGACCCGGCCGCCGAGCTTGTCCGCCCAGGTTGCGGCGTCGCTTTTCACCGTCACATCGAGCGCCGGCTCCTGCCCATTGGCGGCGGCGATGGCGCGCGCGGTTTCTGCGCCGTAGGCTGTCGTCCAGCGTGCCAGCAGCCACTCCGGGGTGTCCAGCGCTACGGTGTCGGCACTTGCGAGCTTTGCCGCACCCTCGCGGGTCACCCGCCGCAGCACGGCATTGACCAGCCCGGCAAAGTGCGCGGCATGCGGATCGGCTTGCGCCATCCGGACCGAAAGATCGACGGCCGCGTGATTGGGCACTTCGAGAAACAGAATCTGCGCCGCGCCCAGCAGGAGTGCGGTCTCGACGCGCGGCGCTTGCGGTGGCGTGCCGCGTTCGAGGAACAGTTTCAGCACATAGCGCAGACTGCCGAGTCGGCGCAGCACGACGGCGGTAAGGGCGCGGGCGAGCGCGCGGTCGCGGTCCTCCAATGCGCCGAAGGCGCGATTGGAATCGAGCAATTCGTCGAGCGCTCGGTGGCGGCGAAGGACGCCGTCAAGCAAATCACCCGCGATCTGGCGCACCGCGAGGCCGGGGACATCATCCCGTCGTTGCTGAACATTCAGCCTGCGCGCAGCCTTCATGGTGGGAAATACCCTTTTCAATAGATTTCCCGGACGCGGTGCAGCGCGCAGCGGTGCACCGCTGATCCGGGATTGTTCCAAACTCGCCAAATGTATCCCGGTTCTGCAGCGCATCACTTCGCTACGCTTCGTGCTGCGCGGCGCCCGGGATACATTTGGCATCATGACTTGCAACTGCGGCACGGCTACGCCAAGTCAGGGCCGATGCCAACCGATCCGCAACAACCGCAGTCCGCGCCGCCAAAATCTCCGGCGTCACTTGCCGCCGATGGGCCGGGCGAGGAGCAACCGGCGCTGACGCCCGAAGCCGAACGCGCGCTCGCCGAGGCGGCCGCACGCCGAGCCGAGGGGCTTGCCAAGACCGATGCGCCGCAGGAAATCAGCGGCCGCGGCGGCCTTGACCCGGCTCGCTACGGCGACTGGGAAATCAACGGGTTAGCCGCGGATTTCTGAGGCGGCCGGCGGATTTGACCGCCATCTCCCCGCCTTCATCTTTTGACGTTTTTCCTATATATTAAGAATATAATCACAATCTGACCCTGTTTGAGTCTCGATCCAGGGATATGAGGCGGTCAGCGGTGAGGCACACTTTTCCGTTCGCAAGCTACGCGCATTCGCGCCGCGCCAATCCTCTGGTGTTCGGCATGGTTGTCTTCGCGCTTGGGCTTGCTGCCGGCGCGTGGCTGCGGCCGGCGGCGACCGCGCGTGGCGCCACCCCGCGTGCAGTGACGATGGCGGCGTCAGCGCCAAGCGAGGCAGTTTCGCCGTTCGCCGCCGACGTTCCGCTCGCGCACCGGCTCGACCGCAACATCGTCTATCCGGCCGAGGTGATCCGCATCATCGATGGCGACACGTTCGAGGCGCGGGTGCGGGTGTGGCCCGGTCTCGATGTCGACACCAAAGTGCGCTTACGCGGCGTCGATGCCGCCGAGCTGCATGCCCGTTGCGACCGCGAGCTTGCGCAGGCACAAGCGGCGCGCACGGCGCTTGCGACTATGCTGGGTGAGGGCGGCGTGACGATCTCGCGCGTCGGCGTCGACAAATATGGCGGCCGGGTCGATGCCACCATCGCGACGCAGGGCACCGCCGACGTGTCGGCGGCGCTGCTTAAGGGCGGCTTCGCCCGCGCCTATGGCGGCGGCCGTCGCGGCTCGTGGTGCGGGTAACAAACGGCTGATGACAGACGGTGTCTGCTGGCCCTAGCTGTTTGTTTCAGCATGTCCTTGTTCGCAAAACCGGGTCCACTTTTGCGGGACGTGCTCTACCGCGTAACCACCACCCGCGTACCGACGCTGACGCGGCTGTAAAGGTCCGAAATATCCGCATTGTACATGCGGATACAGCCGTGTGACACAAAACCGCCGATCAGGCCCGGCTGGTTGGTGCCGTGAATGGCATATTGGCCGCCACCCGACAGCGTCAATGCCGCGACGCCCATCGGATTTTGCGGCGTGCCGCCTGGGATAACAGCCGGCAGTCTGCTGTAGTCTTTCCTGATCGAGGCTGGTGCCTCCCAGGCTGGCTTGATGTACTTGCCATCGACGAAGACGGTGCCGGCCCATTGCATACTCGGCCGGCCGACCGCGACCGGATAGCGGATCGCTTGTCCCACCCCGACGAAATAGTAGAGCGCGCGCTGATTGGTACGGACGACGATGGTGCCGGGCAGATAGCTGTTCCTGACACTAACCAGCTCGCCATGGGCCTGCGCCGCCTTGGGCGCCAAAGCAAACGCGGCAATGACCGCCGCAAACACGGCCGAAAACAGGAATTTGCCTCGCATTGTCACATTCCCCAACTGAAGGATCGTTCGCCGCCAGCGGCCCCGGTTCCGGGGTCGCAAGCCAGACGGCCCATAATAGCCGAAGTGCCGCCGTTTCTCAGTAGCGCCGCTGCAACAGAGTAAGGTTTTCGCTAATTTTTCGCCGGGTGTGGCGTCGGTGCAATAGCTGCCAGTTCCGTCGGCGGTTGCGAAGCGACCCTGGAAGGATGGCCAGCCTAGCCCCTCATCCTTCGAGGCCCGCCTTTGGCGGGCACTTCAGGCTGACGGTCACGCGGGCTACGCGCTTTCCTTGCTCTTGTTCTGCCGGTTGTTGACCAGATCATCGACCACGGCGGGGTCGGCGAGCGTCGAGGTGTCGCCGAGATTGCCGAATTCGTCCTCGGCGATCTTGCGCAGGATGCGGCGCATGATCTTGCCGGAGCGTGTCTTCGGTAGGCTCGGCGCGAACTGGATGAGATCGGGCGAGGCGATCGGCGAGATTTCCTTGCGCACCCAGTTCACCAGTTCCTTGCGCAACTCTTCGGTCGGGTGCTCGCCGGTCATCAACGTGACATAGGCGTAGATGCCCTGGCCCTTGATGTTGTGCGGATAGCCGACAACGGCAGCCTCCGACACTTTGGGATGCGCCACCAGTGCCGATTCCACTTCCGCGGTGCCGAGCCGATGGCCGGCGACGTTGATGACGTCATCGACGCGGCCGGTGATCCAGTAATAGCCGTCCTCGTCGCGCCGGCAGCCGTCGCCGGTGAAATACTTGCCTGGATAGGCCGAGAAATAGGTCTCGAGGAACCGCTGATGATCGCCGTAGACCGTGCGCATCTGCCCGGGCCAGCTATCGGCGATGCACAGATTGCCGGACGTGGCGCCGTCCTGCACCTTGCCCTCGGCGTCGACGATCTGCGGCACGATGCCGAAGAACGGCCGCGTCGCCGAGCCGGGTTTGAGCCTGGTCGCGCCCGGCAGCGGGGTGATGAGAATGCCGCCGGTCTCGGTCTGCCACCAGGTGTCGACGATCGGGCAGCGGCCGTCGCCGACGACGCGGTGATACCACTCCCAGGCTTCCGGATTGATAGGCTCGCCGACCGTGCCGAGGAGCCGCAAAGAGGCGCGCGAGGTCTTCGTCACCGGCGCGTCGCCGGCCTGCATCAGCGCACGGATCGCGGTCGGCGCTGTATAGAAGATGTCGACCTTGTGCTTGTCGATCACCTCCCAGAATCGCGACATCGACGGATAATTCGGCACCCCTTCGAACATCAGCGTGGTGGCGCCGTTGGCGAGCGGTCCATAGACGATATAGCTGTGGCCGGTAACCCAGCCGACGTCGGCGGTGCACCAATAAATTTCGCCGTCGTGATAGTCGAAGACGTATTGGTGCGTCATCGCCGTGTAGACGAGATAGCCGGCGGTGGTATGCAGAACGCCCTTCGGCTTTCCGGTCGAGCCAGACGTATAGAGAATGAACAGCGGGTCCTCCGCGTTCATCTCGGTGCAGGGACACTCGGCCGTCACCACATCCTTGGCTTCGTGGTACCAGACGTCGCGCACCGGATCCATGTCGACTGGGCCGCCGGTATGCTTGACGACGACGACGAAGTCGACGCCGCCGCATTTGGCGATCGCCGCGTCGGTATTGGCCTTGAGCGGAATCTTGCGGCCGCCGCGGATGCCCTCGTCGGCGGTGATGACGATGTTCGACTTGCAGTCCTCGATACGACCGGCGAGCGAATCCGGCGAGAAGCCGCCGAACACCACGGAATGGATGGCGCCGATGCGCGCGCAGGCGAGCATGGCGTAAGCCGCTTCCGGGATCATCGGCATGTAGATGGTGACGCGGTCGCCTTTCTTGACGTTGCGGTTGCGCAGGATGTTCGCCATCCGGCAGACCTCGTCGTGCAGTTCCCGGTAGGTGATGTGCTTGGAATTCTTCGGATCGTCGCCTTCCCAGATGATCGCGGTCTGTTCGCCGCGGCTGTGCAAATGGCGGTCGATGCAATTGTAGGCGGCGTTGGTCGAGCCGTCCTCGTACCATTTGATCGAGACGTTATGCGGGTCGAAGGAGGTGTTCTTGACCTTGGTGAAATGCCGCGTCCAATGAATACGCTTGGCCTGTTCGGCCCAAAAGCCGTCCGGGTCGGCGAGCGAGCGGGCGTACATGTCCTGGTATTTGGCGTCGTCGATGAAGGCACGCTTTTGCCATTCGGCAGGCACGTCGTAGATCTTGTCCGGCATTTTTTATCCTCCACGCGCGCAAGGGCTAAGGCGGCCGATGAACGGCGTTTCCTTTAGTCCATTATGCGACGGCGGCGGGACGAGCGACAAGGGTGCGGACCATAACGCCGCATCAGCCCTTTATTCCGCCCATTTTGCACA
>JBAQHW010000425.1:0-2971 GCA_049288525.1 Xanthobacteraceae bacterium
GGCCTTCGCCGGCCTGCGCCAGGCGCCAGCGATCGAGCAGCAGGCCCATTTCATGAGCGCGGCCGATCAGCGGCAACGTCGTGCCGGCGCGGCTCGCGGCAAACCGGCTTTCGACCGATGCTTCGCCCCGCACCCGCCACGCCGGCATCGGCCGCGAAAATCCCTTCAACGCATGCTCGCCGGCCGGTTCCAGATCGAACACCCCGCCCAGGAGGTTCTGCGTCGTCTCACTGATGAGAATGGTGTCGGCTGCCGCCAGTGCCTGCAGCCGCGCGGCCAAATTGGGGGTTTCGCCGACGATGGTGCGCTCTTGCGCGCTGCCGGTGCCGATGATTTCGCCGACTACGACAAGCCCGGTAGCGATGCCGATGCGCGCCTCGATGCGGCCGCCGCCCGGCCGCTCGAGATCGCCGACTTCGACGAGAACGGCGAGCGCGGCGCGCACCGCCCGTTCCGCCGCGTCCTCGAACGCCTGCGGGAAACCGAAATAGGCAAGAACACCGTCGCCCATGAACTTGGCGACAAAGCCGCCGAACCGGCCGATGGCGCCGCCGACCGCGTCCTGATAGCGGCGGATCAGACCGCCCAATAGCTCGGGATCGACCGCGCCCGACAGCGCCGTCGATCCCACCATATCGCAGAAGACGACGGTGACCTGGCGCCGTTCCGCGTTGGCCGAGGTCTCGGGCGGCTTTGCTTCGCCGGCAACTTTCGCCGGCGCGGCGGCGCGCTCGGCAACCGCCTTTAACAGCCGCCGCCGGTTGCCGAGCGATACGCCAAGCTGTTCAAGATCGCGGTCGCTCAGGTCCGGCAGAATATCGAGGTCGATATCGTTGGCCGTAAAGGCGTCGGCATATTGCTCGAGTCCGTTCACGCGCAGCCAGTCGCGAAGTTCGCTCATGCCGTGAGTTCCGAACGGAGTTCCCGAGACGCCGCAGTTCTATCTATACCTGAATACGAGGTCGAACTTAGACGGTTATTTCCGCCCGCCACTTCGAGCCGGACCCGTTAGCCCGCGTCCCGGATGACGCGCAACGACGGCTTCGCCGGCTCACATCACCGTCAGGCGGCTAGCGAGAAAGTCGACAAACGCCCGCACCCGCGCCGGCACTAAGCGTGAGGTCATCACAGCGTGAACGGGCATGACCGGAAAACAGGTTATGTATTTCCCGGGAGTTTAAGTTCGTGCGCGCTCGGGTGCCTCGAAATGGTACAAAGAGCTGAAGAGCGGGCTTGAGACCGGGGAGCGAAGAGGCATGCTGCATCAACCTGCCGTGACCGAGCAGTTGGCGAAATTCGTTGCCGCGACCCGGTGGGAGGATCTGCCGCCGGCGGCCGTGCATCAGGCCAAGCGTTCGCTGGTCAATTTCTTCGCGGTCGCCTTGACCGGCTGCCGCAGCGACACCGTCGAGACCGCGTTTGCGACGCTGTCGCAATTCTCCGGCGGCCGGCAAGCCGCCCTGATCGGGCGGCGCGAGCGCATCGATGCGCTTTCCGCAGCGTTCCTCAACGCCGCCGGCGCCAATGTGCTCGACTTCTGCGACACGCATGTGCCGACCGCCATCCACCCGACGGCGCCGCTCGCGCCGGCGCTGCTCGCGCTCGGCGAGCTCACCCCCACCGGCGGCCGCGATCTCATTGCAGCTTTCGTGCTCGGTCAGGAGGTCGAATGCCGCATCGGGCTTGCCATCTCGCCCAGTCACTACAACAGAGGCTGGCACATCACCGCGACCTGCGGCGTGTTCGGCGCGGCGGCCGGCAGCGGCAAGCTTTTGGGACTAAGCCCGGCGCAGACGGTGTGGGCGCTGGGCAGCGCGGCGACGGCGGCCGCCGGCCTATGCGAGTGTCTCGGCACGCCGGCCAAAAGCGTCGGCGTCGGCAACGCCGCAAAGAACGGCCTGTTCGCCGCGCTGTTGGCGGCCAAGAATTTTTCCGGTCCCGCCGAGCCGCTCGCCGGAACGCAAGGCTACTACCACGCGCTCGCAGAGACCGCCGACCTGGGGCGTCTCACCGCCGGACTCGGCGAGAGCTGGGAGATCATGCAGACATCGTACAAGCCTTACCCTTGCGGCTTCGTGCTGCATCCGGTGCTCGATTGCGTGCTCGATTGGCGGCGCGATCATCGCGAAGCCGTGGTCGATAAGGTCAAGGTGACCGGCAATCCGCTGCTGGGGCTGCGCGCCGACCGGCCGAAAATATCGACCAGCGCCCAATCGCAAGTCAGCGTTCAGCACGCGGTGGCCGCGGCGCTCATCACCGGCAAGGCCGGCACCGAACAATTCGCGCAAGCCTGCGTCAACGATCCGGCCGTCGCGGCGCTACGCGGCAAGGTCGAGGTGACACGCGATGAGAGTTTCAGCACGGTCGCCGCCGCCGTTGAGATCGCCACGCTGGACGGCAAGCTTTACCAGCTTGCGCAAAACGCGGCACGCGGTAGCGATCGCAATCCGATGAGCGATCGCGATCTCGAGAACAAGCTGCGTGACGCCGCGGCGGCATGGAATCCGCGCCACGACGTGGCCCCCTTGATCGAGGCGATCTGGACGCTGGACACATGCGAGGATATTTCCAGCTTGGCGGCGCTCACGGTGCCGCGGGCGTGAGCCGAGCCGACGAGGTGTGCGGTCATGAAGATTTACCAGGGCCAACGGACCATCGACGGCCTGGTCGTGACGGTTGACGGCCGTCCGCTCGGCGAACGCTACGACGTCAAGCGCTTCACCCGTTTCGGCTTCGAATGGACCTATGAGGGCGAGAGCCCGCAGCAGCTCGCGCTGGCGATTCTCGTGGATTACCTGAGCGATAATGCCCGCGCCATTCGCCTCTCGGAAGCGTTCATGCGCGACGTCGTGGCCAATCTCGACAACGACTGGCAACTGACCGGCGACGAGGTCGATGCGGCGCTGCGCAAACTGCAACCGCAGTGAGCATTAGCGCCGCCGCCGCGGTGTGATAGAGTTGCGGTAAGCAA
>JBAQHW010000426.1:0-3482 GCA_049288525.1 Xanthobacteraceae bacterium
GCCGGTTCGAATTTCAACGCCACGCCGTTCATGCAATAGCGCAATCCGGTCGGCTTCGGCCCGTCATTGAAGACATGGCCGAGGTGACTGCCGCAGCGGTGGCACGACACCGCCGTGCGGGTCATGCTGATGCGGAAGCAACCTGCGAAGCGGTCAGGCGGCCGACGATGCGGTTGGGTGGCCGTGAAATCAGTCGATGCGCAGAGCATCCTGATGCTGCATCGAGCTCGGCACCTTCTGGTCCGTCAATGCACCGCACAGGTGAGCGCGAGGCGGCCGCATCTGGCCGAGTACGGTATTATCGCGCCGAAAGGCCGATCCCACGTACGTGGTCTGATCGAAGCACTGGACAGCGGTGAACCAGGCTCCCGGTCATCGCCCGGCAGGTGCTGATTCTGATTGCGCGGATGATCGAAAGCCTCAGCGAGCAGATTCGTAAGATCGAGATTGAACTAATGGCTTGGCATCGCACGAACCAAACCTGCCGGAGGCTGGAAACCATTCCCGGTATTGGCTTCATCACTGCAACTGCGCTGGCCGCTACCGTGGTTGATGCCAAGGTGTTCCGCTTGGGCCGACAGTTCGCTGCCTGGCTCGGGCTAGTGCCCAGGCAGAACTCCACCGGCGGCAAGGAGCGGATGGGCGGAATATCCAAGATGGGAGACCGCTATTTGCGACATCTCCTTGTCGTGGGGCCACCGCGATCGTGCGCTACACACGTCGCAAGGCGACCGCTGTCAGCGTTTGGGCAAACCAACTGCTGGAACGTAAGGCCGCCCGACTGGTTACGGTTGCTGTCGCCAACAAGATGGCGCGGATCGCCTGGGCAGTTATGGCGCGCGAGGAAAATTACCGCGGGGTAGCGGCCAAGGTCTGACGCTGACCAAGGGCGATCGAGCATAATCAGTTTGGGCAGGGAGAAAACGACACGCTGATGCTGATCCGGTCAAGCCGGAGATCGGGACAACCTGTGTGATTCAACGCGCATCTCAGTGCGGCAGCTTGATGAGGACCCGATCCACCGACACCATCATGGCCAGCGGCCTCGCGCCGCATGCAACAGGCCGTACACATGAATGAACCCGACCTGGTCCGCAAAAGCGCTGTAAAAAACTCCTTGCTCAACGGGGGCCGTCCACACATGAATCACGGCCACACAGCCAATCTCAACACATTCCGGGGTTCCAATAGCTCGTCCGCCTTCAGATCGCTATCCGGGCAAAGCGGCAGTCGGCCGGGACGCAAAACCGGCGAACTCCGTCGAAAATGACCTGAAAGGGACTTCGCGGCACATCGTAGACTCGCTATAAATATAAGGTTCCAATCTGCGCAGATTCATGTTCTATCGGCCGTATTGTGGGTTTTTTGCACGAAATCTCACGCGCGGCCACCAGCATCGCGTCCCGCTACCGCCTGTGGGTCTGGGGCGACCAACTGCGCGTGGGCGGCAAGCTCATATATCGCGACCCGAGCGTGATGACGCCGAACCTGATCAAGACCATCGCGCGCGGCCGCTACGAGAAGGCGGAGCGTGACCTGCTAGAGTACATGCGCGAACGTGGCTTTATCGCCCGCGGAGACCGCGTGATCGAGGCCGGCGGCGGTCTCGGGACCCTTAGCATGCAGATCGCCGACATCGTCGGCAAGGACGCGGTCCAAGTCTTCGAGCCAAATCCACGTACCGCCGAGGCGCTGCGCAAAAATCTATTGCTCAACGGATACAATATCCACGTCGCGGTTGCGGCGCTCATCGCCGAAGCACGAACCGAAACGGCATTCCTGGACTCGATCGGATACGACGACTTTACCATCTCAGGGACCCATCGCGGACGAGACCGCGCCCGACTCCTAACCGTGCCGGCAATTTCGCTCGCGGACGCCATCGTCCAATTCGATCCGACCGTGCTAGTGCTGGATGTCGAAGGCGCTGAATTCGAGCTACTCACCTGTGTCAGCGATTGGATGCGCGTGCGCTCTATCCACCTTGAAATTCATCCCTCATCGTTATCCGACAACCAAGTCCACGCAATCTCTAGCACGCTCGAACAGCATAGATTTCAGCGGATGCCGATTCCCACATTTGATTCCTATCTCGCACTGTTTGTTCGGTAGGTCGATACGGCGGCAGCGTTGTAATTTGATCGAGCAGAAAGCAAGCGCGCCCGAGACCCATGAACGCTTCATGGGCAGGTTTAGTTTTGATGTCTGACCCATCTGCGACATGACGTGCTTTTTTTGCAGCGTCGACTTCATTATTGCCGATGTAGTGAGGATGACGCGCCTTCGGGGAAACTTGGGTTCCGGCCGCGCCGAAATGCCGGCATAGATCAACGACGACTAGACGTAGTAAGCACCTTTCCAGAACTATTCGCGAAGATCCGACCCTCTTAGGCAAAGCGGTCATTCTCATGAAGCCGGTAGTGTCAGTGATCATTCCAACGCAGGCCCGGCCGCGCATGCTCAGCGAGGCTCTCAAAAGCGTTCGGGCGCAAACTTTCAAGGACTTTGAGATCATAGTTGTCATCAACGGTGCGGACAATCCACATACATTGCAAAGCAAGCTGGAAGCGGCGGGGTGCAACCTTATTCGTGTTCAGCAGGGAAGCATTGCGGTTGCGTTAAATGCCGGTATCCGCACCGCTCAAGGAGAATGGCTCGCATTCCTTGATGACGACGATTTGTGGGAGCCAAATTGGATAGAAGTCGCTTTAAAGGCTGCCGACGCCTCTGAGGCAGATGTGATCTTTAGCGATGCGATACTGTTTGACGAACATGGCGGAACTCCGAACGCGCCGCGTCGACCGCCGAGCGGCCTCTCGGCAAAGGCAGCAATGACGCTCAAGAACTATGCTGGCGGCTGCTCGACAACGATTGCCAAGCGGGCGGCCGTAATGGCAATTGGAGGGTTCGATCCAACGTTCGTATCGCCGGATTGGGACTTATGGATGCGCCTTGCTTGGAGTTATCGCGTCGCGTGGGTCGATGCACATCTTGTTTGGGTCCGAGTGCATTCGCAAAATACGTCAAAGCGGATTTCCTGGGCGCGAACAACGCTTCATATCCAATCAAAAGCAATCAAAAATCTGCCGAACGATCTTCGGTACATTCGATTCCCTCTGCTTTTGGAGATGATCAAGGTTGCAATGAAGGGCGCTGAAACATACGTTCGTCGAAACTGGCTGCACCGACTCAAGCGCAAAAAGTCAGCTCGAAAAGGCGAATTGAAGTATCCACCGGGCTTAGGTACTGACAAGCGCTGATCGGTCACGAAATCGCGGGAGGCCAGTAGGTAAGTTTCGGGCTCGATTGTTGCGAGCTGGCGACGTCTCTTGGTGGCACATCGCGTCAGCCCGCGGCACCGCAGCATGCCGGTCGCTTTCGGGGCGAAGCGGACATTGAGCAGCGCTCACTGAGCCGAATCTATGAGTACGCGCTCTGATCCCGTTACGAGTTCGACCCCGCCGGCGCCGGTTCGAATTTCA
>JBAQHW010000427.1:0-13254 GCA_049288525.1 Xanthobacteraceae bacterium
AGCTGGCGCGGGGCTGGCATAGCCGCGCAGCGGTGCGCGGTTGCGGCCCAAAGTACGAATTTTCTCGATCAATTCCCGGCGAAACGAAACCGAAGTGGTCGCTTCACGCGCGGTTTCAGGCTTCGGAATGTAATCGGCGGCGCCCAGCGCCAACGCGCGCAAGCTTATTTCGGCGCTGCGCCGCGTAAACGTCGAAACCATTATGACGGCAAGGTCGTGTCTTTTCTGCAACAACAGCGGCAGCGCCGAAATGCCGTCGAGCTCCGGCATGTCAATGTCGAGCAGGACGACATTGGCCCCGCTCTGCTCGATGCGCGCCACGGCTTCCCGCCCGGTACGCAGCGAGGCGACCACCTGCATGTCGGATTCGGCATCGACCCAGCGCGCCAGCAAGCTGCGCACCACGACGGCGTCGTCGACGACCATGACGCGAATAGGAGATTCGGTCCGGAGCGCTGGGTTGGCGGCTGCGAGGACGGTACTCATTGACGGACTTCCAATACGCGGTACTTTCCGACTTCAGTCTCTCAGATCAGGCCGACCTCTTGGAATTTGGCTTCGACGATGTCCTTGTCGAACGGCTTCATGATGTATTCGTTGGCGCCGGCATGGAGTGCCCGGGCGATGTGAGCGACGTCGTTCTCGGTGGTGCAAAACACCACTTTGGGACGGTCGCCGTCCGGCAGCCGACGCAGTGCGCGCAGAAAATCATAGCCGTCCATTTTCGGCATGTTCCAGTCGAGCAAGATCGCGTCAGGCATCTGATTGCGGCACGATTCGACCGCCTCTTCGCCGTTCTCAGCCTCGACAATCTGGAATTCGAGGCCTTCGAGGATTCTCCGCGCCACTTTTCGAATGACGCTGGAATCGTCAACTATCAAACACGTTTTCATAGTCTCCTCGCTTTGCGCTTCTGCGGGCGTGCCGCTATTCCGTTCGTTACCGTTCGATGCCTGCTAATGACTCATGCCGCCGCCTCGATGCCAAGATCCAGCACTCGATCGACATCGAGCACGACGAGAAGCTGTCCGTCGAGCCGGAATACACCGGCCGATATGCGTGCAAGTTTGCGGTCGAGATTAACCGGATTGGGCTCGCGCTCCCCATCCGAAAGTTTGAGCACCTCGCCGACCGTATCGACCAGAAGGCCGAATGACTCGCCGCCGGATTCGATGCCGATGGCCATTGGCGCCTTGCCGTCCGCGCGCGACTCAAGGTCGAGACGGTTGTTGAGATTGATTGCGGTGACGATGCGCCCGCGCAAATTCAACACGCCCGCGATCTCCGGACCGGCAAGCGGCACGCGCGTCATGCGTGCCGGCTTGAATACGTCCTGCACGCATTCGATCGGCAGCCCGAACAGTTGGCCTGCGGTGGTAAAAGTCACGTATTCGATATCGTCATGGCTTATTTCCATAGCGGTCACGCAGCCCTGGTCACTTCGGCGCTTTGTTCCTTGATCGCCGCGATCAGGCCGGGCCGATCGAACTTGGCGACAAAATCGTGGAAGCCTGCGGCGCGCCCGCGTGCGATCGTCTCGTCGGAGACCATTGCGGCAAGCCCGATAATCGGTATGCCGGCGGTCGCGGATACGGACCGCATCGCTTGCGCCAGCGCGAAGCCGTCCATGTCCGGCATTTCGATGTCAGTCACGACAAGATCGATCGCATTGCCGGATTTGATCGCCGCCAACGCATCCGCGGCGGAGCCCACGGCGATCACCTGATAGCCGGCCGCTTTGATAAGCGGCGCCAGCATGTCACGGAAAAAAGGCGAGTCGTCGACGAGGAGAACCTTGCGCGCGCCGTCTCCCTTTACCGCATTGCGATGGCGGAACCAATCTTCGAATGCCTGCGGCAGGAAATGACCGACGTCGATCATCTCGGTGGTGGCGCCTTTGACCACGGCATAGCCGAGGATGCCGGGGCGGCTGCCGCTGACTTCGACGTCAAGCTTGTCCTCGACGATGTCGACGATTTCATCGACCACAAGGCCGATTGATCGGCCGCGATCGGAAAAGACCAGGATCGGCTGGGCACCCTCGCTTCTGAGCTCGGCGTCGGTATCGATCCGTAACAGCGGCATCAGCTGACCGCGATATTGCACGAGATGGCGGCCGTCCGAGAGCTCGATCCGCCGGCAGTCAATTTCCTCGAGGCGCGTCACCAAGGGCAGCGGCACCGCCTTCGGCCGCTGCGAGCCGGCGCGGAACACGAGCAGCGCGACCTTTTCGTCTGCCGCGGTCTCTTCGCTTTGCTTTAACTCAATCGCCTCCGCCTGTGCCTGGGCGGCGCGGCCGAGAGCCTGCCCGAGGCCATTGGGATCGACGATCATGATAACGGAACCGTCGCCGAGGATGGTGGTGCCGGAGAAGACCGCGATGTGGCGCAACTTCGACGACATCGGCTTGATCACGATCTCCTCGGTGTGCAGCACGCCATCGACCACGGCGCCGAACACCTGGTTGCCGACCTGGATGACGACGACAAAGCCGCTGTCGCGATCGGCATCGCCAAGCTGGAACACCTCCTTGAGGTACAACAGGGGCAACAGTCTGTTGCGCAGCCGTAGGACCGGCGTGTCCTTGATCCGTTCGATGCGGTGCTCGGCGGCGCTGCCGGCACCGCCGGCACGAACCAGTTCGAGGACGGCAACCGGCGGGATCGCAAAGCGCTCACCTGCCGCTTCGACGACAAGCGCCGAGACAATGGCCAGCGTGAGCGGAATTTTAATGGTGAAGATCGTTCCGCCGCCGGCGACAGACTTCAAGTCGACCGTGCCGCCGATTTGTTCGATGTTGCTGCGGACGACGTCCATCCCGACGCCGCGGCCGGAAATGCTGGTTACCCGCTCCGCAGTGGAAAATCCGGGGGCGAAGATGAAATTATAAATCTCAACGTCGGATTTGCCGGCCAGATCGGCTTCGCCCGCAAGCCCACTTTCGATCGCCTTGACTTTAATGCGCGCAATATCCAGTCCGCGGCCGTCGTCGGCGATTTCGATGATGATATGACCGCCCTGATGGCAGGCCGATAAGCGGATCGTACCGCTGCGCGATTTGCCGGCGGCGAGACGCGCCGCGGGGTTCTCGATCCCATGATCGGCGCAATTGCGTACCAGATGAGTGAGCGGGTCTCGGACGAGTTCGAGCACCTGGCGGTCCAGCTCGGTTTCGGCGCCATGCATTTCGAGCTCGATCTCCTTGCCGAGCTCGGCGCATAGATCGCGCACAATGCGCGGCAGTTTTTGCCAGGCATTGCCGATCGGCTGCATGCGCGTCTTCATCACGCCTTCTTGCAGCTCGGCCGTCACGTTCGAGAGTCGCTGCAGCGGCACCTTGAAGTCGGACTCTTCATGCCGGCGGACGATCTCAAGCAGTTGGTTGCGGGTCAGCACCAGCTCGGAAACCGTGGTCATCAGGCGATCGAGCGTATCTACGCTGACGCGGATCGAATGGCTGGCGAGCCTGTCGCCGGCTTCGGCCGCCGGCCGCTCCGGCGCGTCGTTGGCGGATTTGTCGACGTCCGGGACGCACGCCTCGCCTTGCGCTGCGTCAGCCCGGGTGCTGACGGGCTCGGCGGCCGGTATCTTTTCGGCGACCGGCGGCGGCGACGCCGCTGTCTCCTGGCGCGCCATCTGTCCTAGGCGACCAATCAAGTGGGTGTCGTCGCCCTCCGATTCCTGCTGTTTGTCTTCGAGCTCATCAAGGATCCCCTTGATGCGGTCGATCGTCGCCAGAATGAGGCTGACCGCGTCGCCGGTAACCGGCATGCCGTCGCGGAATTTCCCCATCAAGCTTTCTGCGGCATGCGTCAGCCTTTCAAGCCGCGACAGCCCGAGAAAGCCGCAGGTTCCCTTGATGGTATGAACCAGGCGAAAAATATTGGTGAGGATGGCAGTGTTATTGGGGTCCTGCTCGAAACGCACCAGCTCGGCATCGACACGGTCGAGGCTCTCGCCGGTTTCGGTCAGGAAATCACGCAACAGCTCGTCCATTTCGGGCGCCTCGTCGCACCACCGGCACACGCAGAGCGCGCGCCACACCGTTCGGCGCGCACAGCGCGCGCCGGCCTAGCCAGGCGTCGAGCGCCTGGTCGGGCAGCTTCAGTGTGTTGCCAAAGAGTTTAATTTCGGTTGCGTAAGACCCCGAATAACCGCCGGAGAAGCTGCAAAAAGCCTCAACGAGCGGTTACAACCACCGCTTCACCGTCGGTCGAAGCCGAGACGGTCAGCCCGCAGTCCCGGGCGAGAATTCCGGTATAAAGCGGCTGAATGGCGTGGGCATCTACCGTCTGCGACGGGCTGCCGGTGAGGAGTTCCGCCGTAATTGGCGTTAAACGGGCATTGAGTCCGTTCGCCGTAACCCGATAGCCCCCGTCGGCTGCCTCGACCGTCAAGGTGCCACCCCGAGGGATCGCCGCGCCGCCGACGACCAGCATATTCAGCAAGAGTTTTACGCGATTTTTGGCAACCAGCTCCCGCGGCAGATTCCAAACGATGGTCGTCTTGCCATCCTCAAGAAGGCCGCGCGCCACCCTGTCGGCGTCGCCGGTATCTATCTGCGCCCCGGCCGATCCGGCAGCGCCGAAGGCCAACCGGCAGAATTGCAGCTTGGCGGAGGCCGCCCGCGCGCTTTTTTTGATCAAGTCGAGCGCAAACGTCCTGGTTTCTTCGTCCTTGTCCTCCTCCAGGACCTCCAGCCCATTGACGATGGCACCGACCGGGCTGATCAGATCGTGACAAACCCGCGAACACAACAGCGCCGCAAGGTCGAGGACGCCGATGGCAATAGGACCGGTAATTGGGGCGGACATTGGCTGCTCCGCAGCGAGGGATTGGCCCCGTCCGTGTCATAGCACGGCCGATTCGGCAATCGTGCCCTCTATTGCGGGCCGTGCTAGATCGCGCCGTCCTGAGGAACCTTTCTCGTGCCAAGCTTAAACGCCGCCGACTGCTTGGCGCTCATCGAAGCGTTGACGGCGATTGCCGCCGACGCGTCACGAACCATCTTGGACCTGGCGTCCATGGCCCAGGTGCGCCGCAAAGCCGATGGCTCGCCGGTGACCACAGCCGACGAAGCCGCGGAGGCTGTCATCTGCGAAGCCTTGGAGCGGCTGGCTCCGGCCGTGCCGATTATCTCCGAGGAGCGGGCATCGCATGAAAAGCCCAAGAGGATCGAACGCGGCAGTTATTTTCTTGTCGATCCGCTCGACGGAACGCGTGAATTTATCGTCGGCCGGAACGAATACACGGTCAATATCGCACTCTTGACCGACGGCGTTCCCCTCCTCGGTGTCATTGGCGCGCCGGCACGCGCCGAATTGTGGCGAGGCGTTGTTGGCCGAGGTGCCGAGCGATTCGACGGTCTACCCTGCAAAGCCGGTCACCGCATCCGCGTCCGGCCGCGCCCGCAAGCCGCGCCCGTCATTATGGTCAGCCGTTCGCACTTGGACCCTCGAACACAGGCCTTTGTCGAGCGCTTTCCGCAAGCCGAGCTGATGCCATCCGGCTCCTCGATAAAATTTTGCCGCCTGGCCGAAGGTTCGGCCGATCTCTATCCGCGGCTGGCCCCGACCCGCGACTGGGACGTGGCGGCCGGCCATGCCCTCCTCATCGCCGCGGGCGGCGCAATAGCGGCGCCGGACGCATCGCCGCTGCGCTACGGAACGGACGATCTCTTGATCCCCGCTTTCGTCGCCTGTGGTCAGGCGACTATTGCATGAGCCTGCCGGCAACCGCCGGCCATGCACGGTCTGCCGGAGTAGTGACCCGATCAGGATTGGCGGCAAATTTCTCGCGCCGGTCGTCATTGTAGAAAAAGAACAGCCGTTCGCCGATGATCAGCCACGTGTTCGGATTTCCCGGAACGGCAATCCCCTGGGCCATACCGATCGGGTCGTAGCCGCCATATTGCGGCATGTAGACATCGGGGCTCGCGGCGAATGCCGCCCGGTTGCCGATATTGGCGAACCGCCAAACCACGCCGCCGTAATGTAATTCGTAGTCATCGCTGCCCGCGACAGGCTTGCCGTCGGTGAAGAATGCCACCGGATCGTAGCCGTCGATGGCAAGCCCGGTATGCCAATTCACCACGAACCGCCCGGCGGCGGCAGGCGCCATAGGCACACCGGCCGCCAGCGTGAAGAACAGGCCGCTTAAGACCGCCAGCCCGGCGCATGCCCCGGCGGCGCCGCGGTATTGCTTTCGTTTTGGCCGTGCTGTGGTCATAGTCTCGGCAAAAGCTAGGCTGATTCGCGTCGAGTCCCACTTAGACCGATCGCGTGAGTAAGGGGTTAAGCGGGGAGCTGACCATGACTCTCACCTGGCGGACGGAAGCCCGGCGGACGGAAACTTGGCCGACGAAAACTTGGCGAACGCACATTCGGCGATTTGCCGGTCTGATTGCCAGCATCGCCTTCTTGGCTGCCACTCCGGCCGGCGCGCAGACCATGCCGCCGCAGGCGCCACCGCCCGCGGCCGTCTCCCCGGAGCCGCCACCCCCGCCGCCGCACAGGGACCATTTCTCCGCCGACGAACTGGTCGAAGCCGGTCATCATTTCTTTGGTGGCGTATCGCGCGGCCTCGCCATGGTGATGCAGAAAGCCTTCAGCCAATGGGGCGAGCCGAACGGCTACATCCTCGGCGAAGAGGGCAGCGGCGCCTTTGTCGGCGGCCTGCGCTATGGCGACGGCACGCTCTATACGAAAAATGCCGGTGATTTGCGCGTTTTCTGGGAAGGTCCCAGCATCGGCTTTGACGCCGGAGCCGACGGCGCCCGGACCATGATGCTCATCTATAATCTGCCATCGACGCAGGCGATTTTCGATCGCTTCGGCGGCGTCAATGGGTCGGCCTATTTTATCGGCGGTTTCGGCATGACCGCCTTGACCGCCAACAACATCGTGCTGGTGCCGATCCGCTCAGGGGTCGGATTACGGCTGGGCGCCAATCTCGGCTACTTGAAATTCACCCAGCGACCGACGTGGAATCCATTTTGACTCCTCGTGACGCGGCCGGAGCGGCCACAATTATCAAAACAATTGGCGCCGCGAACGAAGTCGGTTTAGGTTAACGGCTCGTCACTGTGGTGCAGTAAGCACCCGCATGGCATGGTCATGCATGGTAAAGGCTCGGATGGCAGCGGCGTAGCTGAGGGGTAGCGTCGTGATCGAATCGGTCATGTATTTCGGCATTGGGTTCCTGGTTGCGGCGCTCCTTTTTCTGCTCTTCATTCCGCTCGTTCATAATCGCGCCGTCCGCCTGACCATGAAGCGGCTGGAAGCCGCGACGCCGCTCTCGATCGCCGAAATCCGCGCCGACAAGGATCAACTCCGCGCCGAATTCGCGATGTCGACCCGCCGCCTTGAAATGAGCGTCGAAAAAATGAAGACCAAGTCGTCGACGCAGCTTGCCGAGCTTGGCAAGAAGAGCGACGCCATCAATCAGTTGAAGAAGGAGCTCGGCGAGAAGACCGCGACAATCTTTGCGCTGGAAGCCCGCGACAAGGCCTTGCGCGATCAATTGCGGGCCACCGAAGAGGAATTTCAGATCAAGTCGAGCTCGCTGCGCGAGGCCGAGCGGCAGCTTTCCGACAAGGAAGCGGAACTGACGAAGCTTCTCGGCGAGTTGGGCGAGCGCTCGCTGTACGCCGACAGCCAACGGACCGAGATCGCGGCGTTCCATGCCCAGGTCGAGGCCATGAAGATCAGCGTCGCCGATTACGAGCGCGCGGTGGAGGAAACCCACCGCCGGCTGGAGCGCGAACGCGCCGATGCCGATACCGCGACCAATGAATTGACCGCCGCGCGCGCCAAGCTTGGCGACCTCAATTCGCGCACCACCGACCTCGAGCGGCAGCTTTTCGTGCATCAGAACGAGGCCGAAGCGCTCCATCACCGCGTCCAGGACCTCGAAATCCGGCTTTCCGATCAAGGACGCGTGCTCGCCGACCGCGATTATCAGCTCGAGCGCATGCGCAGCGAGCTTGAAGATGCGCGCAAGACCGAAGCGGATCTGCGCGGCGAATTGGCGACCTCCGGCAGCCGGTCGAGTTCGGCCGTCGATCGGTTCCGTGCCGACATTGCCCAGCTCGAAGCGCAGCTCGCTGCCGCGATCGACGAGCGCGGCAAGCTGCAGCGCGAAGTCGGCGGCATGAAGCGCGACGCCGAATCGACCTGGGCGGCGGAGCGCGTCGAGAACGCGCTCCTGCGCGAGCGCATCAACGACGTCGCCGCCGAGGTGGCGCGGCTGACTGCGACGCTGGAAGGTCCGGGATCGCCGATCGAATCCATGCTCGAAGCAGCGACTGTCGGGCCCGCGACGGCCGGACGCGACAGCGCGGGCACCGAGAACGGCAACACCGCGGCCGGCAATACGCTCGCCGATCGCATTCGCGCGCTGCAATCCACCGCATCGCGGGTCGCTTCGACGACCAATTAAGCCCCCAACAGGGCTTTTCTTGACACCCCGAGGGGCGCGCCTTAAATCCCGGCTTCACTGGTTCGGGCGCTTAGCTCAGCGGGAGAGCGTTCCCTTCACACGGGAGAGGTCGTAGGTTCAATCCCTACAGCGCCCACCACTTTCCTCCTCTTGCGTATCCGCTTTGCCACGCCTTGCGGACTTAAGTCGGACATCGCGCGACTTCCGAGTTCTGCCAACTTCTGCCGTGAGCATCTGCAGCAAACGCGTGCTTGGCCAGCGCCGATTTGCGATCAATTTGACCGGCGGCGCCGATCGGAGCGCACGCGGCATGGGCGACGATAAGGTTGACCGACTGCGAGGAAGATAGGCGACGGCGAGGATCCGAATTCATTTTCCCAACCCGCGCGCACCGAGATCAGCGATGTCGGTACTCGACAAGCCGTTTGGCTGGACTAAACTGCTGTAGAAAAATCCGCGCGCCGCGGTGTGCGCGGCAGAAAAGGAGGGAGGAATCATGAGCGGGTTCCTGTCGGTGGAATCGTTCTGGACGACATTGCTGTTCGTCCATCTGATTTTGGCGCTCGGGCTACTCGGCGCGCTCACCCATCAGGCCGTGGCCGTCGCATTGCCGGCGCGTCAAGCGAGCGGCGGTGGCATTATTGCCCGTTACCGCTCGGTGCGTGCCTCCGGCTATGCTACGGCGGTCTGCACGCTATGGGTGCTCACCTTCTTCGTCGGCTCCTACATCTACACCGCCTATACCGTTTACATAAAGGTTCCGCTTATCGAGGAGCATTATTTCAAGACGGGAGCCTTCTTCGATTTCAAGGAGCATGTGGCATCGCTCGGCCTGTTGCTGCTGCCGGCCTATTGGTACTTGTGGAAGAACGCCGACAACCCGGAATATGACAATGCGCGCAAGGGGGTGACCATCGTGCTCGCCTCGTTCTGCTGGTTCCTCTTCCTCGTTGGCCACTTCCTCAACAACGCGCGAGGATTCGGATCATGAGCCAAACCATGACAACGACATCCGCGAACGCGGACGCCGCGACCGCCCAAGAAGCGGCACCGCGATCGTCATTGGCGGCGTCAAGCAAGTTTAGGGCCTTCGTCACCACCTTTTCAATCACCGGCCCCGTAGTCTATTGCCTCGTCGTGTTTCTGAAGCTGCCGCTGGTGACCTATTTTCCGGCGATCCATCGGCTGGCCTGGGGCGCCGCAGACATGCATCCCGGCACCGGCCTGAATATGCTGTGGTACGGATTTACGCTGACGACCATTCTGATATCGGGCGGACTCGGCGTCATCGCCATGTTTCTGCCCGAGCGCATCATCAGGAAATACCCGCTCGCGCTGCTCTGGATATTGCCAATCCTGGCGATCCCGTACGTGGTCTATTCGCTGATGTTTTGGTGGAAGCTCGCGTTCAGATAGTAAGCGGGCGTGCCAGCCCTCCAGAAGACAGAATGAACAGCGCGGGCGAAGCGCCTCCCATGAGCCATTTTCAACGAGCAGTTTTCAATGACGCATAACTCTCAATGGCCCGACCTGGCGTTTTCGGCGTGGAGCGACACCTGCAATACGCTGCATTTGTGGACGCAGATCGCCGGCAAGGTGCGTATCGCGCTCACGCCGCTGGTCAATCATTGGTGGAATGCGACGTTCTTCGTGACCGCGCGCGGGCTTGCCGCGCCAGCGATGCCTTTCCGCGACGGCACTTTCGACATCGTCTTTGATCTCACCGGCCATCATCTGGTCATCGCAGCGAGCGACGGCCGAACCGAAAGCTTTGCGCTCGCGCCGATGACGGTCGCCGACTTCTATGCCGCGTTCATGGCCGCCGTGCGGAAGCTTGGCATCGAGGTCCGCATCTGGACCATGCCGAGCGAGGTCGAGAACGCCATCCCGTTCGATCGCGACCGCACGCACGCGCAATACGATCCGCACTACGCGCAGACATTCTGGCAAGCCTTGGTGCAAGCCGACCGGGTGATGAAGATTTTTCGCAGCCGGTTCGTCGGCAAGGCAAGCGCGGTGCATTTCTTCTGGGGCAGTTTCGATCTGGCGACGTCACGGTTTTCCGGCCGCACCGCGGCACCGCCGCAGAGCGTCACGCCCAACGTGGCAAGCTGGGTCATGGCCGAGGCCTATTCCCACGAAGTGTCGAGTTGCGGCTTTTGGCCGGGCAATGGCGGTTACGGCCGCGCCGCCTTCTATGTCTACGCCTATCCCGAGCCGGTCGGTTACGGCGACACGCCGCTGAAAACAGCCGGCGGATTTTACGACAAGACCGTGGGCCAGTTCATTTTGCCGTATGACGTGGTGCGACAGGCAGCCGATCCGGATGCCCTCTTGCTCGGCTTTCTGCAGGAGACCTACGCCGCCGCCGCCGATCTGGCGCAATGGGACCGCAAGGCGCTGGAACGGGCCGGCTAGAAAATCCAGTTGAGCTGGCGCAAAGTCAACTCACTCTACGCTGATGACGATTTTGCCGAAATGTGCGCCGGAGGCCATGTGCTTGTAGGCCGCCTGCGCGTCGGCGAAGGCGAACACCTTGTCGATCACCGGCTTGATGGCGTTGGCTTCGACGGCGCGGTTGAGCGCCAGAAACATTTGCGTCGATCCGACCGATATGCCCTGGACGTTGGCGCGGCGCGAGAAAATCAGACCCGGATTGAGCTCGGTCGCACCGCCGCTTAACCCGCCGATCAGCGAAACCTTGCCGCCGACGCGGATGGCGCGAAACGAATGCGCCAGGGTCGCTGCGCCGCCGACTTCGATGACATGGTCGACGCCGACGCCGCCGGTGAATTCCAGCGCCGCTTTGTCCCAGTCCGGCGTCGTCTTGTAATTGATGCCGAACGCGGCGCCGAGTTTTTTGGCGCGTGCCAGTTTTTCGTCGCTCGACGAGGTGATGATGGCGCGAATGCCCGCGGCATGCGCGAACTGCAGGCCGAAAATCGAGACGCCGCCGGTGCCCTGCAACAGGACTGTGTCGCCGGCCTTGAGCCGGGCGTGCTCCATCATCGCATGCCACGCGGTGACGCCGGCGCAGGGCAGCGTCGCGCCCTCCTCCAGCGACAAATGCGACGGAATTTTCACCACGCCGTCTTCTTCAAGCACCGCGTATTCGGCAAGCATGCCGTCGATGCCGCCGCCGAGCGCGCTTGCGTGCGCATCCGGCATCGCCTCGCCACCCGGCCAGCGCTGAAAGAAATTGCCGGCGACGCGATCGCCGAGCTTGACGCGAACGACGCCCGGTCCAACCGCGACGACTTCGCCGGCGCCGTCCGACAGCGGAATGACGTTCTCACGCACCGGCACGCGGTAGGTGCCGCGCACGATGCCGAGATCGCGGAAATTGAGCGAGCAGGCTTTGACCTTGACCAAGACCTGGCGATGTCCAGGCTCGGGATCCGGACGTTCCACCTGCACCACCGACTCGATGCCGGCGCCACCCTTGGGTATTTGATACGCGCGCATTGGGTTTCCTCGTTTTTGGTCGCGCCGGCTGCCGCAGGCTTATTGCCGGTTTCGGTTGTCGCGCGGACCGCCGCGCCGCGGCTGACCGTGCCCGCGCGGCCGCCCGTTGGGCGGACCGCGGAAGTTCTGCCGTCCCGGGCGCTGATTGTTCGGCCGCTGCCGATTAGGCCCGCGCAATTGCCGGCGCTGCTCGATCATGCGCCGGCCCAGTGTGTGCGCCATATTGAGACGTTGCAATCTGCCACGATCGCGTGCCGCCTCCTGCGGCGGAATCCGATAGGGCACGGCGGACATTCGTCCACCGGGGCCGGCGCGGAGCTGGAAAGCGCTGGCGCCCTGCGTCAATGCGCCAAGCCGGTTACCCTGGAGGTCGAATACGTCGATCTGCCCGACGTGACCGTCGGTATCGGGATAAAGCTTTACGGTTGGCGCCGCCGCGCCACCTGTCGCCGGCACCTCGACGACTCCGGTGGTGCCGCGAATCCCGATGGCGGCATCCGGCGTCGTTATCTTCATGTCGCCGGTCTTGGCGACAAGGCTCGCGACAAAGGCGGCGGTGCCGACCGCGACATTGAACGTGGCTGCGTTGCCGGTGCCGTTTTGCTGATAGACAAACTCGTTGACGACGATTCGGGTATCGGCCGAGAGGCTGAAGGTGGTCTCGTCATCGAAGGTGATACCGAGCGCGGAGTCGGCGCCGGTGGCAAGCGTATCGTTCTTGAAGATGGGATCGGCCACATTCAGTGCGGTCGCAGCGGCGTTGCCACGCGTGACGCTAGCGCTGCCCTGCATGGTGGATACCTGTCCGACCGAAGTGTCGGCGGGGGCGGCCGGGGCGGCGGCCGGCGCCTGAGTTTGCGGTGGCTGATAGGCCGGCGCAAAATACGGCGGCGCCGGCTGATATTGCGCGCGCGCTTTTCCCGGCCACAGCGACCGCCAGGCCGAGAGGGTGCCGGCTACCAATGTTATGAAGTCTCGCCGCCTCACAAGAACCCGATCAGGAAGGAAATCTGCGACATATGAACCGGTATCGTACCGGCTCACCATGGCATCGCAATGGCCTAAAACACGATTCGAGAAATGTCTGACCTCGGACTTGAGCCAAGGCTGGACGCCGGTTCCCCGATAAGATCACGCTTCCCCAAATCTTGCTATACCGGGACACCGTTGCCCTTGAAGATCAGTGGAGCAAAGCCGCCAATTCTTCCGCACCCGGCTTTCTACACTCTTCGTCCATGCGCGCGTTGGTTGCCGCCAAGAGCTTGGCGACGACGTTATTGCGCTGAGCGACGGGATTGTCGCCATAGCCGCTCGGCTGAAAGAAGTTTGCGGTCGGCACCCGCTCACGCC
>JBAQHW010000428.1:0-14488 GCA_049288525.1 Xanthobacteraceae bacterium
CGAGAAGCGTAAAGCCGCGGCCGAACAGATCGAGCGTCGAATGGCCTTCGGCCAGCCAGGCATGCGGGGCGCGGTGTCCTGGCCGCGCCGCCGGCACATAGGCTTTGGCATCGTCGGGCGGCGGCGGGGTTCCATCGGCCCAGCAGATCGGCGAGCCTTCGTAGCGGTAGCCGAGGTGAATGCCGAGCGTGAACCATTCCCGCTGCATGGTCTGGGAGAATTCTTGTCCGACTTTGGCGCGCGACGCCACGCCTTGCGGCGTCGGATCGAGGAGATCGGGATGTGCGGCGAGGCCCAACATGCGGCGTAGATTGCCGCTCGCTTCGGCGACGTTGCGCGCGCCGACCGGCTGGCGCTCGATGCCGTAGGACTCGAGAAGTGCGTCGCCACCCCAGCCATCGAGCACGGCGGCGAGCTTCCAGGACAAATCGACGGCGTCGCCAATGCCGGTATTCATACCGAAGCCGCCGGTGGGCGACATCACATGTGCAGCATCGCCGGCAATGAAACCGCGGCCTGTGCGATAACGCTCGGCGACCAATTCGCGTCGCACCCACGGCAGTACGCTCAAAACCTCGAACTCGAAGTCGCGGCCGACGGCGCGCCGGATCGCGGCCTCGATGTCTTCGGTCGTGTATTCGCGCTGCTCGGTGCTCCCGATCAGCGAAAAGCGCCATTCGTCGCGACCGTTGATGGCGACGATGGTCGACCATGTGCCTTCCGGTCCAATGAAAATGTGGCGGTAGGCCTTGCCCTTGTCGTGCAGCGAAAGCAGGTGCGGACAGCGGAAGATCACATTGGTCGTGTAGGTCAGGACCGGGTTGCCTTGCATCGCAATGCCGAGCGTCTCGCGCACTGTGCTGCGCCCACCGTCGCAGCCGACGATATATTGCGCCGCGATTTCTTCCCGCGTGCCGGTCGTCACGTTTTCGACCACCGCGGTGATGCGCCCGGCATCTTGAGTGAACGACAGGAGCCGCGTGCAATAGCGAAGGCTCACGCCGGGATGCGAGGCGGCGAAGGCCTGCAGGATCGGGTCGAACATGTTTTGTGGACAGCGTTCGCGCCGCTGCGGGCTCTGCGGCGGCGGGGGCGTCTGGCCGATGCCAGGAAACCGCTCGCGGCCGAGTTCATAACCGGTGAGGCTCGTCAGATAGATATTGTCCTGGGGGTAGTCGCGCGGGTAAGGCGAAGCCTCGACCGCCGGTACCAAGCCCCAACGGCGGCAGAATTCCATGGTGCGAATGCCGACAAGATCCATCCGCGGCTGATAGATCGAGCCGTCCGACTGCTCGATCAACAAGCAGGAAATGCCGCGCCAGCCGAGATCTCCGGCAACCGCCAAGCCGACCGGTCCGCCGCCGATCACAAGCACCGGTTCGACACGTTCCGACACGCTTCTCTCGCTTCGCTCCGGTCCGATCAGGCCGGCAGTCCGATCTCTATTGTAACGGCGAGCGGGTCAAGTATCCTCGCCCCGTGGAGACGGTCTGGCCGGTCCTGTTGTCGGAGTTCTCGCTTCATGCCGCGTAGAAAGTTCAGGCGGAACTATCCTTGGGCCAGGCTGCCCGATGACGAGTTGCTGGAGGTCCGGCTCAAGGACCTTAAAGTGACGGTCGAGGGTACGTGGCTCGAAAAATGCCTGAATACGCTCAACGGCGAACTTGCAGATCACGGCATCCGCGTGCGGCCGCACGCCTGGATTTCGAGCGAATGGTTTTCCCCGGAAAACACGCCGGGCATCGCCATTCCGTTCTATCTCGCCCACCCCCGGCTCATGCGCCTCGAAAAGAAAATGATCCTCGACATTGAGGGCGGCACGACCTCCGAATGTATGCGCATCCTTCGCCACGAATGCGGCCATGTTGTTACCCACGCTTATCAGCTTCATCATCGCCGCCGCTGGCAACAGATTTTCGGTCCGTCTTCGAGGCGCTATCCGCGCTATTACCGGCCCAATCCGGCGAGCCGCAATCACGTCCAGCACTTGCGGCTGTGGTATGCACAGAGCCATCCTGACGAGGATTTCGCCGAGACTTTCGCGGTATGGCTACGGCCGCGCTCGCATTGGCGCACGCGCTATGCCGGCTGGCCGGCGCTGAAGAAACTCGAATATATCGACGAACTGATGGGCGAAATCGCCGGCAAGCGGCCGGTTCTCACGCATCGTGAGAAGGTCGATCCGCTCAGTACGCTCAGCCAGACGCTGGGCGACTATTACAGGAAGAAACGCGCGCTTTATGTGGTCGATACGCCGAAAACCTACGACCGCGATTTGCGGCGCCTGTTTTCGGCCGATCCGCGGCATCGCCACAGCGAAGCCGCCTCGACGTTCATCCGGCGCAACCGCGCCAGCATGCGCGAACTAGTCGCTAAATGGACCGGCGAGTATCAGCTCACTTTCGATGTCGTGCTTGACGAGATGATCCAGCGCTGCCGCGAGCTTGGTCTGCGCGCCGTCGGTCCCGAGCGCAAATTGATCATGGAATTCACGGTGCTGTTGACCGCCAAAACCATGCACACCCTATTCGGCCCATCGCGGCGAAGATGGATCGCGCTATGAGACGGAGGCGCGTGCTGGTGCTAGTTCATCCCGACCTGATCCCTCCGGAATCAATCAAGGGCCACACCGAACAGGAAATAAACATTTGGAAGACCGAATACGACGTGGTGTCGACGCTGCGAGCCGCAGGTCACGAGGTGCGTCCGCTCGGCGTGCACGACGAACTGAAGCCCATTCGCGAAGAGATCGACTCGTGGAAACCCGATTTGGTGTTCACGCTGCTCGAGCAATTTCACGGCGAGGCAATCTACGACCAAAACGTCGTCAGCTATCTGGAACTGATGCGGGTGCCCTATACTGGGTGCAATCCGCGCGGCTTGATGCTGGCGCGCGGCAAGGATCTGTCGAAGACGCTGGTGCATTATCATCGGATTCCGGTGCCGGCCTTTGCCGTCTTTCCAAAAGGCCGCAAGGTCAAACGCCCGGCGCGCCTCGCTTTGCCGCTCATCGTCAAAAGCGTCAACGAGGACGCCTCCTACGGCATTTCGCAGGCCTCCGTCGTCGACAGCGATGAAAAACTCGCCGAACGGGTGAATTTCATCCACGATCGCATCGGCACGGCTGCGATCGCCGAACAATATATCGAGGGGCGAGAAATCTACGTCGGCATCATCGGCAACGATCGCCTTGCCGTCTTGCCGGTGTGGGAGCTTACGTTCCAGAATATGCCCGAAGGCGATTGGTTGATTGCCACCGAGAAGGTCAAGCACGATCCCGATTATCAGGAACGCCGCGGTATCCGTCACGGACCGGCGCGGGACCTGACGTCGGAGCAAAACGCGCGCATTCAGGGCATGGCGAAGCGGATTTACCGGACGCTCGAACTCGACGGCTATGCCCGGATCGATTTTCGTCTCGCCGCTGACGGCACGCCGTATTTTCTCGAGGCCAACCCGAATCCGGAAATTGCCGAGAGTCAGGAATTCGCCTTGTCCGCAAAACACGTCGGCATCGAGTATCCGGATTTGCTGCAGCGTATTGTTAAGCTCGGCATACGGCGCGGCTCCTCGGCGGCCGTCGACTGAGATCAGGCGCTGCCTTTGTCAGACGCTGGTATGCTTGTCTCGTCGGGCGTGGACATGGCCGTCGGCTTCGCGGCTGCTGTGGCGGCGATCATGCGTGACGCGACCGGCCTCGTGCCGCTCGATCTTGCCGCGGCCGTGCTCGCGGGCGGCGCTTCGATCGTGTGCGTCTTTGCGGGATTTTGCCGCAGCCTCGGCCGCCCGCTTGTCGTCGTTGATCTGTTCTTGCTTGATTTGTTCAAGCTTGGCCTGCTGCAATCGTACTTGCCGGGTCTGCGCCTCTTCCACGCTGGCGAACTCCGGAAGACTTCGGCAGGGCAGACGGCGAACGAAGGTGAGGGCTTCGTCGTTCACCGCCATTTTGCGCCAATCGTCGACCGAAAGCCCGGTGACCCGGACAACGTAGCCGCGGGTTTCGCGCGGTAGGTTTGCGCGGTGCTCCAGCCATTCGACGACGCGGTGCGCGCCGGCATTGTAGGCGGCGGCGACAAAGCCGAGATTGCCGAATTCGAGGCGCAACTCACGCAAAAAACGCGCCGAGGCGGGAATCGCCTGCAGCGGGTCGAGCGGATTGTCGAGGCCTGTTTCGACGGCGGTTTGCGGCATGAATTGCGCAATGCCCAATGCGCCTTTTTTGCTCACAGCGTCGTCTTGCAGGCGGCTCTCCTGCCAGATCAGGTTGGCGAAGAACGGAACCGGCAAATCATTGTCCAGCGCCGAACTGAAAAGCGCATTGCAGAGGTCGCCGAGCGCTACCTCGTTGCTTTGTCCGGAATTGGAATCGGTGCTGGTCGGGGCGTCGAAAGTGACAGTCGCTACCGGATTGACGTCGGGCTGCGGTCGCGGCGAGCGGACCGGAAGCCGGTCGGCGCGGCCAATCGAGGACTCGATTTCGACCAGCGCCGACGCACCAGTGCCACCGAGGACCTCGGCATTTCCGCCGAAATAGGTCGTATAATCCGGCTCCGGCGCGGCGCTGGAAAATCCGGCCAGCAGAAGCGCGAATGCAATGATGGCGCGCATGCCCGTTTCCTCAGAGGCGCGTGACGTCGCCGCGTGCGAAGGCGGCGCTCAATAATGATTAATGAAGAGTTTCCCTCGACCTCCGCCGCCGCTGATGCCGTCTCAACCTGGCGGCTTTTGGGACGAATTGTGCGTCATTCAAGGCGAATTGCGGCACCGCACCTCCTCTCGGAACTTGGGCCGTCTGGCACGGCTTGCGCCCGGTTTGCTGAAAGCGGATATTAGTTGCAAGAGCGACCAATTAACTCGCGTCCTGGCCGAGCCGGATGCGGGTCCGGTTGCCGAATGTCGACGCTGTCGCTGTCCGCCGATCGGCGTGCGCGCGGCGAGGGAGGTCATGATGAATCAGGAAACAATGCTGCGCCAAACGGCCGGCAATGCCGCTCCGGTGGAACTTCAATATCAATCAGGTTTCGGCAATCATTTCTCGTCCGAAGCCGTGCCCGGCGCCCTGCCGGTCGGGCGCAATTCCCCGCAGCGCCCGCCACACGGCCTTTACGCCGAGTTGATTTCCGGCACGTCTTTTACGATGCCGCGCGGGGAAAACCGGCGCACTTGGACCTACCGCATCCAGCCTTCGGTCGTGCACCGGCCTTATGCGCGCATCGATAACGGGCTTATTCGCAGCGCCCCTTTCAATGACCTTGACGCCACGCCGACGCAATTGCGCTGGAGCCCGATTCCCGTTCCGCAAGCGCCAACGGATTTCGTCGAGGGTATCGTTACGCTCGGTGGCAACGGCGACGCAGCGACGCAAATCGGCATGGCGGTGCACGTCTACGCTGCCAACCGCTCGATGACGGAGCGATATTTCTATAATGCGGATGGCGAAATGCTGATCGTCCCGCAGCAGGGCCGCGCGCGTTTCGTGACTGAACTCGGTGTCGTCGAGACGCCGCCAGGCGAAATCGCCGTCATCCCGCGCGGGCTGCGGCTGCGCGTCGAACTGCCCGACGGTCCGTCGCGCGGCTATATTTGCGAGAACTACGGGCAGCCGTTGCGGCTGCCCGAGCTCGGGCCGCTTGGCTCGAATGGCCTCGCCAACTCCCGCGATTTCCTGAGTCCCGTGGCCGCTTACGACGACTCCCGCGGAGCCTGCGTCATGGTGGCGAAGTTCCAAGGCAATCTATGGGCCGCGGGGATGGATCACTCGCCGCTCAACGTTGTCGCCTGGCACGGCAATTTTGCGCCATACAAATACGATCTGTCGCGCTTCATGGCGATTGGTACGGTGAGCTTCGACCATCCCGATCCGTCAATCTACAGCGTGCTGACCGCGCCATCGGATGTCCCGGGCACCGCCAACATCGACTTCGTCATCTTCCCGCCCCGCTGGCTGGTCGGTGAAGATACGTTCCGTCCGCCTTGGTACCACCGCAACGTGATGACCGAGTTCATGGGCCTGCTGCAAGGCGTTTACGACGCCAAGGCCGAAGGGTTTCTTCCGGGCGGCTGCAGTCTGCACAATTGCATGACGGCGCACGGCCCGGATGCGGAGAGCTGGCAGCGGGCGACGGCGGCGGAGCTCAAGCCGCATAAGCTCGAAGACACCATGGCATTCATGTTCGAGAGCCGTTACGCCATGCGGCTCACACGCTACGCTGCCGAGTCGGCGGAATTGCAGCTCGACTATTTTGAAGGCTGGCAAGGGTTGGAGAAGCACTTTAAAGGTTAGAGCCCGAAAGGTTAGAGCCCGTCCCGCAAAAGTGGAAACCCGTCTTGCGGAAAAGAACATGCTAAAACAAACGCGAGAGGATATCCCGATTTCGTTAAGTCGGGATATGCTCTACGAGCCGGTCATCCAGCAAGGGAATTCGTCGTGAAGTATCTTGGAATGAATGCCTTTCGTGGCGCGGCTTTGGTGCTGGCGCTCGGCGCGCTCGCCGCTGTGAGCACGGCCGCCTCCGCCGAAGATGCTGCCACCTATCCGTCACACCCGATCACCGCCATCATCCCGTTTGCCGGCGGCAGCGCCAGCGACGTAGTCAGCCGCGTATTGTTCGATAAAATGTCGAAAATCCTGGGCCAGCCGATTGTCGTCGAGAACAAGCCCGGCGCCGGCGGCAATATCGGCACCGCCGACGTCGCCCGCGCGACACCGGACGGTTACACCATTCTCGGTGGCGGATCAGGTCCCGTTGCCGCCAATGTAACGCTGTACAAGCAACTCGATTACAATCCGGAGAAGGATTTTGAGACGATCTCGCCGTTCGCGTCCTTCACCATTGTTGTGGCGGCAAGTACGAAGCTGCCGGTCAACACGCTGCAAGAGCTGATCAGTTACGGCAAGGAACACCCAGGCCTTAATTTCGGATCGGTCGGTATCGGCAGCTCGCAGCACCTCGCCGGCGAATATTTCAGCCAACTCACGGGGGTGAAGCTCACTCATGTGCCGTATCGGAACATCGGGCAATACGCGACGGATTTGATGTCGGGTCAGGTGCCGCTCGGCTTCCAGTGGTATCCGAACATCGCGGCGTCGTTACAAGCCAAGGGTGCCAAGGCATTGGCGGTGGCCGGTCCCAATCGGCTCGAGATTCTGCCGGATACGCCGACCACCAAAGAAGCCGGGCTGCCGCAATATCAGGTCTCCGGCTGGTTCGCGCTCCTGGCGCCGAAAGGCACGCCTTCGCCGATCGTCAATAAGCTGAACAGCGCTCTCAAGCAGGCGGTAGCCGATCCGCAGGTTCACGCCGGCTTCGAGAGGCAGGGCGCCGAGACGATGTATCTGCCGCCCGACCAGGCCGCTAAATTCATTTCCGACGAAATCAAGAAGTACCACGACATCATCGTCAACGCGCATATTGCCCAGATCGAGTAACCGCGCCGGCGCAAGCCGATCGGCGTCCTGGGCTTCGGGATTGCTGTGTGTCCCGTGATCTCGAGCCGTTAGCCCATCGATCGGAAGATTCAGTGCCGACCGCCGCGGTCCACGAGGGCAGGCGCGCGCTCGTGTGATTCCGCCGACCAATCTATGCCGACGATCCTCGATTCGACCGCAAAGCCCCAAGCCGGATCGAACCGGTGGATGTGATAAACCGGGCGCGTCTTCACGTCAGCGGGATACTCACCTTTGCGCAATGTCGTCGCGATGCTCGGCATCACCGTCGCCTGGATGTTGCCGACGCAACCGGCGGTGCCGCGGTGAACATGGCCGCTGACCACGGCCACGACCCGCCCGGAGTGCTGCACCGCCTGGCGCAGTCTCTCCAGCATTGCGGCAGTCTCAAAGTTGATGGGGTCGGGCCCCACCGGAACGTCAAAAGGAGGATGATGCGCGAAAACCGCGATCGGCTTTCTGCTGTCGGCATCGATCATCTTGATCAAACGTTCGGCTCTTACGGCGCAAAAGTCACCCTTGTTGCTGTGGGTGTTGAGCGTATCGACTGCGATCAGCCTGACCGGATAGTCCTCGATGGCGTAGTCGATAAAATCGGAATCGGGATCGAGATACCCGCGGGCTGCGAAGGCCGCGCGCAAATTCGTCCGATTGTCCTTATTGCCGGCCAGTACGTAAACCGGCGGACACGCGTGAGCGAGAATTGCCGCCGCCTTCGCATATTCGTCCGGCCGTCCGTTATGAACAATATCTCCGGTATGAACGATCAGGTCGGGGGCCGGATCGAGCGCGTTGATGTCGGCAACGGTGCGCTCGAAATCGCTTATTCTCCGATCGGCGTCGGGCGTATCGAGAGCGATATGGGTATCGGAGATCTGGGCGATGATCATGAGGCGGGATGGCGGCCGGCCGTTCGCAGGCCCGCATAATACTCCTTCAGGATCGCCACAACCTCCGGCCGGCTGAACTCGGGGGGTATGTCCGCGTTGCTCGAGAGCATTTCCCGCTGCTGCGTGCCGGAAATCGAAATATGATATTTGGGATCGTGGGGGCAGCTCTTCGCTGTCGCCATTCCATAGCATTTTCGGCAATAGAACGTGACGTCGATCTTCAGCGGCTTGGTCAGAAGCGCGCCGGACCAAAGCTCATGGAAAATGTGGTGTGCATCGAAGGGGCCGTAATAGTTGCCGACGCCGGCATGGTCGCGCCCGACGATCAGATGCGAGCAGCCGAAATTCTGGCGGATAAGGGCGTGCAGCAAGGCTTCGCGCGGTCCGGCATAACGCATCTCGATCGGGTAGCCGGCCTGAATGACGGTTCCCGGCCGGAAATAGTTGTCGATCATCGCTTGGATCGCGTGCGTTCGCACCTCAGCCGGAATGTCGCCTTCCTTCAGTTTGCCGAGCACTTGGTGGATGAACACGCCGTCCATCACCTCGACCGCGATCTTCACCAGATATTCGTGGCTGCGGTGCATCGGATTTCTGGTCTGGAAAGCGGCGATGGTGGACCAGCCCCGCTCAAGAAACATCGCCCGCGACTCGGCGGGGCGGATATAGAGGTCAGGATACTTGGCGGGATATTCGCCTTCGCTAAGAACCGAGACGCGCCCGGCCAGATTAACCGGACCCTGTTGCAGTACCTTGGCGACGCCCGGATGCTTCGGATCGGTGGTCCGGTAGACGTGCTCGGCCTCAAGCTGTTTGTCGATCGCGTATTTCTCGCTGACCCGCATGATGGCGAGGATTTCGCCCGTCTCGGCGTCGGTGAGCGCGGCTTCCTCTTCTGGATTGATGCTGTCGGCGACGTCCTTGTTCGCAGAAAGTGTGATCGGGATTGGCCAGAACACGCCATTCCCCAGTTTCATGTCGGCGCATGCGCCGCGCCAATCGTCGTGGCCCATGAAACCGTCAAGCGGCGTATAAGCGCCCATCGCCAGCATGAACACGTCCGAAACCGCGCGCGAATCGAGCGGGACTTTTTTCAGCCTTTCGGCACGCTTGCGTTCGTCCGCGCGCTCGCGCTCAGGCAGCAGCAGAGGCTTGACCTGATCCGAAAAGTGAGGCGGCACGAGCTTGGACATGCCTGTCTACGGCTTTTTCGGGGTCTCGTATTCGGCTTCCTTCTGGAACGGCTCCCAGACGGTCTCGAAACCGACAAACCCTTTTTCGTTTGCCGGCTTCTGCCGCGTCGTCAGAAAGCGCGCGTGGCCGTCAGGAACGTTGGCGATTGGTTTTTGCTCGCTCATAAGTCACCTTTTGCATTGAAACCAGGATTGTCATTCAAACAGGTCGCATGAGTGACGGGTCGACTGCCGCCTGGGCGCCGATTGTTCCACCCGTTCTTGCTTCTTCGTCGGTCGGCTCGCGCACAGTGACGATCTCGAGCATAAAGACGACCTCTCGGCTGCAAAGCGGATTGTTGCCGTCAACCGTCAGGGTCTTGCCGTCCAATCTCGTCACGAGAAAGCTGCGGGTCTGCCCTTTGTTATTTTCCATGAGGACGGAGGTGCCGACCTTCCGGTATTCCTCCGGAACGTTCTCGATGTCATCGGTAAAAACCAGCGACTCGTCTCGGGCGCCGAAGATCCGATTGCCGTCGATCGGCACCTCGACGATCTCGCCTTCCGATCTGCCCTCGAGTTCAGCGTGTACGAAGGGCGCCAGAATTTCGTTGTGCCCGTGGATATAGCCCAACGGAAATTCGACCGCGGTGAGGACATGCCCGGATTTCTTGTCGGTCACCTTGTAGGTGAGTTCGACGTATTTGCCATCGTGGATGGTTTCACTCATGTCGAACCCTGGCCGCTCAGAAGATCGAGGCTCCGAAAATCCTGATTGTTCCGTCCTCATAGCCGAGGACGAGCCGGCCAAGCCATTCACCGGATTTTTTACTGCTGCGTTGCCGATAGAGAACGGTCACATATTCGCCGCGGCGAATAATGCCGAGATAATCGAAGTGACCGGAAAGAGTTCTCGCCAACTCGCTGTTGGCGAACTGGTGGCCGGCCGTCACCTGATTCATGGCCAGCGCCATGGAAGTGGAGAAATTCTTGACGAACTCTCCGTACTTGCCTTCATTCGAATTCTTCACGAGATCGCGCCACAGCGGCTCGGCCGCGGCCCGTATCTCCTCGTCGGTTTTCTCAACGATATTCACGGGCGGTTCTCTGGGCGGTTGAAAGACCGGCTCTGTAGAGTCCATCGAAAGCAACATATTGGTCTTTCTTCGCATCCAGGCGGACGTTCAACGCGATCGCCCGCACTGGGAATTGTTACTCGTCCGCCCCAACCAGGTGATAACAGGGCGCCTTCTCCATGATGTATTCACCGGACTTCGGATCGCGCCGTGAAACCGTCAGCACGTGCCAGTTCGCGTCGTCCACTTTCATGGCGTCGCCTCGGTAGTAGTAGCCCGGCCAGCGCGTCTCCTTGCGGAACAGGGTGTGCTGCGTGACGCATTCCGCGGCGCGGTGCCGGTGCTTGAGCTCCCACGCGCGCAGCAATTCGTGAATATTCTCTGCAGCCAAGCTCTCGAGATCTTCCTCCATGACCTTGAGCTTCTTCAATCCGATATTCAGAAGCTTGTCGTTCGTCATGTAGCTGACCGTCACCCCGCCGCAATACTCGTCCATGAGCTTCTGCAGACGATCCAGGCCCTGCTTGGGATTGATGTAGTGCGGGTTGACGTCGCCCGCCACGATCTCGTTGCGGTAGATCTTGTAGTGCTCGATCGGTTTGTAGATCTCCGTCTTGCGGCGGCTGATCTGCTCGTCGGATATGACGATGCCCTCGGCCTTGCCGTCGTCGATATATTTACAGGCTGCCTTCGCCGCGAGACGGCCCTCGGTGAACGAGCCGGATGAAAAAGCGTGCGGCGTGCCGCCGACCGCGTCACCGGCGCCGAACAGACCTTCGATCGTCGTCATGCGGTTGTAGCCCCAGAAATACTCGGGCGGAGAAACGTCCTCGGGACCCGAGCACCAGGCGCCCGAGCAAGTCGCATGCGAGCCCATGACGTAGGGTTCGGACGTGGTCAGTTCCGGGTTTTCGTTCTTGGGATCCACATCCGTCGAAGCCCAGAGCACCGCCTGGCCGATGGTCATGCCGAGGAAGTTTTCCCAACCGACCTCTTCCAGATGAGGATCCTGGAAGGCCTTCATGGTCACCATGTGAACGGGGCCGCGGCCGGCATTCACTTCGCTGATGATGCAATGGTTGCGGAGACAGGTCGGGATCGGCCTATGGGTTAAGTGCGAAGCTTCCGGATCCAGATATTCCTTCCCGACCATTTTCTGAAGTTCGGGGAACCACTTGGATTCATACTCCTCGCCCAGACAATTTTGCGTATAGGTCTTCAGGTGCAGGAAATAGGCACCCACCGGGCCGTAACCGTCCTTGAAACGCGCCAGCACGATGCGGTTTTCCATCTGAGTCATCTTGGCGCCGGCCTCGATCATGAGCCCATAGGCAGACGCGGACGACCAGGGCGCGTACCAGGTACGGCCGGAACCTTCGCCCACCGAACGCGGCTTGAAGATATTGGAAGCGCCGCCCGCGCCGCAGATCACGGTCTTGGATTTGAAGACGTGATAGTTGCCTGTGCGTACATTGAAGCCGACGGCGCCGGCGACCCGGTTCTCCTTGCTGTCATCCATCAGCAGGTGGGTGACACAGATGCGGTTGAATACTTTGTCGGCGGATTTCTTGGCGGCCTCGGCCACGATGGGCTTGTAGGACTCGCCATGAATCATGATCTGCCATCGTCCCTCACGCAGATAGCGCCCGGTTTTCGGGTCCTTCATGATGGGCAGGCCCCATTCTTCGAATTGGTGCACCGTGGAGTCGACGTGGCGGGCCATATCGAACAGCAGGTCTTCGCGCACCAGCCCCATCAGATCGATGCGAGCGTAGCGGACGTGGTCCTCCGGTTTATTTTCGCCCCATCGGGTCCCCATGTAGCAATTGATGGCATACAGGCCCTGCGCGACCGCGCCCGAGCGATCGATATTGGCCTTCTCGGCAATAACGATTTTCTTGTTCTGTCCCCAGAATCTGGCCTCCCAAGCCGCACCGCTGCCGCCAAGGCCTGCGCCGACGACCAAGATATCGATGTTGTCCTCGACGATCGTTTTGTAAGCCATCAGTAATACACGCCTTTCTTCAACTTGAGACCGGCTGACTGAAGGGTATGCAAACCGTCGTCATCCATGCGGATCCACTTCGGCTCATTGTACAGCAGCTGGCCGTCGCGCATTTCCTGGCTGGGCCCTGGAACGTCGGCTAGCTTTGGGATCGCGGTTCCCCAAGGTTTGGTCGTGATCGGCGACAGAAAATTCTTTTCCGTGCCGTTCCGATATATGATCTTCCAGGCGATCGTGCCTTTGTCTTCGTCGCGGTTGACGCGAACGCTGTGGCCGAGCGGGGCGAAGTCAGCATATCCGCGCACATCGATCGCATTCTGCGGGCAAGCTTTGACGCAGGAGTAACACTCCCAGCACATGCTCGGCTCGATGTTGTAAGCGCGACGATAAGTCGGATCGATGTGCATGATGTCCGAGGGACAGATGTCGACGCAATGTCCGCACCCGTCGCACCTTGTCATATAGACGAAGGTTGGCATTAGTCGGCTCCTTGGCGTTTCCAGTCGATTACGAACAATTTTCTAATAGTGGCGCGGCGCTTCGCGCTTGATGCCAAGCCCCATGTGCATCGGAGCTTTTTGCAACAGCTCCATGGAATGCCGTTTCCGCTGTTCGGGATCGTCACGCGTCAGCGTCGGCAAGTTCTGGGCCGAGCCGTTGGCCTTCGATACCCGTTTCTCGAGCGCCGCGGCCGGCTTGAAGAACATGTGAGAGAATTTCGACCACGGGATCGACCCGAACAGCACCGTAGTGGCAATCAGATAGAGACCCAGCGCCACGGCCGACCAGCCAGAGCCTGTCTTCTGCAAATAGGCCCAGATCAGGCCGAGGGTCGCGCTAATGACGAGTGAAAGAATGAACAGGTCCGCGCGCATGATGCGGAACGGCGACTGGCCTTCAGCGGCAACGTCAACGCGGATGAAGAACCAGAACCAGTAGCCACCGACGCAGATCATCAGCGCGCCAAGCCACCAAAGTAACGGCCAGTACGACGGGGTCGATGCCGCGGGCGTCGGATACCAGAACACCATGGCAATCGTGGCCACGACATAAAAGACGAAGCCATACATGCCGAGCAGATGTGCGAGCCTGCGCTTGATGTTGCAGAACTCGCCCGAGGCCATCACGTCGACGACCGCGGACTGCACGGCCAGAGACACCATCTTGCCGCCGCCGACCTGCTGCCGCGCTTTGCTTTTCGAATTTCGCCAATTGGCGAAAAAATACGTAGCGCTTCCCTTGTGGATGACATCGAAAAGCGTGCCGGCCGCGACCAATACGATCATGATAACGACGTAGGCCTGCATGATGGCTGGTGAGATCGATGCCGAAAGTTCGGCAAACGGATTGGTGGAGAACATTTATTGCCGTCCCGGAGAGGCTGACGTTTGAATTCTTCCACAATATCCGACTGAACAAGGAGCCGGCAATCAATTGTTTTTATTTATCTATTGCTCTTGTCATTCTAATCGAAATATCCGATTAATTGAGCATGACGCTCGATCAATTACGCATCTTCGTTGAGGTGGCGGAGCGTGGGCATGTTACGCGCGCAGCCGAGGCCCTCGGCATGAGCCAATCGGCGGCATCCGCCGCGATCGCCGCGCTAGAATCCACTTATCTGATCAAGCTGTTCGACCGCGTCGGCCGCGGCATCCAACTGACCGAGACTGGCCGCACCTTTCTCCGCGAGGCTCGCGCCGTCCTCGACCGCGCTTCGATGGCGCGTTCGGTGCTTCAGGACCTCGCCGGCAGCCCGGCCGGGCCGGTGAGTATCGCTGCCAGCCTAACGATTGCGACCTATTGGCTACCTCGCCGGCTGGCCGCCTTCCAGACCGCCAATCCCGGCGCGCGTCTTCATGTCGTGATCCGCAATACCCACGACGTCGAGACCGCCG
>JBAQHW010000429.1:0-19472 GCA_049288525.1 Xanthobacteraceae bacterium
CCCCGGCGCCGGCCCCGCCCGCGCGATCAAGCAAAGTGAGCTCGCCGCGAAACCCTTGCAGCACGACCTCGGTCGAATAACGGTCCTGGCCGGATTGATCCTGCCATTTGCGGGTTTGCAGCGCCCCTTCGAGATAAACCTTGGAGCCCTTTTTCAGATATTGTTCGGCAATGCGACACAGATTCTCGTTGAAGATGACGACACGATGCCACTCGGTCTTTTCGCGGCGCTCGCCTGTCGTCTTGTCGCGCCAGGATTCCGATGTCGCCAGACGCAGATTGGCAATGGGCCGTCCGTCCTGCGTGCGGCGAATTTCCGGATCTGCACCGAGGTTGCCGATCAGGATCACTTTGTTGACGCTTCCTGCCATGGTCTTCTCCGCTCACTGGCCCGTTTCCGGTGACTGATTGCCGATCCGCCCGGCCGCTGAACTTCGCCGCCGCTGAACCCTAGTCGCATACCGGTAGCGGCCCGCAACAAGCATCGGCGTTATCCACACCAGTCCCCCGATCGTTCTAGTTTTGTTCTAGCTCCTGCGCGACACATCCGCAAGTGGATGAGGGCAGAAAATGCGGCAATCACTGCGTCAATCGAAGCGCGTTGGCTGGTTTTTCTTCGTCCTCGGCGCTCGCGGCCGCGTGGGGGCGATGTGGATAATCTCGCCCCCTGTTGCTTTTAGGTCACATCATTTTTGAGGCGGATCAGGTAGTTATAGGGGGCGATGGCGGTGCGAAAGTGATTCCGTCGCGACAAAATAGGCGCGAATGAGAGGGCGGTTCGGGATAGCCCGTCCGGCCGTTTGGCGCACTGGAGGATCGCAATGAAGCGATGGTTGATAGCTGGAGCGTTGGCGTTTGCTGCCTCTGGTCAGGCACTCGCGGCAGATCTTCCCCAAGCGGGTCCGCCGCCGCCGCAGGCGCCTGTCGCGTACATCCCCACGGTTGCGCCGGTCTATAATTGGGGCGGCATCTATTTTGGCGTGAATGGCGGCTACGGCTTCGGCTCAAGCCAGCAGTCCGACGCCGCGGGCACCTCGACCGGCACTTTCAACACCAGCGGTTTTCTGGTCGGCGGCACGATCGGCGCGAATTTCCAGACTGACGCCTTCGTCTTCGGCGTCGAGGGCGATTTCGACGGCTCATGGCTGGAGGGTAACAGCAGCACGCTGAGCTGCGCGTCCGGCGGGGTACTCGTGCAGTGCGAAACCAAGAACTCGTGGTTGAGCACGATCCGCGCCCGGGTCGGTTACGCGGCCGACCGCGTGCTGTTCTACGGCACGGCCGGCGGCGCTTTCGGCAATATCGAACAGGGCGCCCAAAACGCTTCCAACAGCAGCTTCGCCAGCGTGTCGAAGGCAGGCTGGACCGCCGGAGCCGGCGTCGAAGCGGCGTTTGCCGACAACTGGACCGCCCGGGTGGAATACCTGTACGTCGATCTATCCGATGCCTCGTTCAACAATGGCACCACGGTGAAGTTCGACGCCAGCCTGATCCGACTCGGGGTCGATTACAAGTTCCGCTGAGAATTGGGCTGAAGCGATAGGCTGGAGCGGGGCTCGAGGCCCCGCTCTTTGCGTTTCGGACGGCTTGGCGTTTTGGATGGCTTGGATTTCAGTGGGTTGTGGTTTTTTTGCACTATTCCCTGTGACTGGGAAGCATTGTATTAGGTCTTGTACGGGGAGCCGCGAGGCCCTTCCGGGGGGTTGCGTATGAGATCGTTAGGTCCGGGACTGATTGCGCTGGCGATGGCGGCGACAGTTGTCGTTGCGCCAGCCCGCGCCGCGGATATGGCCGTCCCGCAGAGCTACTACCCGCCGGCCGCGGCATTACCCCCGGCGATGTACGACTGGACCGGCATTTATGCCGGCGGCAATGTCGGTGGCGGATTGCTGTCCGACAGCATCAGCCAGGCCACGTCGCCCGGTGCGAACGCTATCACCACCACCCAAACCGCTCATCCCGCCGGCATCATCGGCGGCGCGCAGCTCGGCGCCAATTATCAATTCGATAGCTGGGTGGTGGGCATCGAAGGCGCTTGGTCGGCATCGAATCTCAGCGGCTACGGCATCGGTCCGGCGGGGGGCGTTGGTGTGGGCGGGACAGCCGTCGTCCAAGAACGCAATACATCCAACCCACTATGGCTTGCCGCCGTCAGCGGCCGCGTCGGCTACGCCGTCAACGATGTGTTGTTCTACGCCAAGGGCGGCGGCGCCTGGCTGCATGCCCAATATATCCAGGACCTCCTCTCCGCCGCAGGCAACGTCGGTTCGCAGACCCTGAACGTCAACCGCGCCGGATTCGTCGCCGGCGGCGGCATCGAATATGCGCTGACCGAAAATTTGTCGGCGCGGCTCGAATATGACTTCTACGATTTCGGCACCAAGACCTATCAGTTCACCGCGACGCCGGTGAATAACACGTCCTATCTGCACACGCTGACCTTCGGCCTCAACTGGCGCTTCACCCCGCAGCCTTCCGGCCAGCGCTTTTGCGCGACCTGCTGACCGCCCCGGCGGGAACTTCAGCCAAGAGCTTCTGCCAAGAAATTCAGCCAAGAATTACGGGAATAGCATCGCGCGTCGGTCTGGCGCAGCGCCCTCGTTCTCACTATGTTCGGCGATATGCCCTGAGAACAGGTTGGCGGGTTGTCGTCCGCTCATGCCCGCGTCAGCGGGAGTCCAGCTTGCATCGGATGGGCTTGAAAATTCTGGGTCCCCCGCTGGCGCGGGGACGAGCGGAAATTTGAGCTATGAACGACCTGTTCGACAAGTCCGCCAAGGGTAGCCGCGACAGTCGCGCGCCAAAATCCGCGCCGCCGGTCGCGGGCGCTTTTGATCGCCACGTCATCTCCATCCGCGGCGCGCGCGAGCACAATCTGAAAAACATCGATGTCGATATTCCGCGCGACCGGCTCGTGGTCTTCACCGGCCTGTCCGGCTCCGGCAAATCCTCGCTCGCCTTCGACACCATCTACGCCGAAGGCCAGCGTCGCTATGTCGAGAGCCTGTCCGCTTATGCGCGGCAATTTCTGGAAATGATGCAGAAGCCGGACCTCGATCAGATCGACGGCCTCTCGCCGGCGATTTCCATCGAGCAGAAGACCACCTCGCGCAATCCGCGCTCGACCGTCGGCACCGTCACCGAAATCTACGACTACATGCGGCTCTTGTGGGCGCGCGTCGGCGTGCCCTATTCGCCGGCCACGGGCCTGCCGATCGAGAGCCAGACCGTCTCGCAAATGGTCGACCGCGTCCTGGCGCTGCCGGAGGGCACGCGGCTTTATCTGCTGGCGCCGGTGGTGCGCGGCCGCAAAGGCGAGTACCGCAAGGAGCTCGCCGAGTTCATGAAGAAGGGCTATCAGCGGGTCAAGATCGACGGCAAGTTTTACGAGATCGCCGAGGCGCCGGCGCTCGACAAGAAGTTCACCCACGATATCGACGTCGTGGTCGATCGCGTCGTGGTGCGCGCCGATATCGCCGCGCGGCTGGCGGATTCGCTCGAACAGGCGCTCAAGCTTGCCGATGGGCTCGCGGTCGCGGAGCTGGCCGACGCCGCGCCGATCGAGGGCGCCAAAGCCAACCGCCAGCGCAACCAGACCGCCGAGCGCCTCGTCTTTTCGGAAAAGTTCGCCTGCCCGGTCTCCGGCTTCACCATTCCGGAGATCGAGCCGCGGCTGTTCTCGTTCAACAATCCGTTCGGCGCCTGCCCGAAATGCGGCGGGCTTGGCGTCGAGCAGCATATCGACGCCGATCTCGTCATCCCCGACAAGGACCGCACGCTGCGCAAGGGCGCCATCGCGCCGTGGGCCAAATCCTCTTCGCCTTACTACACGCAGACGCTGGCCGCGCTCGGCAAGCACTACAAGTTCACCCTCGACGCCAAATGGAAGGACCTGCCGAAGAAGACGCAGGACGCCATCCTTTACGGCTCGGGCGACACCGAGATCCGTTTTTCCTACGACGACGGCATGCGCGCCTACGACACCAAGCGCGCCTTCGAAGGCGTCATCACCAATCTCGAGCGGCGCTACAAGGAGACCGACAGCGACTGGGCGCGCGAAGAGATCGCTCGCTATTTCACCGACGTGCCGTGCGACGCCTGCAAAGGCTACCGGCTCAAGCCCGAGGCGCTGTGCGTCAAAATCGGCGGCTGCCATATCGGCGAAGTGTCCGACATGTCGGTCAAAGGCGCAGCCGCCTGGTTCACTGAGCTACCCCAGCGGCTGACCGACAAGCAGAACGAAATCGCCGTGCGCGTGCTCAAGGAAATCCGCGAGCGGCTCAAATTCCTGGTCGATGTCGGGCTGGAATATCTCACCCTTGCCCGCGCCTCCGGCACGCTGTCGGGCGGCGAGAGCCAGCGCATTCGCCTGGCCTCGCAGATCGGCTCCGGGCTCACCGGCGTCCTCTACGTGCTCGACGAGCCCTCGATCGGCCTGCACCAGCGCGACAATGCGCGTCTCCTCGAAACGCTCAAGCGGCTGCGCGACCTCGGCAACACCGTGATCGTGGTCGAGCACGACGAGGACGCCATCCGCACCGCCGACCACGTGCTCGACATCGGCCCCGGCGCCGGCATTCACGGCGGCCACGTCATCGCCCAAGGCAGCGTCGCCGACCTCGAAGCGGCGCCGGACTCCTGGACCGGCAAATATCTCTCCGGCGAGCTGATGGTCGAAATCCCCGAGCGCCGAACGAAGAATCCGGCGCGGACGCTGAAAATCGTCGGCGCCCGCGGCAACAATCTGAAAAACATCACCACCGAAATCCCGCTGGGATTGTTCACCTGCGTCACCGGCGTATCCGGGGGCGGCAAGTCGACGCTGTTGATCGACACGCTGTACAAGGCGCTGGCGCGGCGGCTCAATAACGCCAGCGAGGCACCCGCCCCTTACGACCGCATCGAAGGCGTCGAGCATCTCGACAAGATCATCGACATCGACCAGTCGCCGATCGGCCGCACGCCGCGCAGCAATCCGGCGACTTATACCGGCGCCTTCACGCCCATTCGCGAGTGGTTCGCCAGCCTGCCGGAGAGCAAAGCCCGCGGCTACGAGCCCGGCCGCTTCTCGTTCAACGTCAAGGGCGGCCGCTGCGAGGCCTGCCAGGGCGACGGCGTCATCAAGATCGAGATGCACTTTCTGCCCGACGTCTACGTCACTTGCGACGTCTGCAAGGGCAAGCGCTATAACCGCGAGACGCTGGAAGTGCTGTTTCGCGGCAAATCGATCGCCGACGTGCTCGACATGACGGTCGAGGAAGCGCTCGATTTCTTCAAGGCCGTGCCGCGGGTGCGCGAGCCGCTGGCGCTGCTCCACCGCGTCGGTCTCGATTACATCCATGTCGGCCAGCAGGCGACCACGCTGTCCGGCGGCGAGGCGCAGCGCGTCAAGCTCGCCAAGGAACTGTCCAAGCGTGCCACCGGCCGCACGCTTTACATCTTGGATGAGCCGACCACCGGGCTGCATTTCCACGACGTGGCGAAATTGCTCGAAGTGCTGCACGAGCTCACCGACACCGGCAACACCGTCGTCGTCATCGAGCACAATCTCGAAGTCATCAAGACCGCCGACTGGATCATCGACCTCGGCCCCGAAGGCGGCGACGGCGGCGGCGAAATCGTCGCCGCGGGCACGCCGGAAGAAATCGTGCGCGAGAAGCGCAGTTACACCGGGGCATTTTTGAAGCCGGTGCTGGCACGGCGGGGTGCGGAGCCGCGGAAGAAGAAACGCGTTGAGGCGGCGGAGTGATCTTTCGTCATGGCCGGACTTGTTCCGGCCATCCACGTCTTTACCTTTCGAGAGGCTTGAGTCGTCGCTTCGTTTTCGCTGAGGGATGGCTGGATCGCTCGTTGAATCGTGCTAATCTGCAACCGATGACGAGGGCTGGCCAATGGCTGCAGATGTAACCAGGGAAGAATTCGAATCGCGGTTCGGTGTGGTCGAACGTGAGGTCGAGGGCGAAAAAATGGTCACGCGCCATATCCTCGAACAGACCCGCCGCAACGGCGACGATCTCGCAGCCATCAAAACGCGGCTGGAACGGGTGGAGGAGAAACTCGACGGCGTTGATCTCAAGAGTCTGGTACGAAAGGTCGATGGCCTCGATCAAAAGTTCGACCGCCTCGACAAGAAAGTCGAAGACTTGACCAAAAGCCTTCCTGGTATCGTCGGTGACGCCTTAAGCGATTACGAGATCAAATCGAAGAAGAAATAGTGCCCAGATCGCGGCAACGCCCGCGAGGTCGAGGGCGAGAAAATGGTCACGCGTCATATCCTCGAACAGACCCGCCGCAACGGCGACGACATGGCGGCTGTAAAAGCTCGCTTGAATAGGGTCGAGGAAAAAGTAGACGGCCTGGATCGGAAAGTGGACGGCCTCGCCCAAGAAGTTGGCGGAGTGATGGGAGCAAAAGTAGCCCGGCTTGAGCGGAGCGAAAGCCGGGATCAGCATTCGGGCTGAAAGAATCGTTCCCGGATTTCGCGTCGCTCAATCCAGGCTACAAGTTTCTTGGCCCGGTGGCCCATGCTGACATGTAGGCCGTAAGGACTGCCGGAGCGGGTCCGGCGATGATGACTCTCCGTCATGGCCGGCCTTGTGCAGCCTTGTGCCGGGCATCCACGTCTTGTTTGAACGGCGGCGTGCATTAAGGCGTGGATGGCCGGAACGAGTCTGAACGAGTCCGGCCATGACGAAAATAACCCTACCCGCTTCCGCTCTTTGCCGCCCGGCCCCACATATCCATCAAAGCCTCGCGCCGCCCGCACAACAGGGAGCACGCCATGCCCACCGACCTGTCCGCCGACTCGTCCACCGATCTGCCCCGCCTGATCGGCATCAATCATGTCGCGCTGGAAGTCGGCGACATCGACGCGGCGCTGGCCTTCTATGGCAAGATTTTTCGCTTCAGCTTGCGCGGACGCGGCGACGGCCAGGCCTTCATCGACATGGGCGATCAGTTTTTGGCGCTGATGGAGACAAGGGCGCCGCACCAGGACCGGGCGCGCCATTTCGGGCTGGCGGTCGACGACCGCGCCCGCGTGCGCGAACTGGCGCAAGCCGCCGGCGCCAAAATGGTGGACGGGCCGTTCCTCGATTTTCTCGATCCGTGGGGCAACCGCATCGAAGTCGTCGCCTATGCCGATATCCAGTTCTCCAAGGCGCCGCAGGTGCTGCGCGCCATGCAGTTCGACGGCGATAAGAGCGAGAAGGCGCGAAAGCAGCTTGCCGACAAGAACATGGCGCCGTAGGCAAGACCGCGATCGTAGCGTGAGACGTGGGCACGGCGCGGAGCCTGTCATCGGGCCGCGCTTTGCGCGGACCCGTTGGCGCCTTTGCCCACCCTACCGGCCGTCGAAACTGCTACACTTCGCCGATGACCCTCGACGACATCGAAGAAGCCATCCTCAAGCTGCCGCCCGAAAAGCTGGCTGAATTCCGCCGCTGGTTCGCGGAATTTGAAACCGGCATGGGGCCGCCGAAAGCGCCGGTGCCGGCAGCGCGGAAGCTTGGCCGCATCGCCGGGCGGACGCTCGCCGAATTTCGCAAGCTGTCGCGCGAACCCTGAGCACGAGGCTTCCCGGCGATGGCAACACGGCAAGCGCGGCTCGACGCTTTCACCCACGACGGCGATCCGCCCGCGGAGGAGCCGCTCGAACTCCTCTGCGAGGACCATGTCGGCACCTATGTCGTGCCGTTCCTGTGCCGGTGGACCAACGCCGCCTGGCACAGCGTCGAAAGCGGCGAGCGCATCCAGGCGGCCGTGATCGGCTGGCGACCGCGCCGCTAGCACGATCATTGGTATCGTCGTTGCGAGCGTTAGCGAAGCAATCCAGCGCGAAATGCACGGGCCCTGGATTGCTTCGTCGCTGGCGCTCCTCGCAATGACGGCTTATCCAGCTCGTCCCCGCGACGACGGGGACCCAGGCTGGATTCCCGCTTGCGCGGGAATGAGCGGAACACCAGCACGACCCTACTTCGGCTGGATCCCGGCCTTCGTCATGACGTCGGTCCAGCGCGCCAGATCGGCCGCGAGCATGTGCGCGGTGTCGGCGGGCTGGCTGGCGCTCGGTTTCATGCCTTGCTTGTCGAACAGATCGATCACGCCGGGCGCGGTGACCGCCGTGGCGATCTCGTCGCGCAGCTTCTGCGCCACCGCCGGCGGCGTGCCCGGCGTCGCCAGGATGACGTAATAGTTCGACACGTCGGAAAACACGCCGAAACCGCCTTCAGTGAAAGTGCCGACATCCGGCAGCGCCGCGAGCCGCTCGCGGCCGGTCACCGCGACGCCGCTGACCGCGCCCGATTTCACCTGCGGAATCTCGATCGGGGTGGCGTCGAACATGGCGTCGATCCGTCCGCCGAGCAGATCGCTCAGTACCTCGGCCGAGCCTTTGTAGGGCACGTTGACGACATTGATCCCGGCGGCGAGGCGCAGCAGCTCGACACTGAACGAGAACGATCCGGTGGCGCCGCCGCCGGAACCGAAGGTGAGCTTGCCGGGATTTTTTTTGGCGTAGTCGACAAGATCGCCGATGTTGCGGAAGCCGAGCGCCTTGCGGCCGGTGACGATGAACGGCCCGCGGCCGACTTCGGTCACCGCCGTCATCTTGCGCACGTCGAACGGGTAGTCCTTGGTCGAGGGCTGCGCGACCACGGTGGCGGTGGAGATGAAGAACAGCGTATGGCCGTCGGGCGCGGCACTGGTGAGTTCGCGATAGGCCGACTCGAAGGCGCCGCCCGGCTTGTTCTCGACATAGACGTTGGTGTTAAGGCTGGCCGATAGCCGTTGCGCGATCAGCCGCGCCGTGACGTCGGTACCGCCGCCGGGCGCCAGCCCGACGATGATGCGGATCGGCTTATTCGAAAAATCCTGCGCCGCCGCCTGGCCCGCACCGGCGCCAGCAAGAGCGATCGCAATCAGGGCGGTAAGCGCCGTCCGTTGCAGCGTCATCGTCTCCCCCTCTGCTTTTCTTGACGCAAGCTTACCGCAGATTACGCTCCGGGCGATAGCCGCTGCCGGCGCGTGACTGGGTTGCTGACGCGCGCTCCATCAGCGACCTGTCCAGTACCGGAGCCATGTCATGTCCTCCATTCGCGGCAGTTGTCTTTGCGGCGGCATCACCCTCGAGATCGACGGACCGCTGGATCAAGTCCGGGCATGACGCGGCAAGGCGATGCTGCTATGCCGCGTCTGCCGGCCGCACCCGGCGGGTAATCTCAGCTCCGCTTTCGCGCTCGACGAGAGCAATGTCGTATTGACTCTGCAGATCGAGCCAAAATTGCGCACTGTTGCTGAAATACCGACCAAGCCGCACGGCCGTGTCGGCGGTGATCGAGCGGCGGCCATTCAAAATATCGGTGATGCGGCCGGACGGCACCCCGATATCAAGCGCTAGCCGATTGGCGCTCAGAGCGCGCGCACTTAATTCGCGCTTTAGCAAACGGCCTGGATGAACGGCAGGAGGCATTGTCATCATCCTTTATGGTAGTCGACGATCTCAACTTCGTAAGCGTCGCCCCTGCGAAACTCGAAACAAATACGCCATCGTGCGTTTACACTCATCGCCCACTGATCTCTGCGCTCGCCTTTCAGCTTGTGCAGGCCGACGCTTTTGAGCGGACTAAGATCGTTCAGCGCCTTGGCGACGTTAAGCGCCAGGAGCAGATCGACGGCCGTTTCGAAGTCGAGGCCACGAGGCTGGTTTGGCCGCTCTCCGTCCCACACTTGCGGGCCACGGAATTGCGCCATGACCGGATCATGGCACAAATGTACTACGCCAGACAGTGAAGTGCAATTCAACAGCTTATAACCAGCCCCGCTTGCCCCGCCGCTTCCGGCCCGATAGGCAGGACCGCAAAGCAAAGCCGGCTACGGAGGCTCATGTGACCGAACCGAACATGGATTTGGCGCATCTCGGCCATGTCGAGATCCTGACGCCGAAGCCCGAGGAATCGCTGAAATTCTTCACCCAGGTCTTCGGCATGACCGAATCCGGCCGCCAGGGCGACAGTGTCTATCTGCGTGGCTGGGACGATTACGAGCGCGCGACGTTAAAAGTCACGGCGTCGAACACCACCGGCATCGTCCACACTGCGTTCCGCACGCGCAGCGCGGAGGCGCTGGCGCGCCGGGTCGCGGCGCTGAAAGACACGCCGCACCACGTCGGCTGGATCGACGGCGATATCGGCCACGGCCCGGCCTACCAGTGCCGCGATCCTGACGGCCACCTGATCGAGCTCTATTACGAGACCGAGTGGTATCAACCGCCGGCCGAGCTCAAACCCGCGCTGAAGAACCAGGCGCAGAAATATCCCGCGCGCGGCATTTCCGTGCGCCGGCTCGACCATCTCAATTTCTTCGCGGTCGACATCCCCGGCGCGCGGCGCTTCTTCATGGACAAGCTCGGCATGCGGTTGACCGAGCAGATCGTGTTCGAGGCCGGCGAGCAGGCGATCTGGCTCACCTGCACCAACAAATCCTACGATCTCGCCATCTCGCTCGACCACTCGGGCGTGCCGGGCCGCTTTCATCACGTGACCTTCGCGGTGGACAGCCGCGAGGACGTGCTGCGCGCCGCCGACATCGCCCTCGAAAATGGCGTGTTCATCGAGACCGGCCCGCACAAACATGCCATCCAGCAGACCTTCTTTCTCTATCTGTACGAGCCCGGCGGCAACCGCGTCGAAGTCGCCAATGCCGGCGCGCGGCTGATCCTCGCGCCGGACTGGAAAACCATCGTCTGGAACGAGACGGAGCGGAAGAAAGGCCAGGCCTGGGGGCTCAAGACGATCGAGTCCTTCCACAGCCACGGCACGCCACCGGCGCCGCGCAAGGAAGCAGCGGAATAGACTGCGAGACTTCGGCGGCGCTCGATGGCCGCGATCCGACCGGCAGGCCCTGCGTCGGTCACGGGCTGACCGGCCATTGCGGCTGACGGTCTAGGTGTCGATCTTGCTCAACACCTCCTGCATCTTCTGCAACACTTCGCGGGTCCTTTCTGCGTAGAACGCATTCACGACCTCGCTGATCGCCTGCACTTTCGGGTCGAGCGGATTGATCCCGGCGGCCACCAGGCGAACGTGCAACTCCTTGAGTACTTCGTCTTTCTCGAACATGGTGCCTCCGGTTTTCCGCCCCGCGGAAACAGTCGATAATAACGCCTGTGCGCTGCGCCGTCCGCGACAATGCGGCCCGCTCCCGCTTCGAGCTCGCGCCTTGCTCGCCAAAAGACGCCCGGCGTCGCCGCCGGCAATCCCGCCCCTGGTGCGCCAGCGAAGCGCCGCTTATGGTGGCGCCGATTCCGTTGGTGAAATAGTCGGAAAAAACGAGGGTCGGCAATGGCAAAAAGCAAACGCAAGACGGCTGCTGCGAAAGTGAAGAAGAAAGCGAAAGCCCACACCAAGGCGACCGCCAAGAAAAAGCCGGTCAAGCGCACCAAGACGAAAGGCGCCAAGACGAAGGGCGTCAAGACGAAGGGCGTCAACAGGAAAAACGCCAGAAAAACCGCAATTGCCAGGAAGCCGCACAAGGTCGCGCCGAAAGTAGCCGCGCCGCAGCAATCCGCACCGGTTACGGTCCCAAAGCCTGTGTCAAAAACGGCCGCTCCGCCGGCCGCAAAAAAAGGCATCGTGGACAGGATCGAGAGCGCGGCCGCTGCGGTAGTGGATATCTTCACCAATGCCGACGTTCTGCACCACCAACTGGATCCCGGCATATCGAACGAGCCGGAATAGCGCAGGATCCAACGACTTTCGCTTCGTCGCACGTGACCTGCGTGATGACCTATGCCTTTCCCGATCCGCGACGACACCGGCCGCTCCCGCTTCGAGCTCGACGCCGATGGCGTCACAGTGTTCATGAATTACCGGCTGACCGGCAACATCATTTCACACCGAGACGCCGGTTGCCGCGCGCGGGCGCGGGCTTGCCTCGCGGCTCGTCAAAGCCGTGCTGGAGGAGGTGCGAAGGCGCGGGTTCAAAATCGTGCCGCGCTGCCCTTTCGTGGGCGACTACCTGGAGCAGCATCCGGAGTATCGCGATTTAATGGCGTAAAGATGCGTAAAGCGCGAGTGCACCGTTCCCTTCTCCCCGCTTGCGGGGGGCGGTGGCGGGGCGCTCGACGCGAGCAAGATGAAGGGTCCTCACGTCGCCTTCACCGGGAACGGCTCGGTGTAGAACTCACCGTCGCGGCCGAAATACATCGCCTTGCGGCCGGCGAAGAACACCTCGTAGTGCGAGCAGCCGGCCGCCATGATGCGGCGCAGGAATTCGGCGTAGCCGATCGTGCCGCACTGGATCGCCTTTACCGTCGCGGCGACGCGCTCGGCATCGAATATGGGTGCGATCGCCGGCACGTCGCCAAGCGGCATCGCCTCGTCGTGGGATTGGCTGCCGCCGTTATAATAGGTCTTACGTAGCGCCACGAGATCGGCGCTGTACGAGATCACGCCCGCTTCGGCGAGCCGTCCCACGACGACGGGGAACGGCGTATCGGCGAAGCTCGCGGCCATGCATTGCTCGAGTGTATGCGCATCCATGGTGACGGCTCCTTGCTTCAGTTCGGTTTGACAGGGTCGATATCGGATAGGGCGTCAAGCAGCCGGCGCAGGCCGCGCTGCAGCGATGCGAGGTCGGACGGCGACAGCTTGCGGGCCAGCCTCGCGTGATAGCCCGCGGCCGCCTTCATCAATTGCTCGAAGTCGGCCCGGCCACGACGGGTGAGGATCAGATGCGGCGAGGCGCGGTGATCGGGATTGCCGCGGTATTCGGCGGCGCCCTCCCCCACCAGCAGGTCGGCGATGCGCTGCACGTTCTGCCGGGTGACGCCGAGCACGCGGGCGATCTGCGGCACCGTTTGCGGCGCGCCGGAGGCTGCGCTCAAGACCTGCCAGCGCGCCTGGGTCTGGCCGACGGTCGCGGCAATCGCCTCACCATGGTCGCGCAGACGCCCGGCCAGCTGGTAGATGTCGGCGATCATAAGCGGAATCAGACCGGGGGGTTTGCTTTCACTGTTCACGGTTCTATATTGTCATACTGACAATATGTTGTCAATCCTCTCATTTCGCATCGAGGGGCCACGTTCTTGCAACGCCGTTGCGCAAACCGCCCCCTCCCTGCGGCGCCGGCGAAATGCTATTTGCGGTCAGAGGCTTGCCGAATCTCCAGGCGGCGGTTGGCTCATCGTGGGACCACACTGCGGTATGAACGCAAAAACACCGGTCGTCGGCGTCATCGGTTCGGCGCATCTAGCGGAAGGTAAATTCCCCGCCCAGCGGGTCAGCGAGCGCATTCTTTCCGCCGCGGCCGACGCCGCCGGCGCACTGCCGTTGATCTTCGCCGGCAACCCGCAAATCACCGAGATCGCCGCCTTGCTCGATACCGTCGAAGGCATTTTGCTCACCGGCGCGCGCGCCAATGTGCATCCGAGCCATTTCGGCGAGCAAGAGCATCCCTCCTACGAGCCCTATGACCAGCCGCGCGACGCGCTGGCGCTGGCATTGATCCAGGCGGCGGTGGCACGCGGGGTGCCGCTGTTCGGTATCTGCCGCGGCTTCCAGGAGATCAATGTCGCCTTCGGCGGCACGCTGCATCCGGAAATCCGCGAATTGCCCGGCCGCATGAATCACCGCGCGCTCCGGCTCGCCAATGGCGAGATCAATCCGGATCCGAAAGTGATCTATGCCGAGCGGCACGACGTGCGGCTGACGCCGGGCGGCCAATTTGCAAAACTGCTCGGCACCGAATGCATCCGGGTCAATTCATTGCACGGCCAGGGCATCCTCAAAGCCGGCGACCGCATCGTCATCGAGGGTGTGGCGGAGGACGAGACCATTGAGGCCATCCGCATCGACGCTGCGCAAAACTTTGCGCTCGGCGTGCAATGGCATGCCGAACACATCGGCGGCGACAATCCGGTCAATCGCACCTTGTTTGAAGCTTTCGGCGCCGCGTTGCGCAAGCATCAAGCCGCGCGCAAATAAACAAAATAAATAGATGGACAGCCAAGGGCGCTTGTCTAACCCCAGCCTTGAGTCAGTTCTTGCGGCCGCGCGGGTCTGCCGCGGACTCGCGCATCGATTCCTGGATCGCTTCCTGATGATACCAGCCACTGCTGCCCGCGGTGAGTTCCACGCCGCGCGGCAATTGCGGATTCGCCGCGTTGCCAAGCTCGCCATCGCTTATCCGCAGCGCGAAACGGCCCCGCGGCGGGAAGGTATAGATTTTGGCCGATCCGGAAATATGCGTCGTCATCTTTTCGGCTCCATCGCCGTCGCGCGCAAAGCCGGCGCGCCTTGATCGAGTGTCCTGAGTCTTTCCTAATATAATGCTCTGCTCGTCATTTGTTCGCTTTGCCTGCAAGAAAATCAGCGAATGGCTACAATATGTGCATTAAAGCCGGGTTCATGTTGTTGCTCATTTCTGTTGCAAACCGGAAACGCTGAATTGGCTCGATCCGGCGCATGAGGCGCATGAAATGTCGCAGCGCAGCGTGTTTGGCACACAAAATGCTTGCGAATCGGCGGGAGGCAGCGTGCGGCCGCGCCTTTGGGCTGCGCGCGCTTTTCGCACACGCTCAACCAGAAGAGAGACGGGTATGACAAAATATAAGCTGGAATACATATGGCTCGACGGCTACACGCCAACGCCGAATCTGCGCGGCAAAACCCAGATTAAGGAATTCGATTCGTTTCCGACGTTGGCGCAGCTGCCGCTGTGGGGTTTCGACGGCTCGTCGACACAGCAGGCCGAGGGCCATAATTCGGACTGCATCTTGAAACCCGTCGCGGTCTATCCGGACGGAGCGCGCACCAACGGCGCGCTGGTGATGTGCGAAGTCATGCTGCCGAGCGGCGAGGCGCATCCGTCGAACAAGCGCGCCACCATTCTTGACGACTCCGGCGCATGGTTTGGTTTCGAGCAGGAATATTTCTTCTACAAGGACGGCCGTCCGCTCGGCTTCCCGTCGAGCGGCTATCCGGCGCCGCAGGGCCCGTATTACACCGGCGTCGGCTATAGCAACGTCGGCGATATCGCCCGTAAAATGGTCGACGAGCATCTCGACCTTTGTCTGTTCGCCGGCATCAACCACGAAGGCATCAATGCCGAAGTGGCCAAGGGCCAGTGGGAGTTCCAGGTGTTCGGCAAGGGTTCGAAGACGGCCGCAGATCAGATGTGGATGGCGCGCTATCTGATGCTGCGGCTCACCGAGAAATATGGCGTCGACATCGAATTCCACTGCAAGCCCCTCGGCGACACCGACTGGAACGGCTCGGGCATGCACACCAACTTCTCGACGACCTATATGCGCGAAGTCGGCGGCAAGGGGTATTTCGAGGCGCTGATGACGGCGTTCGACGGGGCGCGCGCCGATCACATCGCGGTCTACGGCCCGGACAATCACATGCGGCTCACCGGCAAGCACGAGACCGCGGCGATCACCGAGTTCACCTACGGCATCGCCAACCGCGGCGCCTCGATCCGCGTGCCGCACTCGTTTGTCAACAACGGCTACAAGGGCTATCTCGAGGATCGCCGGCCGAACTCGCAAGGCGACCCCTACGCAATCACCTCGCAGATCCTCAAGACCATCGCCTCGGTACCGACCAGCGGCAAAGTCAGCGCCGCGGCCTAACGGACTGTTTCCAGCAAGACACGCCCTCACCCTCACGGGCGAGGGCGACACTCTACCGCATAAAAGCTAGGCGAGGGCTGGACGCAGTTATCGTTCCCATAGCGACGCCTTTGGCATCGGTCTCGGCGATTTCGCCAAGACCGACGCCGCGAGGGTTCGGCGTCTATATTCGTTGACGCTGTAAGCTATCCACTCAATAGCGTATTGCTCTGTTAACCGGCGCGGGACCAACGTCCCGCGCCGCTCGTGCTTGACGTTAGCTCTCCGAGACTTGCCCCGGCGATGGAAAAAAACCTGCAGTACGGATCAACCGCGAAGGCCCTGCATTGGCTCGTGGTGGGGCTTCTCGTCGTTCAATATTTCATTGGCTGGTTCATGCCCGACATCAAGCGCGGCATGGCGCCGGGCGTCACCATGACGTGGCACATATCGGTTGGAACGGTCATTCTTGCCGTCATCGTCGCGCGTCTGGTCTGGCGCATGACGCATGCGGTGGCGCCGGAAAGCTCACTACCGTCTTGGCAACGCCTGACGTCCGAAGCGGTCCACTGGTTGCTTTATCTCTTGGTCCTGGCAACCACGCTGTCAGGCTGGCTGTTTGCGTCGGCCCGCGGCTGGACCATTTCCTGGTTTTTCATGGTGCCGCTACCGATGCTGACCGCCGGCAATACGCAGCTCGTCCGAACCATTGACGGCTGGCACCAGGATTTCGAGTGGGCCCTCTTGATTCTGATCGGGCTGCACGTCGCCGCGGCGCTCTTGCACCTGGTCTATTACCGCGACGGCGTCATGCAGCGCATGCTGCCGCAAAGCGTGCGCCCATAAACCGCTATCGATGAACTGCTGCCGATGAACCGCCGTCCGCCAGTCGCGACCGGTTCATTCAAGCCTTGACGTGCTTGCCGACGAATCTCACCATCTCGGCAAAAGCGCCACCGATTTGCGACAGGTCCGGCGTGTGGCCCTTGTGCCGCTCCATCTCGATATAGACGAGCTCGATATCGCCGCCGGCCTCGCGATAATTGGCGACGAAACGCTGCGGTTCATTGCCGGGAAAATCCGACTCGATGTCCTTGTAATCATGCACGTCGTCGCCGCGGGCCTGGAACCAAATGGCGGGCGGCAACTCCACCTTCTCGCCGCGCTCAAGCGCCAACATCGGATTGCCCTCCGCCATGTCGGCTTCCGACGGCCAATAGGCGTCATGCCGCGGCACGATGCTCTTGCCCCATTCCTCGCCGCGTTCGATCGCGCGCTTGGCGTGCCGATAGCGCGAAAGAGGATTGATCACCGGCCACGACATGACGACGCAAGGCACGCTGGCATCCACCGCCGGCGCGCCGGCCGGCAGCGCGATCGACGCGTAGCGCGGGTCACGGGGCCGCATGGCGACCAGCATAGCCAAATGGCCGCCGCTCGATTGCCCCGACAGCGCAATGAGCTCCGGCCGCGTCTTCAGCTCGTCGGCATGTGCTTTCGCCCAGCGTACGGCGTAATTGATATCCTGCACCGAGGCCGGATATGGCGCCTCGTTGCCGGAACGGAAGTCGAGCGCGATCGACACGATGCCGTGCGACGCCATGAATTCATGGCGCAAATGTTCGGTTTTGCGGTCGCTCATGCACCAGGCGCCGCCGTGGCATTCCACCAGCGCCGGGAATGGTCCCTGCCCGCGCGGCGTAAACACGCGCGCCAATAGCGGCTTTTCGCCGTGACGCAGATACTCGATGTCCTTGGTGTCGAATGTGGTGGCTTCGGCGTCCAATACTGCGGTTGTCATGGGGTTTCCTTCCTCATTATCGATGCAGCCGTGCACGGCCTGCATTTTCTCCGGTATTTCGCGAGCCTTCTCGTCGCAGACCTCGATCGCGATCTCATTGGCATGATGCCATACAGCGGCGAATTCTCACAGCCGCAGCATTGGCCGCTTGCCCTTGGCGGCCTTTTCGCTTGGCACTTTGACCAAGGCCTCGCCGTCCAGCACCACTTTCCCATCGACGGCGCAAACGCAAGACAGGCAGGCCCGGGACTTGGCGGCGATCAGCTCTTTCACCGTCACCCTGACAACAACGGTGTCGCCGATCTTCACCGGCGCGCGGAAATTCAGCGTCTGGGAAATGTAAACCGCGCCCGGTCCCGGCAGCCGCGTTCCCAGTACCGCCGAGATCAAGCTTGCAGTGTAGAGCCCGTGGGCAATGCGCCCGCCAAACGATGTGTGGGCGGCGAAATGCTCCGACAGGTGGATCGGATTGCGGTCGCCGGTGAGTTGGGCGAAGCCAACGACGTCCGACGACGCTACCGTCTTCTCCAGACTCTCGGTCATGCCGACCGAAAGGTCCTCGAAGAACAGCGTGCGCAGCGGCGGCAGATTCATGCCGGAATGTTACCAAACTCGCTCACGCCGCGCGCGTTGTCGCTCTTGCGCCGCCGGCTGCCGGCAGAATGACGCCACGTGTCATGGTGCCGAGCGCAGCCGCGCCGATCATCAACAGAATACAGGAAATCCAAAGCGCCCAATCGTAGGATTTCAGCCCGGAGACGACGTAGCCGGTGACGATCGGCGCCAGGAGCCCGCAGAGATTGCCGGCCAGGATCGCAAGCCCGATCGCCTTGCCGACGTCGCGCGCGTTGTGAACGAGGTCGGTGACCAGCGAAAGATTGAGCGAAATCGTCGCATTGACGCCCGACAGCGACAACGCGAACAGCGCCAGGATCAGCGTGGTGTTACTGGTGAAGGGCACGAACACGATCACGGCGGACAACAGCATGCAGGCGATGACGATCGCGCGCCGCCCGCCGGCCAACAGCGTATCGTTCTGCAACAGACGGTCGCTGAGAATACCGATGACGATGCTGACCGGTACCGCGACAGCCCATGGTATCGCGGTATAGAGACCGGTCTTCATAATGGTGAGGTGCTTGGTATCCTGCAGATAACTCGGCATCCAGAACAGCAGCAGATAGAGCGTGTAGATGCCGGACGCTTGCGCGATCATCGCGCCCCATTGCGACGGCGATTTCAGCAGATCGACCAGCGCGCCGGGACTGCCGTGCAAGCCGATCTCGTCGGGCGAGCCGGCGGAACGCTCGGCAACGATCTTTTTACGCTCGTCGGCGGAGAGCCAGCTCACCTTCTCCGGCCGATCGAACCACAAGAGATTGCAAGCGAGCCAGATGACCCCCAGTGCGGCGAGAACGATGAAGGCCGCGCGCCATCCCCAGGCGCTGGCGATCGCGGCGGTGACGATCGCGCCGAGCGCCGGACCGAGAAAGCTGCCGGCACTCCAAAAGGCGTTGGCAACGCCACGTTCGCTCGCCGGCATCCATTCGCGCACAATACGGCCGCAGGACGGTATCGAACTCGCTTCGCCGGCTCCCATCGCCATGCGCATGACAATCAGCGTGGTAAAGCTCCACACCCCGGCGGTCGCCGCCATCGCCACCGACCACAGCGCGATGCCGATGGCGTTGATATTGCGCGGGGAGAAGCGGTCGAGCAGGATGCCGATCGGCAGGATGCAAAGCGTATAGGTCCACAGGAACGACGAGAACAAAAAGCCCATCTCGATCGGGGACAAACCGAACTCGCCGCGCACCGCTTGCGCCACGATACCCAGCGCCGAACGATCCATGTAATTGATCGTCACCAGCGCCAGCATCAGCGCATAAACCCAGCCGCGGCGAAAATGGCCCCCCGGCTGCACACCGGCTTGCATAGTCATCGATTTGCTCCCCAATTTCAGCTTATTTTTTTGTCGTTAGAGCCTCAGCCGCGGCGCTAGCGCGCGCCACGGCAGTCGTTGCGCCTTAACTATTGCTTCGGCGGCGGCGCTCCGCCC
>JBAQHW010000430.1:0-2340 GCA_049288525.1 Xanthobacteraceae bacterium
CGCGCCAATCACCGCATGGACGAGCCGTCGCAAGGCGTGCTCATTCCGGCCAACCGCTTCGAGGTGCTGGAATGCCGCGCCGCGATCGACGCCATCGCCGATAATGCGCAGGACACGCCGGCCTTGCGCACCGGCGCGCTCGACGTGCTGGCGCAGCACGTCCTCGGCTGCGCCTGCGGCGAGCCATTTCTGAGCGACGATCTGTTCGCCGAGGTGACGCTTGCCGCGCCCTATGCCGGGCTATTGCGCGCCGATTTCGACGCCGTCGTCGATTTCGTCGCCACCGGCGGCTACGCGCTCAAGGCTTACGAGCGCTTCGCCCGGATCAGGCAGGGCAAAGACGGGCGCTGGCGCATCACCCATCCCAACGTGGCGCAGCGCTACCGGCTCAATGTCGGCACCATTGTCGAGGCCGACATGCTGAAAGTCCGGCTGGTTCGCTCGCGCGCATCGAAGATGATTCCGCGCGGCGGCCGTGTTCTTGGCGAGGTTGAGGAGTATTTCGTCGAAACCATGGTGCCGGGCGATACCTTCGTGTTCGCCGGCGAAGTTCTCAAATACGAGGCGATCGTCGAAGATGCGGTTTATGTTTCGCGCGCGGCCTCGGAAGATCCCAAAGTCCCGGCCTACGAGGGCGGCAAGTTTCCGCTCTCGACCTATCTGGCGGATCGCGTGCGCGGCATCATTTCCGATCCGCGCGCCTGGCGCACGCTGCCGACGCAAGTCTGCGAGTGGCTGGAAATTCAGCAATGGCGCTCGCAAATGCCGGGCCGGCGGGAACTTCTGGTCGAGACCTTCCCGCGCGCCAACAAGCACTATCTGGTCTGCTATCCGTTCGAAGGGCGGCTGGCGCATCAAACGCTCGGCATGCTCTTGACGCGGCGCCTCGAGCGCGCGCGGCTCAAGCCGCTCGGGTTCGTCGCCAATGAATATGCGCTGGCGGTCTGGGGCATCGGCGATCTGGCGGCGCGGATCGCCGATGGGGCGCTGTCGCTCGCCGCATTGTTCGATGAAGACATGCTCGGGGACGATCTCGAAGCCTGGCTTGCCGAATCGGCGCTGATGAAGCGTACGTTTCGCAGTTGCGCGATCATTGCCGGCCTCATCGAACGCCGCTTTCCGGGCCAGGAGAAATCGCGCCGTCAGGTCACCATCTCGACCGATCTGGTTTACGACGTGCTGCGCAGCCACCAGCCCGACCACGTATTGTTGCGCGCGGCCCGCGCCGACGCCGCGACCGGCCTTCTCGACGTGCGCCGGCTCGGCGAAATGCTCTCGCGCATCAAGGGCCGAATCGTCCATAAGGCACTCGACCACGTCTCGCCGCTGGCGGTTCCGGTCATGTTGGAAATCGGGCGCGAGGCGATCTACGGCGAAGCCGCCGACACGATTCTTGCGGAAACCGAGGCCGAATTGGTGAAGGAGGCGATGCAGTGAGGGTGGGCATTTCTCCCGCTCATTCCCGCGAAAGCGAGAATCCAGTTGCTGGGTCCGCGCTGGTGCGGGGAGGGACGGACCAACACACCCTCGTTGTCGCCGGCGTCACTTTGGTTGCCGATCCGGTCGGCGCGCTTTATTGGCCGGACGAGAAAATCCTGGCAGTGGCCGACCTGCACCTGGAAAAGGGCTCGGCCTTTGCCGCGCGCGGCGTGCTGCTGCCGCCTTACGACACGGCGGCCACCTTGGCGCATCTGGCACGGCTGATCGAGCGCTATGCGCCGCATGTCGTGATCGCGCTCGGCGACAGCTTCCATGACGGCGGCGGGCCGGCACGCATGCACGGCTCAAGCCGCACCGAGCTGCAGGCGTTGCAGCGCGGGCGCGATTGGGTCTGGATCGCCGGCAATCACGATCCTGATCCGGCGGACAATATCGGCGGCCGTTTCGCCGGCGTCTTGGCGCTCGGCGCCCTGACGTTCCGGCATCAGCCTTCAGCACACGCTTGCGATGGCGAAATTGCCGGCCATCTTCATCCGGTCGCTCGGGTGGCGCGGCGCGGGCGGGCGGTAAGCCGGCGATGCTTCGCCTGCGACGGGCGCCGCCTGGTCATGCCGGCCTTTGGCGTCTATGCCGGGGGCTTGAACGTCCGCGATCGTGCTCTTGTTTCGGTGTTCGGCGCGCTGTCGTTCACCGCGCATTTGCTCGGCACCGGCCGGCTCTATGCGGTGCCGGCGGCGCGCTGCCTAGTGGAGCGGATTTGACATTCGCTACCTACCCAGCCGCAAACTCGTGAAGCGAATGTCAAATCCAAAAGCTCCACTAGGACTGACATTTGCGAGTGGTCCTTTGATTCTAACATTCGCATGATGGCATCCCGAACAGGGGTGCGAATGTTAGAAT
>JBAQHW010000431.1:0-29311 GCA_049288525.1 Xanthobacteraceae bacterium
ACCGTACTGATCGGGGTATTGCCGACCTATCAACAGATCGGCATCGCCGCGCCAATCCTGCTGCTCGTGCTGCGCGTGCTGCAGGGCATCGGGCTCGGCGGCGAATGGGGCGGCGCCGTCGCGATGAGCTATGAATATGCCACGCCCGACACGCGCGGATTGTATGCCAGCTTTCCGCAGATCGGCCTGTCCATCGGCCTGTGCCTGAGCGCGGGTATCGTGGCGCTGGCGTCCAGCCTGCCCGGGGACCAATTCCTCACCTGGGGTTGGCGCGCCGGCTTCCTGCTCAGCGTGGTCCTGGTCGTCGTCGGTCTCTACATCCGGCTGCGGATTCTGGAGACGCCTGAATTCCTCAAATTGAAGGAGCAGCGTCTGGAGGTGCCGGTTCCGTTCATGAGCATGCTGCGCGAATACCCGGCCAACATCCTGCTCGGTATGGGTGCGCGTTACATCGACGGCGTGTTCTTCAACGTCTTTGCCGTCTTCAGCATCGCTTATCTGGTCAACACGCTCCACATCAACCGGACGACGGCGCTGTGGGGGGTGTTTGCCTCGGCGCTGGTGATGATCGTGTTCATCCCGCTGTTCGGCCGGCTTTCCGACAAATGGGGACGCGGCAAGACCTATGCGATCGGCTCGGTACTCTTGGCGCTATCGGCGTTTCCGGCGTTCTGGCTGATGAGCAGCGGCAATATCGGCGCGATTTTCATTGCCATGGTGATCCCGTTCGGCATCATCTACGCGATGTGCTATGGCCCGGAGGCGGCGCTGTTCTGCGACCTGTTCGATCCACGCGTGCGCTACACCGGAATTTCGTTCGTCTACCAATTCTCCGGCATTTTCGCCAGCGGGATTACGCCGATCATCGCGACTTATCTGATCGCGGCGAACGGCAATCAGCCGTGGTATTTGTGCGCTTACGTGGTGTTCGCGGCGATCATCAGCGCGATCTCGGCCGCCGCGATCAAGGGCCCCGTCGGCCCGGTCGGCCCCGCGGTTGTCGCCGCGCCGGTAGGGCTGAAGGCCGCAGGCGCGGCCTGATAGATTCCGCCGAGGTGGCCGGAGCGGCTGCCTCGGCGTTTTGCCGGCGCCGGATGTTGCCCGCGCTGGCACGGGACGTGCTTGAATAAGGCCGCGCCGGCCGCGAGGGTCAAGGTCGCCAAACTGTTCTGTCTTGCAACGCTTGCAATCGTCACGCTATGAGCGGGCCATGATCGCCAACGAGCAGCGTGTGATTGTAGTGGGTGCCGGACCGGTCGGCGCCATTACGACGCTGGCCTTGGTGCAAAAGGGTATCTCCGTTCTCCTGCTTGAGGCCGAACCGGAGCCGGTGGAAGACCAGCGCGCCGCCACGCTGCATGCGCCGACGCTGGAAATGCTCGCCGCACTCGGGCTGGAACGGCAAGCCTTCGCCGACGATGCCTCCGGCGGCTTTCAGGCGCCGCTGTTCCAGTTCCGCGATCGCGCCAGCGGTGAATTGGTCGCCTCTTTCGACATTCGCCTGCTCGACGGCGAAGTGCCCTATCCCTTCGTGCTGCAATGGGAGCAGTACAAACTGGTGCGGGTGGTGCTGCCGCTCCTCGCGCAAAACGGCCTCGCCGAAATCCGCTTCGCCACCAAGCTGACGGGGCTCGTTCAGCATGCCGACCACGTCGATGTCACCGTCGAGAACGCGGACGGCGAGACCGAGACTCTGCGCGGCGCCTATGTGATCGGCGCCGACGGTGGCCGCTCCGCGGTGCGCCGGTTGAGCGATATCGACTTCGAGGGTTTCACCTGGGAAGAGCGCTTCATCAAGATCGCCACCAGTTTCGATTTCTCGGCCGGCACCGGCTATTGCACGCGCAATTACTTCTCCGATCCCGAGGAGTGGCTCAATCTGTTCAAGGTGAAGGGCATCGGTCCGCCCGGCTATTGGCGCGGCATCATGCCGGTGATGGCGGACGAGACCGACGAACAGGCGCTTGGCATGGACAGTATCCAGCGCCGCCTGCACAGCATCTATGACAAGAGCGGCGACTTCGACATTCCGTATTACGCGCTCTATTCGGTGCACCAGCGCGTCGCCGCGACCTTCAACAAGGGCCGCGTGCTGCTCGCCGGCGACAGCGCGCATGTCAATAATCCGATCGGTGGCATGGGCATGAACGGCGGCATTCACGACGCGATCAATCTTGCCGGGAAACTCGCCGACGTGTGGTATGGGCGCGCCGACGCAAGCGTATTCGACCGCTATACCCGGCAGCGCCGCAAGGCGCAGACCGATTTCGTGCAGGCGCAATCGATCCTGAACAAAAAGACGCTGAGCGAAAAAGACCCGGTGATCCGCCGCCAGCATCTCGACGACTTGCGCCGTACGTCAGAGGATGTGGCGCTGCACAAAAAATATCTGTTCCGCAGTTCGCTGATCGACAGTCTCAACGCGGCGAATGCTGTAGAGTGAACAGCCCAAATTATTTGCTAGAGCATGATCCCGAAAAGTGGATACCGGTTTTCGGAAAAAGATCATGCGCCATCAAGATGCTAGAGCCCGTTTTTGATTCCATCAAAAACGAAAAGGCTCTAGGCCCGTTTCGGCAATCGTTTGATCTGTGCGCCCGCCGTTTTTTCTGCGACGCGAATATCGTAGGCGCTCTGCAAGTTGAGCCAGAATTGCGCGCTGGTGCCGAACCAATGGCCAAGCCTTAGTGCAGTGTCGCCGGTTATCGCCCGCTTGCCGTGCAGGATCTGCGTAATGCGATTCGGCGGCACCCGCAGCTGGCGTGCAAGCTCGCTCGGCGTCACCGCGATCTCCGTAAGTTCCTCGGCGAGGATTTCGCCCGGATGAATAGCAGGCCTGGTCATGTTCTTCCTCAGTGGTAATCGACGATTTCGACATTCGAAGGACCGCGCGCACCGTGCGGCCATAGAAAGCAGATTCGCCATTGCGCATTGATCCGAATGCTGAACTGGCCGGCGCGATCGGCCCTTAACGCTTCCAGACGATTGCTTCGTAGCGCACGCAGCTCATCCAAACCAATCGCGGCATCGAGAATTTCAAGACGGCGATAAGCTTGCTGGGCAAAACCCTGAAACGCGCGAATGAAACGCCCCTCGGCAAAAGCCCGGGTACGCGTGTCGCGGTAGCTCAGGATCATTGCGAGGAAATATAAGGCAAATTGACGAGTTACGTCAAGCGTACAAAGGGCGGGTATTATCCCTTATAAAGGAGCTTCCCCCACTTCGCGTCGATTTCCCTTGCTTCGTCAGCCGACAGCGCCGACGTTTTGGGAAATCGGTCGCGCCACGCGAACGGCCGGCAGGCGTCGATGATCGCCTTTGAATGCGAGGTGATGCCGCGTTCCTTGGCCTCCGGCGGGATGCGCGGATCGAGCGCCGAGCTCCAGGCATTGCGCAGGATGTCGATGCCCTCGGCCGGCTCGCAACGGGTCGTCACCGCCCACATCACATCGGCGAGGTTGGACGGATCGACGTCGTCGTCGACCACCACGACGATGCGCGCCATGTAGCTGTGCGCCGCCGCGACCAGCGCAGCGCGCTTGGCGTGGCCGTCATAGCGCGGGTGCAAGGCCACGACCGTCATCAGCTGCGAGACGTGCTGCCAGACGCCGGTCACGTCGGTGACGCCGCCGGCGTCAAGATTGTCCCAGATCGTCGCGGCGCGCAGCGGCAGACCGAAATGAAAGCGCGGCGGCTTCATCGGCGGCGAGCCGAGCAGGATCGGATCGCTGCGGTGATGGATCGCGGTCACTTCCATCACCGGACCGGGGCGCGCTTCCGCGGCGTGATAGCCGGTGAACTCACCGAACGGGCCTTCCGGCAGGCTCGTTTCGTTGATCGGCAAGAGCCGCCCCTCGAAAACGATCTCGGCATGCGCCGGAATCGGCAGCCCGGTCAGGGGACCTGGATGGACCTCGATCGGAGCGCCTTTGATCGCGCCGGCGAACTCATATTCCGACCGGGCTTCCGGAAGATATTCAAAGCCGGCGATGAACAAAGCCGGGTCTTCGCCGTGCACGACGGCGATCGGACAGCTCTCGCCGCGATCCCAATATTTCCGGGCAATGATGGCGCCGTGCCGGCCGCCGTGATCGAATTGCACCGTAACCTTATTGGCGGCGTGCACCTGGACGCGGTACACCGAGGCGTTGATCCAGCCAGTGTCGGGATCGCGCACGACCACGAGCGAGCCCGAGCCGATGAACGGTCCGCCGTCGTGGCGATGCCAGACCGGCGCCGGGAACATCGACACATTCACGTCCGGCCCGACTGCGCTGTGTTCCATAAAAGTCGCTGCCGAGACTTCGATCGGCGGCCGCGGCGTCAGCGATTTTCGCTTCTCCATCCAGGCCCGCAGCGCGTCGAGCGGCCGCAGGCCCGGATCGAGGCCGAGCGCCAGTGCGGCGCGTTGCACGTTTGTGGTCGCGTTGGTGAAGATGCGGAAACCGCGCCTGTGACCCTTGATGTCGTCAAACAGCAAGGCGGGGCATTCGGCCATGCCGGCGGCGACTTCGGTAATGCCGCCGATCTCGAATTGCGGGTCGGCGTTCATGATGCGCCGCAACACGCCGAGCCCCTCGACCAGGCTGATAAATTCGCGCAAATCTTTGTACATGAACCTAGCCTGGCGTTGTTCGCGGAACTGCTAAAGTCAAGTCGTTATCTTTACGGCGGACTATGTATAACTGAGCGCTGCTGCGGTACACGGCTTTCATGCATCTCATCGGCCATCTCATCCACGTCTACGGCTTAGTCACGGTTGCGGCGATCGTCGGCTTGGAGTGCATCGGCGTGCCGTTGCCCGGCGAAACGGCGCTCCTTGCCGCGGCGGTTTATGCCGGCACCAAGCACGACCTCAATATCATTACGGTGATCATGACCGCGGCCGGCGCGGCGATTTTCGGGCGCATGATCGGCTACGTGCTGGGCCACGAATTCGGCTATTGGCTGTTGCTGCGTTACGGCAGCTACGTCGGCATGACGACGAGCCGCATCAAGCTCGGTCAATATCTGTTCCTGCGCCATGGCGGCAAGATTGTTTTTATCGCGCAATTCATCCCGGTGCTGCGCACTTTTGCCGGCCTTTTCGCCGGCGCCAATGTCATGCCGTGGCGCGACTTTCTCGTTGCCAATGTCGCGGGCTCGCTGCTGTGGGCGGCGAGCTACGGCTATGCGGCCTATGAACTGGGGCGCCAGTTCGAACGCCTGGAGGGTCCCTTGGTTCTGATCCTGGCGGCGATTACCGTAATCTTGTTCATCGTCGGGGGCATATTCGTGAAGCGTCACGAGGCGCAGCTTATTGCCGAAGCCGAGCGCGCCATGCCGGGACCGCTGACATGGCATTAGCGACATGGCATTAACGACATGGCATTAGCCGGTTGTGGCCGCGGCGCCTGAAGGAAAAAAGAATGGCACGGGGTCAGGTGCGGCTCGCCGCGGATATTGGGGGGACCTTTACCGATATTGCCGTGTTCGATGAAAAGACCGGCGCGCTCACGTTCGGCAAGGCGCTGTCGACCCCGGCGCATCTGGTCGAAGGCATTTCCGCCGGCGTCGCCAAGGCCGGCAGCGATTATCGGTCGGCGGCGCTGTTCCTGCATGGCTCGACGATTGCCATCAATACGATGCTGGAGCGCACCGGCGCCCGCACCGCGCTGTTGATCACCGAAGGCTTTCGCGACATTTACGAAATCGGCCGCATCAACCGGCCCGACGCCTACAATCTGTTCTTTCAGAAACATGTGCCGCTGATCGAACGAGCGCTGCGCTTCGAGGTCAAGGAACGCACGCTGGCTGATGGCGAGATCGACACCGCGCTTGACGACGGCGAGATTGCGGCGCTCGGCGACAGCCTCGAGCGTCTTGGCGTCGAAGCGGTCGCGATCCTGTTTCTCAATTGCTACGCCAACGCCGATCATGAGCGGCGTGCCAAGGCGATATTGGAGAAGAACCATCCGCGCATGTTCGTCTCGGCCTCGCACGAACTGTCGCAGGAATATCGCGAGTTCGAACGCTGCGCGACGGTCGCCGCCAACGCCTATGTCGGCCCGAGAGTCCGCCGCTATATCGGTGAGATCGACGCCCATATGCGCGACGCCGGCTTTGCCGGATCGTTTTTGGTGGTGCAGTCGACCGGCGGGCTGTACGAGGCGGATCAGGCGCAGAGCCAATGCATCCGCATGCTGGAATCGGGGCCGGCCGCCGGCGTCATCGGCACCCAGGCGCTGTGCCAGGCGCTGAAAATCGACAACGCCATCGCCTTCGACATGGGTGGCACTACGGCGAAGGCCGGTGTCATCCACCGCGGCGCGGCGCTGACGACGAACGCGGCGCTGATTGGCGGCTACGAGCGTGCGCTGCCGGTGCAGATCGCGATGATGGATATTTTCGAAGTGAGCGCCGGCGGCGGCTCGATCGCACGCGTCGAGGACGGCGCATTGCGGCTCGGTCCGCAGAGCGCCGGCGCCGTGCCGGGGCCGGCTTGCTACGGCCTCGGCGGCACCGAGCCGACGGTGACGGATGCCAATCTCGTGCTCGGCCGGCTCGGCGCCGACCGCTTTCTTGGCGGTGAAATGAAGCTCGACATGGCCGCGGCCGAGCATGCGCTCAAGAGCCGGATCGGCGATCCGCTGGGCATGAGCGCGGTCGAGGCCGCGGACGGCATTCTGCGCATCGCGGCGACCACGATGTCGTACGCCGTCAAAGGGGTGACCACCGAGCGCGGCCTGGACGCCGGCGATTTCGTGCTGGTCGCCTATGGCGGCGCCGGCCCGCTGCACGCGGCCGAAGTCGCCCGCGAGATCGGAATGCGCCAATTGATCGTGCCGGCCGCGCCCGGCGTGTTTTCCGCCTTCGGCATGCTGTTTTCGGATCTGCGCTACGATTACGTGCGCACCTGGTTCACGCCGCTCGACGAGGCGCGGTTCGACGAGATGGAAAAGGTCTATCGCGCGCTGGAGGGCCAGGGCCGTGACGCCATCGCCGGCGCCTCGGTCAAGCCGCGCCGCGTCGACATCAAGCGCGCCGCGGACATGCGCTATGTCGGACAGGAGCACGCGGTGACGGTCGATTTGCCGATGGCGGTTTTTAGGCGCAAGGACGCCAAGGCCATCAAGCGTCACTTCGATGCCATGCATGCGCAGCGTTACGGCACTTCCGCTCCCGAGGAGCGCGCCGAAATCGTCAGCCTGCGCTCGACCGTGACTGGGCTGATGCGAAAGCCGCTGCAAAGCAAGATCGGCCGCGGCCAACGCACGCCGGCAAAAGCGGCCTTGGCCGGCAAGCGCAAGGTCCATTTCGACGGCCGTTTTCACGCCACGCCGACCTATCGCCGCGCCGCGCTCGCTGCCGGCAATCGCATCGCGGGACCGGCTTTGGTCGAGGAATACGCCTCGACCACGGTGCTGATGCCGCACGACGTGCTGGAGGTCGATGCGTTCGGTAATCTGGTGATTGAGGTGGCAGGTGAGGTGGCAAGACAATAAGCCGCCCGCGAAATCGATGGGAGGAGATGCACAATGAATCGTAGACGATTTCTTCGATCGGCGATGGGCGCCGCGGCATTGCCGGCGATCTCGCGGCCGGCTTGGGCGGACGCTTATCCCACTCATCCGGTGCGCGTCGTTGTCGGGTTCGCCGCCGGCAGCACGACCGATACTCTGGCGCGCTTGATCGGGCAGTGGCTGTCACAGCGGCTCGGCCAGCAATTCATCATCGAGAACCGGCCGGGCGCCGGCGGCAATATCGGGGCGGAAGCGGTGATCAGGTCGACATCGGACGGCTATACGCTGCTCATGGTGCCGCCTGCGGTCGCCGCCAATGCTGCGCTCTATCCGCATCTCAACTTCGATTTCATCCGCGACACCGACCCGGTCGCCGGCGTCGTGCGGGTTCCCAACGTCGTCGAAGTCAATCCATCGGTGCCGGTGAAGTCCATTCCGGAGCTGATTGCCTATGCCAAGGCCAATCCGGGCAAGCTGAGCTTTGCGTCCGCCGGCATCGGCACCGCAAGTCATTTGGCCGGCGCGTTGTTCAACAAGATGGCCGGCGTCAACCTGCAGCATGTTCCCTATCGCGGCGACGGACCGGCGATGGCAGATCTTGTTGCCGGCAACGTCCAGGTTGGCTTTGCCACCATGACCTCATCGATCGGCTTCATCCGGGCGGGGAAGTTGCGGCCGCTCGCGGTCACGACGGCCACGCGCTCCGCGGCGTTGCCCGACGTCCCGACCGTGGCCGAATTCGTGCCCGGCTTCGAGGCGAGCTCCTGGTTCGGCGTTGCCGCGCCGAAGGGCACGCCGGCGGACATCGTCGACAGCCTGAATCGGCAAATCAATGCCGGGCTCGCCGACCCGGCGATCAAGGACCGGATCGCCGATATGGGCGGCATGGCGCTCACCGGATCGCCGGCCGATTTCGGCAAGCTCATCGCCGAAGAAACCGACAAATGGGGCAAGCTCATTCGCGAGGCCGGCATCAAGGCCCAGTAAGCCTTCGGAAAGTTCAGGTCGACATGGCAAGAAAATCCAAACCCAGGCGCCGGGGCTCGGCCGATCCGGTCATCACCGAGATCGTGCGCAACGGCGTCATTGCGGTGACCGAGGAAATGAAGACTAACCTCATGCGCACCGCTTACAACATCATCATCTACGAGGCGCTCGATTTCACCACCGGCCTGTTCACCGCCGACGGCGAAACGATTTCCATCGGCATCGGCCTGCCGATGTTCATCCGCGGCATGGCGGAGACGGTGAAGGCAAAAATCAAACATTTCGGCCGCGACAATATCCGCTCCGGCGACATCTACGTCACCAACGACTCTTATCTTACGGGCAGCCATCTCAACCACGTCACGCTGACGCTGCCGATCTTTCACAAGGGCGTTCTCGTCGGCTTCTCGTGCTGCATGGCGCATTGGCTGGACATCGGCGGCACGCTCGGCGGCATGACCACGGACATTTTTTCTGAAGGCCTGCAGATACCCATCCTCAAGCTGCATGACCGCGGCAGGGTCAACGACACGCTGATCGACGTCATCAAGCAGAATATGCGGCTGCCGAGCCGGGCGATGGGCGACCTGCGCGCCCAGATCACCGCGGTGAAAACCGGCGAGCGGCGTTTCCTGGAACTCGTCGAACGCTACGGCCGCGACCGCGTCCTGGGCGCGATCAAGGCCATCATGGATCATTCCGAAGCGATGGCGCGCGCCCGCACGCGCTCGATTCCCGACGGCGTCTACGAGGCGGAGTCGTATATGGACGACGACGGCATCGACGTCGGCAAGAAGGTGCCGATCAAGGTGCGCGTCATCGTCAAGGGCGACGAGATGACCGTCGATCTCTCCGAGGTCTCGCGCCAGGTGCGCGGGTTCTACAATTCCGGCGTCACCACCGGCTATGCCTGCTCGCAGGTCGCCTACAAGTGCCTGACCTCGCCGACCGATTATCCGATCAACGACGGCTCGTTCCGCAGCCTTAAAGCAATTGTGCCGCCGGGCCGCATCATCAGTGCGGTGCGGCCCGCGCCGATGCGCTGGTGGATGACCTATCCGATGACTATCGTCGACACGGTCTTCAAGGCGCTGGCGCCGGTGATCCCGGATCGCGTTATCGCCGGTCATCATGCCGATCTTCTGATCGCGGCGCTGCACGGCATCAATCCGAAGACGTCGGAATTCTTTCTCGCCAATTTCGGGCCGCTCGGCGGCGGTTGGGGCGCCAAGCGCAGCGAGGATGGCGTGTCGGCGACGGTGTGCATCAACGACGGCGACACCCATAACGGACCGAGCGAGCAGTCGGAGGTCAAGTTTCCGATCGTGGTGGAACGCTACGCGCTGGTGCCGGATTCCGGCGGTGCGGGGCGTCATCGCGGCGGGCTCGGCGTCGAGCGTGTAGTGCGCGCCCGCGTGCCGATGACGTTCAATACGCAGGTCGAGCGTGCGCATTGCAAGCCGTGGGGGCTGGAGGGCGGCGGCGACGCCACCGGCAATGCGGTGGCGCTGCGGGTGGACGGGCGCTGGAAGACCGACTTTCCCAACGCCAAGGTTTTGGTGGCGATGCTCAAGCCGGGAGATGCGTTTCGGCTGCGCTCGGGCGGCGGCGGCGGCTATGGCTCGCCGCTCGAACGGCCGGCGGCCGACGTCGCGGCGGACGCCGGGCAGGGCTATATCTCGCTCGAGGCAGCGAGAGACCTGTACGGCGTCATACTCGACGGCGAGACGTTTGCCGTGGATATGGCGGCCACCGAGCAGTTACGCGCCTCCTTGCGGGCTGCAGCCGGCGCGCCATTGAAACGCGAGGCGCAGGGTTGACGGCTTCGGCAGCGCCGCCGCGCTTCTTGCATGCTTAATTCGCCATCGCCATATTGCATACAGGCCGGGCGGACGCTTTCACCCGGCCGCCGGGGCGCCGTAAGGGCCCCACACAAAGTCGCTTAACGAGGACTTTGCGATCATGTCCAGGGTTTCGTCGCTCTCGTCGCCTTTTCTGCTTGGCTTCGATGAAATCGAGCGGGTGCTCGATCGGGTCGGCAAAGCTGCCGACGGATATCCCCCCTACAACATCGAACGTGTTCCCCGTGACGGGAACAGTCCCGAGCGCTTGCGAATTACTCTTGCGGTCGCCGGGTTTACCCGCGACCAGCTTGATGTCACGGTAGAGGAGAGCCAACTCGTCATCCGCGGCCGTCAATTGGACGACAAAAGCCGGCAATTCATCCATCGCGGCATTGCCGCGCGTCAGTTCCAACGGACCTTCGTGCTGGCGGATGGCATGGAAGTGATGGGTGCAGACTTGAAGAACGGCTTACTGTCGATTGACTTGGTGCGTCCCCAACCGGAGCGCATCGTTAAATCGATCTCAATAAAAGCGTGCGATTAACGAAACCACAAGGACTCGACCGAAGTCTCAAGAAAGGAGTCGAGGGCCATGAACAGCATGAACCACAGTGAAACGAAACTCCCAATCTCTCCGGAAGCGCTCGCTCAACTCGGCGACGGGCGCATCGCCTACGTGAAGACCGTCCGCTCAGAGGACGTGCGCGCGATGTTTCCGGATGCAGAGATGCCGCAGATGCCGCCCGGGCAGATCCTGTTCGCCTTGCATGCCGCAGACGGGACGCCGATCATGCTCACCGACAGCCGTGAAGCCGCGGTCGCCAATGCCTGGAGCAATGAGCTGGAGACCGTCAGCGTGCACTGAACGGGAATCAAGCATCAGCCATTGGCAATTAAAAATGGGCCGGCGATATTCGCCGGCCTTTTTTGTAATCTGATTGCCGAATACTGGTTCCTGGCCGCCGTCAGGCGGCACTGGCTGAGGGGAGCGCCAGCACGGCGTAGAGCGCTTCGGCATCGCGCGAGCCACGCAATTTGTGCGCTACGCTCGCATCGCGCAACAGCCGGGCAATGCGCGCCAGCGCCTTGAGGTGATCGGCGCCAGCCCCTTCCGGCGCAAGCAGCAAAAAAACCAGGTCAACCGGCTGATTGTCGAGCGACTCGAAGTCGACCGGCCGGTCCAGCCGGGCGAACAATCCAAACAAGCGGGTCAATCCCGGCATCTTGCCGTGCGGAATGGCGATGCCATTGCCGACCGCCGTGGAACCCAGCTTTTCGCGCTGCATCAGCACGTCGAAGATCGCCCGCTCGCTTTGCCCGCTCAACACCGCCGCACGCGCCGCAAGCTCGTGCAGCACCTGCTTCTTGCTGTTGACTTTCAGCGCCGGGAGAATCGCGTTCGGCGCAACCAGATCGGTGAGCGGCATAAATTGGGAACCTGCGGGTGCGGCCGTCTAGCCTAGCACTTGTCGTCGTCTATCGGGTTCTGTCAGTTTGTGCATGCCGGTCGAGCATGATCTCGATCCGAAAAGCGGGCAACCTTTATTCCGGATCAGGCTCAAGGGCGGCGGACCATAGGGGACCCTCAGCCACCGCGTCAATGGGCCTCAGCGCGGTGATCCTTGAGGCGGCGATGATAGCGCCGCAGCTGCTTTTCGAGCTTGGTGATCGCCTGATCGGCGCTAAGATAGGCATCGGCGGCCTCGCCCTCGGCATGCAGCACGATCTTGGAATCGAGGTGGACGGCGCATTCGGTGCGGAACCCGATGCCGTCCTTGGCCAAGGTGGCGTGCCCCGAATAACCTCCGTCGAAGTACTTATCCAAGGTTTCGGCGATGCGGTCGTTGATACGCTCGCGTAACGCTTCGCCAATGTCGAGATTCTTGCCTGACACTCGAAACGACATGGCGGAACCTTTGGCAGAACCTTTTTGCAGAGTCATTTTGACCGTTCCTTTGACCGTCCCTCGGAATGCTTTCTGGGCAGCTAGGTATCGGCGGGTGGCAAGTCAACGTCGCAAATCGGCGTCGGAAATCAACGCAAAAAGTCAACGTCGCAAATCGGCATCGAAGCCAATGGATCGTTTTCAGCTTACGGCCGCCGCCTGTTTCTCGCGGCGCCGCTGCACCGAGGAGGGTATTCGCATCGCCTCGCGGTACTTGGCGACGGTGCGCCGTGCAATGTCGATGCCGCCTTCGCGCAGCCGCTCGACGAGCGTATCATCGGACAGGATACCGCTCGCGCTCTCACCGTCGATCAACTGCTTGATGCGGTGACGCACGGCCTCGGAGGAATGCGCTTCGCCGCCGTGCGATGCCGCGATTGCCGAGGTGAAAAAATACTTCAGTTCGAAAATGCCGCGGGTGGTTGCCATGTATTTGTTGGCGGTGACGCGGGAAACCGTCGATTCATGCATGCCGATGGCCTCAGCCACGGTTTTGAGATTGAGCGGGCGCAGATGCGCGACGCCGCGGGCAAAGAACCCGTCCTGCTGACGTACGATTTCGTTTGAGACTTTGAGGATGGTGCGGGCGCGTTGATCGAGCGCGCGTACCAGCCAGGTGGCGCTTTGCAGGCATTCGGCGAGATAGGATTTCTCGGTGTCGCGGCGAGCGGTAGCTGAGACCTCCGAATAGTAGCTCTGATTGATCAGAACCTTGGGCAGCGTGTCGGAGTTGAGCTCGACGATCCAAGCCCCGTTCGGCGCCGGCCGCACGAAAACGTCCGGCACGATCGGCTGCACCGGCGCCGAGCCGAACGCCAGGCCGGGCTTGGGGTTGAGCCGCCGCAGTTCGGCGATCATGTCGGCGAGATCCTCGTCGCCGACGCTGCAAACTTTCTTGAGTGCGGCGAAATCGCGCCTGGCGACAAGATCCAGTCGCGAAACCAGCGCCTGCATCGCCGGATCGTAGCGATCGTTTTCCTTGAGCTGGATCGCCAAGCACTCGGCGAGGTCGCGCGCGCAAATGCCGGGCGGGTCGAAACTCTGCAGGATGGCGAGCACGGCCTCGACCTCGGTCATCGACGTGCCGAGCTTTTCCGTGACGCCGGCGAGATCGCCGGAAAGGTAACCGGCGTCGTCGACAAGATCGATCAGATAATGGCCGATCATGCACCGTGCGGGCTCGGTGATGGCGAGCGTCATTTGCCCGCGCAGCCAGTCCGGCAGTGTCGTTTCGGCGGAAACGAAGGCTTCCAGATTATAATCGCCATAGTCACGGCCCCCCGATCCGGTTCCCGCCCATTCGGAATAGCCGGCGGGCATGTCGGAGGTGCGCGGCCGGGTCGGCTCGTTCTCGTCGGGGGACGTATCGTCCAGGGGACTTTCATGAGGACTGTCACGGCGCTCGTCGGCGGCGGGCGCGCCGGCTTCTCCATTTGGGCCGCTCAGCGCTTCGCCGTTGGCGGGCTGCTGATCCCCAGAGCCCTGGGCAGTCCCTCCGGCCGGGGGCTCGGTCTCGGCGCTTTGGTCGAGCAACGGATTGCGCTCCAACTCGGCCTCGACATAGGTGGCCAAGTCGAGATTCGACAGTTGCAGCAGCTTGATGGCCTGCATCAGCTGCGGCGTCATCACCAGCGCTTGGCTTTGCCGGAGCTGTAATCTCTGGGTTAACGCCATGGCAAGGGCTGAATTGGTCCGATTCTTGCTTGTACGCTCTTGTACAGCAGACCGCCCCGCCTGTCGTCAACCGAATTCGGACAGCCTTAAAGGCGGAATTCCTCGCCCAGGTAGAGTCGGCGCACCTCCGGATTGTTGACGATCTCGTCGGCGCGGCCCTCCATCAGTACTTCACCGGAATAGATGATGTAGGCCCGGTCGGTCAGTCCGAGCGTCTCGCGGACGTTATGGTCGGTGATCAGGACACCGATGCCGCGATTGGTGAGGTGGCGCACCAGCGCCTGGATGTCGCCGACCGCGATCGGGTCGATGCCGGCAAACGGCTCGTCGAGCAGCATGTAACTGGGCCGCGTGGCCAGCGCGCGGGCGATTTCGACGCGACGGCGTTCGCCGCCGGACAGCGCAATGGCCGGCGTCTTGCGCAAGCGCGCGATGTTGAATTCCTCCAGCAGCGCATCGAGATCATGGTTGCGCCGCCGCGCATCGGGCTCGACGATTTCGAGCACGGCGCGGACGTTTTCCTCGACCGTAAGACCACGGAAAATCGAGGCTTCCTGGGGTAGATAGCCGATACCAAGCCGCGCTCGCTGATACATCGGCAAGCCGGTCACATCGCGGCCGTCGAGATCGATCCGGCCCTGATCGGCCTTGATAAGTCCGGTGATCATATAAAACACGGTGGTTTTGCCGGCGCCGTTGGGACCGAGCAACCCGACTGCTTCGCCCTTGCGGACGTAGAGACTTACGCCCTTGACCACTTTGCGGCCGACGAAGGTTTTCTCCACCGCATGCACCGCCAACAGGCCCTTGCGCTCGCTCGCCGCCGCGCCATTGCCGTCGGAGCGCCGGCGCGGCCGCACGCCCTGACGCGCCCCATTCTGCGCTCCGTTCTGCGGCGGGCGCTCTCGGCTGGGCGGACGTTGCTGGCGCGATGGGGCCGGCGGCGGACCGGGGACCGGCCGTGGCTCCGGCGCCGGTTGCGGAACGGCAGGCGTTTTGCCGCGGACTTTTGCGGTCGGAGGCGGCAGGCTCGCAATATCGAGATAGATATTGCTGATGGCGCCGCCAATCGTTTCAAGCTCCATCCGCTCGATGTCGCCCGTCCCCACGCCGGCAAGCACCGTACCCCGCGGCGTGCCCGCGCGACGGCGAAAATATGAAAAAAGGTCTGCCACGCCAGCCTCGAACTCTCGTGAACGAATCTCGAATAGCGTGCAGGCCAAGGCCTGCCAAGGACTTTAGCCCATTTTCCCGCGGCCATTGGGGCCCATCGGGGGATGCCGCTGCTGCCGCCCGTCTTGGTTAATTACGGCTTACCAGGGCCGATAGTCATGAAATTCGTCGGGCCGCCATTTTGGCTTTTGCCCGGCTGGATCAAAGCGCGGACTCTACGCGGTCCGGCCGCGCCGGTGACGCCGGGGGTGCTGGCGGATTCAACCCGCGCATTTCCAGTGATCATATCGACCACGACTCTTTCGCCGTGAATGACGTTCTGGCCCTGGCTGACCACGACATTGCCGCTCAAGGTGATGGTCTTGGTCTTGAGATCGTAGATGCCAAGATCGCCGCTGGCGTTTTGATCCTTGGTGATCACCGTGACGCCGCCGCGTGCCTCGATGCGGCGGATGTTCTGCGCGCCCTGCGGCATACCGGGGGTCGATTTGCTGGTTTTTACCGGCGTCGTGTCACCGCCGAGGCCGACTTCCTGCCCATAGAAGACCACGAGGCTCTGGCATTTCATCGTGGTGTCGCCCTGCACCACTTTTACATTGCCGGAGAAGGTCGCAGTCTTGTTCTTGTCCCGGACTTCGAGTGTTGCAGCTTCGATTTCGACCGGCTGATCCCTGTGCTGGTCCTCGGTGATGCCGAACGGGCTTGCCGCGGAAGGTGCCTGGGCCGCGGCCGGCGCTGCGGCCGCCAGTGCCGCCATGGCGAGGCAAATCTGCAGGCAGCGCCGCATCATGGGTTGTCCGTCTTGTTCGTTGCGGTATTGGCGGCGGCGCCGGTCGCTTCGGCAGGTTTGCTTACGGCGTCCTTGCCGGGCTCCAGCGTCATGGTCACGCCGGTGAAGCGCAGCACGCTGCCGTTGTCGGCGATGTGGAGCCGCTGCGCGTTGAGAAAGCCTTGAAGCATCTTGACTGAAACCGGCTCGTCGGAAACGACATCGCCCTTGCGCACGTCGATCGTCGCTTCGCTCAGCTGGCCCTCATATCCGGTCGAGGAGACCAGATGAATGTTGTCCTTAAGCTTGAGGATTTCCGACTTCACATTGTAGATTCCGGACAGAGCCGTCATGTCCACCGTGCTCTTGTCTTGCATTTCCATCTTGGCATGCAGTTTGTTGAGCTCAACCAGGTCGGGCTTGGTGATGTCCTGCGCGGCGGAATCGGCGGAGAATTCGTAAGCGCGGGAGTCGAGCGTGAAGCCGGTCAGCCGCGGCTGTTCCATGGTGATCTTGGTGCCGTGGATGACGAGCTTGCCGAGTCCGCCGGGCAACCGGAAGCCGCCGATCGGCGGCATATAGTCGATGACGACGACGGTGATCAAAAGCGCCGCAATGCCGATCGGCACGCCGATGCGCAGCAGCCGCACATACCGGCTGTGCCGTAGCGCCACCCGGTAGTTCCGTTCGAAATTGGTATGGGAACCGCCCGAATATCCTTTCGTCCCGGCGTCGCGGTAGACAATGGCCAAGCAATCATCCCTTCGCTTGCCGCCCGAATCCGACCTTAAACCACGCTTTGCGCGGCCTTGTCTTGTGAAAATTGCCCGCGAATATGGCCGGGAAAAGGGCCGGGCCTTCGGGGGCCGACACTCTGCCGGCTGCTTAAGAATGCGCGAATATATCGTCGGCTGCGAAGCCGGCCAGGTCGAGCCGCACCCGCTCGGGCAGGAAACGAAAACACGCCGCCGCCAATGGCTGGCGGCCTTCGCGCGCCAGCATGGCGTCGAGCCTATCCTTCAGCGCGTGCAGATAAAGTACGTCGGCGGCCGCGTAGGATACTTGCGCTTCAGTAAGCTCGGGTGCGCCCCAATCGGATGATTGTTGCTGCTTGGAGAGGTCATGCCCCAATACTTCGCGCACCAGATCCTTAAGCCCGTGCTTGTCGGTATAGGTCCGCGTCAGCCGCGATGCGATCTTGGTGCAGAACACCGGTTCCGGCATTACGCCGAAGGTCTTGCATAACATGCCGAGATCGAAGCGCGCGAAATGGAAAATCTTGAGCAGGCTTTTGTCGGACAAGAGCTGTTTCAGATTGGGCGCGGCGTTCGGCGTGTCTTTGGCCTGCGGCGGAATCTGCACTACGTCGGCGGAGCCGTCGCCGGGCGACAATTGCACGACACACAGCCGGTCGCGCTCAATATCGAGACCCATGGTTTCGGTATCGATCGCAACCGCGCGCGAACTCGCGCCCGTGTAGCGCGCAATATCCGGCAGATCGCCGCGGTGAAGGCGGATGGTCGGCATCAGCGGGTGTTATCGCGCGTTGCGGCCAATTCCAAGGGGTATGGTGCGCTATAAGCCTTGGCCGCTCCGACGGGCCCGACAGGCCCGTGCCGCGCGGCTTGGCTAAATTGCGGCGCGGACGACACAAAATAACCCTCCCGCCGCACCTAGCCAAAGGAAATTAACTCATCCGTTTCCGCTCGAAACGCTAGATTCATTCTTATTTGACAGCGCTTCTTGCGGATTGGGAGAATAAGTTTCTATGTACGATACCCTGTTTCCAATTCAGGAATCGGCATGTCGCGTGCCCTCGCCAGCATCCCTGCTACCGCGCCGTTTTCGCCGGAAGACGTCGAGACGCTCAATCGTGTCGTCGGCCCGGCTACGGCGGTGCAGCGCGCGTGGCTCGCCGGGTTCCTCGCCGGGGTCGAGCAATCGGCCGGCGCCGCGCGTCCGCCGAGCACGCACGCGGCGGAACCGCTGACCATCGTGTACGCCAGCGAGTCCGGAAACAGCGAGAAGCTCGCCGCCGACATGGCGAGGCAGTCGCGAGCGCTTGGTTTCAAGCCGACACTGATTGATTTGGCCGATCTGGAATTGGCCGCGCTCGCCAAGGTGCGACGTCTCATCGTCATCGCCGCAACCTGGGGCGAAGGCGAGCCGCCGGGCCGCGCCGCGCGCGCCTATGGCGAGCTCATGCAAGACAATGCGCCGCGTCTCGACAGCGTCGAATACGGAGTTCTCGCGCTCGGCGATACCGCCTACGCGGAGTTCTGTGCCGTCGGCAAAAACATCGACGAACGGCTCGCCGCACTCGGCGGCAAGCGGGTGGTCGCGCGCGTCGATTGCGATCTCGATTTTGCCGCTCCCGCCGATGCCTGGATCGGCGCGGCGCTCAAAGCACTGACGCCGCCCGATGCCGACCGTAACCGCGTCATCGAGGTTGATTTCGGCGGCAATGCCGCCCCAAAATCGAACACCGGGATCGTCGAGGCGGAGATCGTCGAGCATTTGAATCTGAATTCTTCGCGCTCGGCCAAGGAAACCATCCACCTCGCGCTGGCCTTTGACGGCGTAGCGCCGGCCTACGAGCCCGGCGACTCGCTTGATTTATACGCCGAGAACGACCCGGCTCATGTCGAGGACCTGCTCACGCAGGCGGGTTTGGCCAAAGACGATGCTCTGCGTGGCGAACTTATCGCGGCGCGCGACATCACCACGCTGTCGCAAAAGACGCTCGAATCTTATGCGGCCCTGACGGGTCATGAAGGCGTCAAGGCGCTGCTCGCCGAAGGCAACGCGCGCGACTGGGTCGCTGGGCGCCAGCTTATCGATCTGATCTCAAGCTTCCCGGTAACGATCACCGCCGAGAAGTTACGGTCGCTGACACGGCCGCTCGGCCCGCGGGCCTATTCGATCGCCTCTTCGCGCCGCGAATTCGCCGACGAAGCGCACTTATTGGTTTCGCCGGTGCGCTACGAGGCCCATGGCCGGTCGCGCAAGGGCGTCGCCTCCACGCATGTTGCCGAGCGGCTGAAGCGCGGTGACAGAGTGCGTGTCAGGTTGCGGCCGAACCGCCACTTCGCGCTTCCCGATCCCGGCCGCGACATCATCATGGTCGGTCCGGGCACCGGCGTGGCGCCGTTCCGTGCCTTCGTGCAGGACCGCCGCGCCGCCGCCGCCAACGGCAAAAGCTGGCTGTTCTTCGGCGACCGCACTTTCACCCATGATTTCCTCTATCAGCTCGAATGGCAGGAGGCGCTTAAGGACGGCTCGCTGACGCGAATGGACGTGGCGTTTTCGCGCGATCGGCCCGACAAGGTCTATGTGCAGCATAGAATGTGGGAGCGCCGCCGCGAGCTGATCGAGTGGCTCGATAATGGCGCATCGTTCTATGTGTGCGGCGACGCCAAGGCGATGGCAAAGGACGTGCGCGCCACGCTGACGCGCGCCTATGCCGACGTGAAGACGCTGGCGCCGGAAGCGGCGGCCGCGGCGGTCGCCGGTCTGGAGCGCGAAAAGCGCTACCTGCAAGACGTCTACTAAACATTCCGGGACGTAAACCGATGACCGACCAAATAGCGCGCGACGTTTCGCGCAACGAGCGCATCAAGGAAGCCAGCGACTATTTGCGCGGCACGCTGGCGCAGGGGCTGACTGAAGAGATTACCGGCGCCATCGCCGACGACGACCAGCAGCTGGTCAAGTTCCACGGCATGTATCTGCAGGACGACCGCGATCTGCGGCCCGAGCGCACGCGCAAGAAAATGGAGAAGGCATTCGCCTTCATGATCCGCGTCCGCATCCCAGGAGGCGTGCTGACGTCCAGGCAATGGCTGGCGCTCGATCGGGTCGCGCGCGATTACGGCAACGGCAGCATGCGGCTGACCACGCGCCAGACCGTCCAGTTGCACGGCGTCATCAAGTCGAATTTGAAAACGACGCTCCACGCCATCGATGCCGCCGTGCTCGACTCCATTGCGGCTTGCGGCGACGTCAATCGCAATGTCATGTGCGGCGTCATTCCGGAATGCTCGCACGCGCATGGCGCCGCATTGGTGCTGGCCCGGGCCATCTCCGAGCGGCTGACGCCGCGCACCCCGGCGTATCGCGAAATCTGGCTCGACGGCGAAAAGATCGCCGGCGGCGAGGACGACGCGGTCGAGCCGATCTATGGCAAGACCTATCTGCCGCGCAAATTCAAGATCGTGATCGCGGTGCCGCCGTCGAACGATGTCGACGTCTTCGCCCACGATCTCGGGTTTATCGCGGTGGTCGACTCAGCCGGCGGCATCGCCGGTTGGAACCTCACGGCCGGCGGCGGCATGGGCATGACTCATGGGGAGCCGGAAACCTATCCGCGCAGCGCCGAGCTGCTTGGCTTCTGCGCGACCGAAGAGGCGCTCGCCATCGCGGAGGCGGTCGTCACCGTTCAGCGCGATTGGGGCGACCGCAGCAATCGAAAACACGCGCGGCTGAAATATACCATCGAGGATCGCGGCCTTGCGGCGTTCCGCGCCGAGGTCGAGCGGCGGGCCCATGTGCAATTGTCCGCCGCCAGGGCGTTCCAGTTCACCTCCACCGGCGATCGTTACGGCTGGAGCGAAGGCGCCGGTGGGACGGCACACCTGACCCTGTTCGTGCAGAACGGGCGGATCGATGACGAGCCCGGCGCGCTGCAATTGTCCGCACTGCGCCAGATCGCGCAAATCCATGAGGGCGAATTTCGCCTTACCCCCAATCAAAACCTGATCGTCGCCAACATAGCGACCGAAAAGCAGAAAGAGATCGAAACGATCGCGCGCGAGGCCGGGCTTACTGCGCCGTGGTCCGGCTTGCGCCGCAATTCCATGGCCTGCGTCGCGCTGCCGACCTGCGGATTGGCGCTGGCGGAGAGCGAGCGTTATCTGCCGGACCTGATCGCGGCGCTCGACCAACGTCTGGCCGCGCACGGGATTTCGGCCGACGACATTGTCATCCGCATGACGGGATGTCCGAACGGCTGCGCGCGGCCTTATCTCGCCGAGATCGGATTGGTGGGAAAAGGCCCGGGCCGCTATAATCTTTATCTCGGCGGCGCCTTTGACGGCTCGCGTCTCAACAAGCTTTATGGCGAGGATCTGGATCACGCCGCGCTTGTCGCCGCGCTCGATCCGCTGTTGGCCGCCTATGCCGGCAAGCGCCTGCCGGGCGAGCGGTTCGGCGCCTTTGTCATCCGCGCCGGCTTCGTCGCGGCGACGGGCAACGGCCGCGATTTTCACGCCCACACCGGTCCGTTACGCGCCGCATGAGTGCCGCGCGCAAAACAGCCGAAGCCGAGCCGGGCCGGATGGGAACGCTGGCGCGGCTGCCATTGTTCTTTTCGCTGCGCGGCAAGCGCGCCGTTGTCGCCGGGGGCAGCGCCGCGACGGCCTGGAAGGCCGAGCTGTTGGCGGCGGCCGGCGCCAAAGTCGTCGTCTATGCGGGCGAAATTTCAACCGCCATGGAGGAGATTGCCGGCCATTCTCGCGGCGGCGGCATCGCGCTGCATCCGCGCTCGTGGACCGCGGCTGATTTGCCTGGAGCCGCCCTCGCGGTCGGCGACTTTGCAGACGAGGGACGCGCGGCTTTATTCTGCCGAGCCGCGCGCGGCGCCGGCGTTCCGGTCAACCTCGTCGACCGGCCTGAGTTCTGTGATTTTTCCTTCGGCGCCATCGTCAATCGGTCGCCGCTCGTTGTCGGCATTTCGACCGACGGGGCCGCGCCGATTTTCGCCCAGGCTATCCGCACCAAGCTGGAGGCGCTGTTGCCGACTGGATTTGCCGATTGGGCCGCCACCGCGGCCGGCTGGCGCGAGGCCGTGAAACAATCAAGCCTGTCCCGCGCCGGGCGGCGCAAGTTCTGGCAGCACTTCGCTGCGCTTGCTCTGCGCCGTCCCGACCGGCCGCCGAACGAGCGCGATTTCGATCGCTTCATCGCCGGTGACGCGGAGGAACGCGGCGCGGTCACATCTGTCGGCGTCGACCCCGATCATCCTGATTTGCTGACATTGCGCGCCATTCGCGCGCTGCGGGCGGCCGATGCCATTGTCTTCGACGATTTGGTGCCGCATGAAGTGCTGGATTTCGCCCGCCGAGAGGCGCGCAAAATCCCGGTCGATAGCGCCGGCCATGACGGCCGGCACCGCGATCATGACATTGATGCACTTGCTGCCGATCTTGCCAAGCAAGGCAAGCGGGTGGTTGTGGTGGCTTCGCTGCGCCGCAGCGGCCGCGTCTCCGAGCGTCTTTCCAGCGCGGCGTGACGTTTTACTTTCGCTATTGTCGCCCGATTATTTGGCGGCAAGCAAAACCGAAAAACGCTACGCTTCGGCTGCGCTCCGCGCTTGCCTCGCTTTGACCACGACCGGCATCGCCGCAAGCCTCGCCAGCACCTGGCAACGGCGGTGGATCGGAACCCATTCATAGAGAAAAATTTCCAAAGGCAGCCACATCGCGACCCAGCCGATGATCAGCATGCCTTCGCCAAAAATGTCGGACGCTGTGTCGTTGCCGAAGGAAAATGCAAGCTCGCGCAGCAGGACGCAGCAAAACAGAAATGCCAATCCGCTAAGGGTGAATTTTATTGCATTGCGCCGGGTCGCGCCGGCGGACTAACCTTGGGCGCCGCCGAAGAAGGCACGGAGGAGACGATGGCAAAATTTCTGATCGAACCGCATTTCCGCCTGCAGGAGTGGGTCGCCGAGGAGAAAGGCTATTTCCGTGCCGAGGGGCTCGATTATGAGTTTCGCGAAATGGTGCGCGCGACCGGCGGTAAGATCCACGACAAGGGCGACAAGGTCGGCGCCTTCCAAGCCTTGGAAGAGGGCCGCAAGTCGAACGTCAGCTGCGCCTGCCACTGGACCGTCAATGTCGCCGCGTCGAACGGCCACGGCCGCATGTACACCGACGTCTATTCGGTGGCGCCGGCCGGAATATTCGTTGCCGCCGATTCGAACATCAAAACGCCGGCCGACCTCGCCCAAGTGCCGATCTCGGTCGGCTACCAGTCCGGCAGTCATTACGCCACGGTGCAAGGGCTGGAAGCCTATCTGAAGCCGGACCAGATCAAGCTCAATTACGCCGACGGCATGCTGTTCGCGCGCATGGAGAAGCTGATCGACGGCACCGCGCCGGCGGTGAACCTGTTCAGCGGCCCGTATTATTTCGCCGAGCAACTTGGTTTCCGCAAAGTCATCGACACCACTTTCATGATCGGCACCATGATCCACGGCAATCCCGATGCGGAAGACTTGCGCAAATTCTTCCGCGCCTTGCGCAAGGCGCAGCGCGACATCGACCTGCGGCCGGAAGTTTACACCCATTATTACCGGAACGAATTTCCCGATCGCTTCCACGCCATGATGGACACGCGGCGCTGGGGACCGGGCGAGCGGCTGGTGTTCGAGCCCTATACGAAAGAAGTCTACGAGCAATCCTTCGAATGGATCGCCGACCACCACATCTTCCCGGAGGGGACGATGGGCACGGGCCGTTACGAGCAGGCGACGTTGTCGTTGATCGATTGATTAAGGCGCGAGCCGGAAAGGCCTGCCCTCGGATTTGATCCGAGGGTGGCTACCGGTGCTGCGAAAAGATCATGCTAGCGGCCGACCAAAGTCCAGCCGCTGAAGCGGATGAAACTGAATTGCCGGTTCAGAAACGCCTCGAAGGCGACCACCGCCGCCATGACGCGCGGAAACGGCGTCGGCCGTAGAATGTCGACGAACATGCAGTAGCGCGGCTGGTCGGTCTCGTTAGCGGACAGATGCAACAGCGTGTCGTCGAAAATGAACAGCTTGTTCTCGCACCAATAATTCGTCTTGTTGCCGACAACGATATAGGCGGATTTATCCTGCATATCGTTGATGTTGTATAACAGCCGCAAGGTCGGCCGCAGCCAGCCGAAATGCGGCGAGGTGGTGGTTCGCTTGTTGAAGACGGAAAGTCCGATGGTCTTGACGTAGGTCCACGGGCCGTCGAAGCCGGCAACATCCACCGCAGATTCGGATTTGATTCCGTACCAGCGCCAGGAGAACATCGTGCGCCGGTACTCTTGCGAGCGCTCGTCGAGGCGGCGGACGAGTTCGGCCTCGTCGGTGACCCGCAACAGGCACCGCACTTCGTCCTGACAGGCCGGCGGCAGATCGTCGAGGCTATAGATGCCTTTGTTGACGTACGGCAGCGAGAGAATATCCAGCAGCGTATTGATCGGCGACAGCAGCCAAAGCAAAAAGCCGTTGCCGATGAAATAGCGCCGCAGCGTCGAGAGTTTCAGGCCATTATTGCGGGTCACGTCATAGGCGCCGCAGATCGCGTAGAACAGCGCGATCTTGGGAAAAAAATAAGCGCATGGCGCCAAGACGCAGAGCGGAAACAGCACCCGCCTGACCGTCAATTTCCAAATTCTGGTGAAGACCTCGCGCCCCTTGAGCGGTTCGCTCAGCGTCGTACTCATGCAAACCCCGCTAGAAGACAGCTGCCGCGACCGAATTTTTTGGCGGAATTTGTCGAATACCGCGCCGGCCAGCGAGAGACACTATCGCCTGTCGTCGGAAATAGCGAATGAGGCGACGAACCACGCGATGGAGGGCCGAAGCCACGTTTCCACCTGCGCCGCAGCTTCTGCTTTGTCCCCAAGCGAATAGGCGATGCTACGGCGCTGACTTGGCGATCGATCTTTAGCGCTTACGGAGAGCCAATCCGGCCATGGTGCCCAGGAGAGGACTCGAACCTCCACGCCTCGCGGCGCTAGTACCTGAAACTAGTGCGTCTACCAATTCCGCCACCTGGGCAAACTGAGGGGCGCGGTTAGCGCCCGATAGGTACGAAAGCGGTCATCCCCTTGTCAATCGAACGGGTTACCGGCGTCCTCGGGAACAAGGCCGATCCGCGCATTAGGGTACAATGGGGGTGAGCGCGTAATCCCCTATACAGCGCGGAAGCGATCAGGTATTTCGCGGCTTACGGCAACCAAGCGCGGCCCAATCGAGAGCAGGCATGGCGATCAAGAGCAAAGCGGAAACGCTGGTCACCGTGTTCGGCGGTTCGGGGTTTCTCGGCCGCCATGTGGTGCGCGCGCTCGCCAACCGCGGTTACCGCATCCGCATCGCGGTGCGCCGCCCGGAATTGTGCGGCCACCTGCGGCCGATGGGCCGGGTCGGCCAGATCCAGGCGGTGCAGGCCAATCTGCGCTATCCGGATTCGGTCGCGGCGGCGGTGCGCGATGCCGATGCCGTGGTCAATCTGGTCGGCATTCTGTCCGAGCGCGGCAATCAGGGTTTCGACGCGGTGATGTCGGCCGGCGCCGAGACGGTGGCCAAAGCCGCCACGGCCGCCGACGCGCCGCTCGTTCATGTTTCGGCGATTGGCGCCGACGCGCAAGGCACCTCGCATTATGCGCGCGCCAAGGGGGAGGGCGAGGCGCGGGTGCTGGCGGCGCAACCGGCGGCGGCGATCGTGCGGCCGTCGATCGTGTTCGGCCCGGAAGACGATTTCTTCAACCGTTTCGCGGCGCTGGCGCGGTTTTCACCGGCGCTGCCGCTTCCCGGCGGCGGTCATACCCGCATGCAGCCGGTGTTCGCCGGCGACGTCGGCCAGGCCATCGCCAAATTGGTCGACCAATCCGCCGACGTCGACCTCAAGCCCGGCGCGATCTACGAGTTCGGCGGCGGCGACGTGCGCAGCTTCAAGGAATTGATGCAGTTCGTTCTCGCCACCACGCAGCGCCGGCGCTTGCTGGTCCCGGTACCGTTTGCGCTGTTGAAACTGCAGGCGATGGTCCTGCAATTTGCCCCGAAGCCGCTGATCACGCCTGATCAGGTCGAATTGCTCAAGCGCGACAACGTGGTGTCGGACGCCGCCAGGCGCGACGGCCGCACGCTCGAAGGGCTCGGCATCATCCCGGAATCGATCGATGCCATCGTGCCGACCTATCTCTGGCGCTTCCGCAAGACCGGCCAGTTCAATCCGCACACGGCTTAGCCGATTATTCGATGGAGCATGATATTTTCGGAAAACCGGTATCCACTTTTCCGGATCATGCTCTTAGCCCGCCGGATACCGTCACGGCCCCGCAGATCGCCGAAGCGCGGTATTATTTGCCTCCCGCCAGCCATCATGCCGATTTTTCGCCGCGTGGTGCCGCTAATATGACCGCGTTGATTCGACGTCCGCACGCCCCCCGATTTGACGAGAAGATGGAACCATGTCCGACGCTTGCACACAGGGCATCGACACCGGCTTCGTTGCGTTAGGTTACTTTAAGGTCGCATTCCTCGGCGTGGTGCAGGGCATTACCGAACTGCTGCCGATTTCATCGACCGCACATATGCGTCTGGTTCCTGCCGTGCTCGGCTGGCCGGATCCAGGCTCGGCATTCTCCGCGGCCATGCAGCTTGCGGCGCTTGGCGCGGTGGTCAGCTATTTCTGGACGGATGTACGGGACCTCACCGTCAATTCGATCTCTGCCGCCATCCACGGCCGGTTCCGCGACCGCTCGTTTCAGTTTGCGCTGTGGATCGTCCTTGCCACCATCCCGATCGGCATTGCGGGCCTGACGCTTGCCAAGCTGCTCAACTCCTGCCATTCGCCGCTCCGCGCCGTCAGCGTCATCGGCTGGACCTGTCTGGTGATGGGCGCGCTGTTGGTCGTCGCCGAGATTTGGGCGCGCCATTCGCGCACCATTGCCAAAGCGACGCTCACCGACGCGCTCATTGTCGGCTTGGCGCAGACCGGCGCGCTTATTCCCGGCGTCTCCCGTTCGGGCTCGACGCTGACCGCAGCGCTCTTGCTCGGCTTCAAGCGCGACGAGGCCGCCCGGCTGTCTTTTCTGTTGGGCCTGCCCGCGATCGCGCTGGCCGGCCTCAAGGAATTGTGGGAGCTGCACAAGCTGCACCTCGACTGGCACGCCTGGTCGGTGCTCTGGCTCGGCATCGGCGTTGCCGCTGTTTCGGCTTTCTTTGCCATCTGGGGCTTGATGAAAACGCTGGAAAATTTTTCGACCTGGCCGTTCGCCCTCTACCGTTTCTTGCTCGGCATCGTGATCCTGGCCGGTGTGGCGATGGGATGGCTCGTCTGATTATCGCCGCCGGCGCCAAGCTAGCCATGCACAAGCTAGCCATGCACAAGCCGCGTTGCGACTTCGGCAACCTTTTGACGCCAGGATGGGATTAGGGCAATTCTCGCAAAGCGCATGCTGACCTTATTTCATCACCCGATCTGCCCGCATTCCCGGTTCGTGCGGCTCGCCCTCGAAGAATATGGCGTGTCGCCACGGCTGGTCGAAGAGCGGGTGTGGGAACGGCGCGAGGAGTTTCTCGAGTTCAATCCGGCGGCGACCACTCCGGTCCTGGTTGAAGAAGGGACGCCGCCGGTTCCCGGCGCCGGTGTCATCGCCGAATACCTCGACGAGACGCGCGGCCTGACGCTGGGCGAGTTCCGGCTGCTGCCGGCCGACCTCGCCGGCCGCGTCGAAGTGCGCCGGCTGTTGATCTGGTTCAACGACAAATTCTTCGACGAAGTCTCGGGCGCGCTGGCGATGGAACGGGTCTATAAGCGCTATATCCCGGCGTCCCGCGGCGGCGGCTCACCGGACACCGAGACGCTGCGTGCGGCAAAGAGCAACATCAAATACCATCTAGCCTATATCGGCTGGCTCGTTCGCAAGCGCGACTGGCTTGCCGGCGATAGATTGACTTATGCCGATTTGGCCGCGGCGGCGCATCTGTCCGCCGTCGATTATCTGGGCGATGTGCCGTGGGACGAAGACGAGAGCGCCAAGAACTGGTACGCGCGGATCAAATCGCGCCCGTCGTTCCGCGCGCTGTTGGAAGAGGCGCTGCCCGGCCTGCCGCCGGCGCCGAGCTACGCCAATCTCGACTTCTAAGTCCGGTCGACTTGAAGGCGGCGCTGGTCGCGGCCGCCCACGCGCAAGGCTTCGATGTCGTCGGCGTGACCCGGCCGGATGCGATCCCGCAGGCGGCGGCTCGCCTGCACGAATTCCTCGCCGCCGGCGCGCACGGCGAGATGGCGTGGCTGGCAAGCAATGCCGAGCGGCGCGCCGATCCGCGCGTGCTTTGGCCCGCCGTCCGTTCGATTGTCATGCTCGGTCTCAATTACGGGCCGCAAGAAGGCGCGAACGCCGACCCGCTGGCCGTGCTCAAGGATCGTTCCAGTGGCGGCATCTCGGTCTATGCGCGCGGCGACGATTATCACGAACTGATCAAGCCGCGGCTCAAGCACCTTGGGCGCTGGCTGATCGACAACGCGGGTGGCGACGTCAAAGTGTTCGTCGATACCGCGGCGGTGATGGAGAAGCCGCTCGCCCAGACAGCGGGTCTCGGCTGGCAGGGCAAGCATACCAATCTGGTGTCGCGGGACTTCGGCTCCTGGCTGTTTCTCGGCGCGATTTTCACCACGCTGGAGCTGCCGGTCGATAGCGCGGAAAGCGATCACTGCGGCCAATGCCGGGCCTGTCTCGACGTCTGTCCGACGGCGGCGTTCCCGGCGCCGTACCGCCTCGATGCGCGGCGCTGCATTTCCTACCTCACTATCGAGCACAAAGGTCCGATCCCGCGGGACTTAAGGCCGCAAATCGGCAATCGCATCTACGGCTGCGACGATTGTCTGGCGGTGTGCCCGTGGAACAAGTTCGCCGTAGCCGGACGGGAAGCAAAGCTTGCGGCACGCGACACGTTGCGCGCGCCACGGCTCGCCGACCTGGCCCGGCTCGACGATGCCGCGTTCCGCGCGCTGTTCGCCAAAAGCCCGGTCAAGCGGGTCGGCCGCGCCCGCTTCATCCGCAACGTGCTGATCGCGATCGGCAACGCCGCGGACGCAAGCCTTGCCGGCGAGGCCGAGCGGCTCATCGCGGACGACTCCCCGCTCATTCGCGGCGCCGCCGTCTGGGCGCTCGGCCGCCTCGATCGCACGCGGCTTCTCCGCCGCGCGGCCGAGCGGGCCGCGGCCGAGACCGATCCGCAAGTGGCCGCGGAGTGGACCGCGGCGCGAGGCCATTGAGCAGCGGATGTCGAGCCTTCTGTGCATCGGATTGGGTTATTCGGCGGAGCACTACGTCGCCGCCTTCGGCAATAAATTCGCGCGCGTCGTCGGCACCATGCGCAGCAAAGAGCGGGCGGCGGTGCATAATGCTTATGACGGCGGCAATCCCGCTGCCGTCATGTTCGACGGCAAGGTGGCGACGCCGGAGTTGCGCGCCGCGATCGCGGCGGCCGATGCGCTCCTGATCTCGATCCCGCAGGACGACGACGGCGATCCGGCTTTGCGCACATGCGGTGACGCGGTGGCGGCGGCGCCGCGCCTGCGCTCAATCGTCTATCTGTCGACGGTCGGCGTCTACGGCGACAGCGCCGGCGGATGGGTCGACGAGGCCA
>JBAQHW010000432.1:0-2564 GCA_049288525.1 Xanthobacteraceae bacterium
CGGCAACCGCGTCTTCGGCCTCGCGCTTGGTCAAGGTGAACGGCTTCTCGCAGAACACGTGCTTGCCGGCCGCCGCCGCGGCAACCACCTGCTTGCCGTGCATGGAATGCGGCGTCGCCAGCACCACCGCATCGACAGTCTTGTCGGCCAGGATCGCGTCGTAATTCGCTTCGAGCTTGAACCCTGCCTTTTTGGCGAAAGCCTCGGTGTCCGGCGTCACGGTGCGGGTAGCGCCGGCGACAAAGCGGATGGCGTCGCTGCCTTCCGCCGATTCGACGACCGTCTTCCCCCACCAGCCAAGCCCGACGATGGCCGCTCTGATCATTGGCAACACTCCTTGACGAGGCTTCGGCTATCTGAACGGCAGAAACGGCATGGCATCGGCCGAATAATGCATCGCCACGATCAGGCAACAGATCGCCCAGAATATGCAATATTCGTGACCGCCGATGTTCCACAGCCACTTGCCGCCGGTGACTTTCCAGACCGCCCCACCGGCGATCAGAAGGTGGAAGAAGCCGAGCAAACCGGCGTAAAATGGAAAAATCGCAAAGATAAGTCCGGCGGCGATGAAGAGCTCGATGACGCAGGCGGCATACATATAACGCGCCGGTGGGCTGAACTTCGCCGCCTTGAAGAAGCCGAGCGCCTCCGGCACGAAGAATTTGGCGTAAATGTGCGGGATGAAGAATAGCCCGCAGATCAAGCGCAAAATATTGATCCCCTGGGTGAGATCGAAGTTCTCAAGATAGCCCGACATGGTGCTCTTTGGCCCTCCCCGGCTCGGCTTGGTCTTTGGCTGGGTCGTTCGCTTCGGCCCTTACTAGCCCGGCCGGCGGGATATTGCCATCGTCGAAGCCACGAGGGATCACTCATCCAATTCCTTGAAGTAGCGATAAATGCCCCATTGCGAAAACGGAATGCGCCGCTTCGACGCGAGATAGGCTGCAATGCGCGGACGCTGCGCCGCGCGATCATGCAGGGCGACCAGCCCCGGAATTTTCTTCTCATATCGCTTCATGCGCTTAGGGAATGCATAGCGCAGACCTTCGACGATCTGGAACAGCGACAGGTCGACATAAGTGAGGCTCTTGCCGACCGTATAGCGGCCGCCGTTCTTTTGCAGCACGCGCTCGAAATAGCCCATCATCTTCGGCACCTGGTAGCGCCAGAAATCCTTGGTGCGCCGCTTGGCCGCCGGGCGCTGCTCCTCGAAATAGAGCCAGCCGGATATCGGGTGATGCGTATCGTGAATACGCACGACCAGATCTGAAATCGTCAGCTGCAATTGATGCGCCCATAGCCGCCCGGCTTCGTCGCGCGGCGCAAGCTTCAGCCGCGGCCCGAGGAACAACAATATCTCCGCGGTCTGGGCGACGACGAATTTTCCGGCTTTGAGAAACGGCGGCGCGTAAGGCGGACGGGCCGTGCCTTTGCCGTCGAGAAACGCCATCATTTTCGCCATGCCGCGCTTGCCGCTGCGCGCCACGTCGACGTAATCGGCGCCGGCTTCCTCAAGCGCCAGCCGGACGAACTCGCCGCGGCCCTGGATCGAGGGCCAGTAGTAAAGCTCGTAGCGCATAAGATTACGGTGCGACTTTATACTGCTCGTCGGTCACCGGCTCCATCCACGTCACATGCTTGCCATCGAGCGCTTCCTGCATGGCGACGTGGACCATATTCGTCGTCGGCGAAGCGCCGTGCCAGTGCTTCTCGTTCGGCGGAATCCACACCACGTCGCCGCCTTTGATCTCTCGCACCTTTCCACCGAAAGTCTGGACCCGGCCGCAGCCGGAGACTACGAATAGTGTCTGGCCAAGCGGGTGAGTGTGCCAATGGGTGCGCGCGCCGGGCTCAAAGCGCACCAGACCTGAACGCAGGAGCGCCGGTGCCGGCGCCTCGATGATCGGCTCCTGCCAGACGACGCCGGTGAAACTATCGGGCGGGCCTCGCCGCGAGGGCACCGAGCCGCAAAGTTTAATGTCCATAACGCTTCTCTCCCTATTAAATAACCGACGGCCTCGCTCTGCCAGCCGTGGACGCTCAGAAGTTTAGTCGAAAACCACGCCGGATGCTGCCGCGCGCGGCCGTTTTCACTCGGCATGCAGACCGGCATCCTTGATGACCTTGCTCCAGGTCGCCATCTCGTCCTTGAAGAATTGCGTGCACTCTTCCGGCGAGTTGCCGATACCGACATAGGCCATCGACGCCAATTTCGCTTTGACGTCGGGCGATGCGAGACCCTTGACGATCAAGCCGTTCAACTTGGCGACGATGTCCTTGGACGTACCTGCCGGCGCCACCACCGCGGTCCAGGTCGAACCCACCACCTCGGGAAAGCCCGCCTCCGCCATGGTCGGCACGTCGGGCAAAGACGGCGCGCGTTCCTTGCCAGTCACCGCAAGCGCACGCAGCTGGCCGGACTTGATCAGCGGCAGCGCCGGCGCCAGGGCACCAAACGAGATCGGGGTATGACCCGCTACCGTCGCTTCGACCGCAACGCCGCCGCCATCGAACGGCACATGCACCAGATCAAGCTTAAGCGACTGCTGGAACAGCGAGCC
>JBAQHW010000433.1:0-7441 GCA_049288525.1 Xanthobacteraceae bacterium
CTGGGCTTGGCGGCAGGGCGGGGCGAGAACCTGGAAACGGATGCAGGTGTCAGCCGACCCGGCGACGCCAGGATGAGATCGCCTCGGCGCTGAGGACGGGGCTAGTGGTCCGATTCTAACATTTGCACCCCTGTCCGGCATGCCATTATGCGAATGTTAGAATCAAAGGACCACATAGCAAATGTCAGTCCTAGTGGAGCTTTTGGATTTGACATTCGCTTCACGAGTTTGCGGCTGGGTGGGTAGCGAATGTCAAATCCGCTCCACTAGGTTCCGTTTCTACCCAAGCCGGCACCACTGCGTTATCCGGCACGCTTGCCAAGCCATCTGCGTTTTCAATTTCGACTTTAGCCGGCGCGCTCGCGTGCGGCGTTTTCTCGCGCAAGGCCGCGTGGATGGCGGCCTCGTCGCGCTTTTCGCCGCCAAGCACCATCCAAATCGTGCGAATCATGATGAAAGCGTCGAGCCGGAACGACGCGTAGCGGATATACCACTCGTCCAGCGCGTTCTTCTCTTCCACCGATATCAGCCGGCCGCCGCAGACTTGTGCCCAGCCCGTCAATCCGGGCCGCACGGCGAGCCGTAGCGTGGTGTCCTGCGGCTGATCGATCGGCAAAAGCGGCCGCGGGCCGATGATCGACATGTCGCCAGAAAGTACATTCCAAAGCTGCGGCAGTTCGTCGAGCCGGGTGGCCCGGAGAAAGCGGCTCAAGGCCGACGGCGACTGCGCCTCGCGCTTCTCCTTGGTGCGGCGGTCGAACAGTGTGTGCAGCGTACGAAATTTGTACAAATGCAGCGATGTACCGTGGCGGCCGAGGCGCTGCTGCCAAAATACCACCGGCGTTCCGACGTCGATCACCACGAGTAAGCAGACAATGAGGATCGCGGGTAATAGCACCAAGGCCGATGTAATCGTTATTGCGACATCAAGCGCCCGCTTGATTTTCCAGAACGGCCGATTCAATGATTCGGGTAGTTCGACGTCAAGAATTTGCGTCGCCGGCGAACTCGTCGAGGCAACTTGGTCAGCCTCCGACCGCTCCGGCATCAGCCGCTCGGGGAGTACCTCCAGTTCGACATCGAGAGCCTGGCAGACGCGAAAAACCTCGTGCCAGGCAGCGGCAGGAATCTCGTCCTGGTAGGCCGCCAAAACGACGGTATCGATGCGTACGCCATGGGTTGCGTAATCGGCGATAACCCTTTCCAGGTCTTCAGGGGCGCCGACGATCGGATAGCCGTTGAGCGAACGGTGCTTCATCTTCGGTCGGCTGTCCAAGATCGCCACGATTTGATAGCTGCCCGGCACAACGACCTCCTCCACCATTTTGGAGAAGAACAATGCCAGCCGAGTCGCCTGTATGATCAGGACATGTTCAGCCTTGGCGGCAATGGTCGGCGCTTGCCCCTCGCGATGGGTATCGCGCAGGCGCAGCAGAAGCCTGGCGCCAAGCAAGCCGGAGGCAAGCAGCATGAAGTGCAAGATCGGAATGGAGCGCGGCGCCTCTTCCAATCGAGTGAGGACAAACGCCGTGACCGCCGAAAGGACCGCGATCAGGACACAGGCTTTGATGAGCTCAAAAGCATCCCTGATCGAATAAAAGCGGGCGATCGGCGAACTGGTCTGAAACCATTGGAAGACGAGCAGCGAGATGACAAACGCGATCACGCAATAAGTCGCTACGCTGGCGGGATGCTGGATGGTGCCGTCGCGCAGCAAAAACGCCGCAAGCGGACTGATGCCGCCCCAGATAACGTCCAAAATGATAACGCGCGACAATAACCGGGTGTGCGAGGACGGCCTTTTCAAACGAAGATTGGCCTTGGCCACAGCAAAACGTCCCGATTGCAAGAAGGCGGTTTTTGCGACTGTTAATAGTATCCCCGATGCGGTGCAGCGTCCACTCTGCAGTCGGTACTTGACCGTATTTTGACGCCAAAAACCTCAATGCTGGCTGCATTATCTGCATTATCGTTCGGCAGCGGGAACTTGCCCGCGGCGTAATTCCGGCCTCGCGAGGCAACTGTCCGAGGCGAAATGATTCGTTTTTGCGGAGGCGATATTGCGGTCACCTTAGGGGCCGCGGCTCGAAGCCGATTTACCGCGCCGCCACAGCAGGAGCGGCAGACGCAATACCGGGTAAAGAAAGTGAAATTTGCGCGGCAGGGGCCAACGGATGACGTCGGCGGGACCGACGGCAACGTTTCGACATTGCGCGAAGAAATAGCTCCAACCCTCACCCAATAGAAATTCATCGTTATAGTTGCGGGCGATTGTCATCAAGCCGCGCGTGAGATCCGTCCTCGGACGCGGCGCCGTCATTGCAGCGAGCGCGATCGATACCAATTTTTTGATTTTTCTGTTGTCTCGGATTTCCGCCGCGACGGATTCCGGCACGTGCAAGTCGAACAGGTCGCGGCAAAGCAGGAGCGCCTGCCCTGCGCATAGGCCGGCGCCGACCGCCTGCGCGTGGCGATAAAGCTTTTCAATATCGGTGCTGCCGCTTTCGATCATTGCACTGAGATCGGCGAGCCACTTCATCCGTGTCCAAGCGTGCACCGCGCCGTGGACGCTGAGTGCGGCAAACAAATCCGCAGCCGCCAGCGTGCGAACTGAGGCGCCGTCGTACAGACGAACCACTTGCGTTTCCGAGCGTGCATCGACGCCCTTGAGAAGTTCAGCATTGTCCGCAATTCGCCACTGCAGCTCGACGCGGATGCCGTTGCGGCGATGCGCCAACTCGACTTCCCGGCCGTATTGAATAAGCGCGCGGCGTTGCCCCGCGCTTAACGATCGCGCCGGCGAGACCAGCGCATAATCTTCGCGTTCGAGAAGCTCGATCGCCGCTTCGGCGCAGTCGGGCGGGACCAGAAAGTCGATATCTCTGGCATGCTTGATGCTGAGCGTACCATAGGCGAGCTGCGCCAGTGCGGCACCTTTGAGCGCGACTGCCGGGATGTTTGCTGCTTCGAACAGGCGGTGGAGCCGGATCGTTTCGGCAGCCAGCAGCAAACTCTGCTTGGCGACCTGCTGCGCTGCCGCTGCGATCTGCCGAGCGATTGCGGACGGGATTTCGACAGCGGCAACCGATAGCGCGCTATGAACAAGTCCGGCAACGCGCTGCCGCTTCACCATGCCGAGGAAGCTCGGCCAATCGGTCACTTCGGCGACGGTGCTTTGAATCGCGGCATCGCGCGACTCCGACGGCGGCCAGCGGCAGCAGGCAGCAGTGAGGCGAAACTCCGGCCTACCGCCGGCGGCGGCGATCCTTTCCGCCGGGGGCTGCAACAATCGGCCTCGTGGACCCGGCCTGACCCCAATGCCGCTTTCCATGGTCATTTCGTCGCGTCGATCCGAGAACAAGCGATGCTAATTAAGATATTACCATTTTCCTCGCGCCTGAGCCGGTAGCCGGACGCGAACGGAGGAGCCATGTATTTCGTTCTGTCCAAAACCATCGGCACTCTGGCAATTCCCTCCAACGCCATCGTGCTTATCATGGTTTTGGGGCTATTGCTCTGGCCCACGCGATATGGACGATACGGCAGGCGGCTGACGGTCATCGGCGCATTGTTGTTGCTGATTGCCGGCATGAGCCCTCTCGGCACTGCGCTGCTGTTGCCGCTGGAAAACCGCTATCCGCAGTGGGACGCAACCGGCGCCGCGCCGGACGGAATCGTCGTCCTCGGTGGCGGCGTGTTCAATCCTTATGTGTCCCGGTGGCGCAAGCAGCTGACTTTCAGTGGAAGTGTGGAACGGCTTCTGGCCGCCGTCGATCTCGCCCGCCGGTATCCGGCGGCCCGGATCGTATTTAGTGGCGGCAGTCCAGACCTCATTTTCAGTGGCGGCCGCGAGGCCGATTTCGTGCCGGGCTTCCTGGAACGCTACGGGGTCGAGCGCGATCGCATTCTGGTCGATCGCGGCGCGCGCGATACCAGAGAGAATGCCATCGATTCCAAGCGGCTGGCAAATCCCAAACCGGGACAGCGCTGGCTGCTGGTGACTTCTGCCGAGCACATGCCGCGCGCGATCGAATCGTTCCGCGCCGTCGGGTTCCCGGTCGAAGCCTATCCGGTCGATTTCCGCACGACAGGCTGGCGCGAGCTCGTGGCGGTGCCGGGTTCGTTGCTCGGCGGATTGACCAACTTGAATCTCGCCGTCCACGAGTGGGAGGGTTTGACGATCGATTGGCTGAGCGGCCGCACCCCGGCGTTATTTCCGGCTCCGAGCCAATAGGTTGAAGGCCGGCCTCGTCGACCGGATCACTGATTGGCGCCCGAGGCCTTGCGCAGAAAATGGCCGGCCGCGATGCCGCGCAAAAGCGCTTGGCGATATTGCCGCATCACGTTGTATGTACCCCAACCGGACGCCGGCCAGTTCTCGGCGAGGCGCTTCATCCGCGCGAGGTCGAGCGCCCGCGCCGCCGGCGCGCAAGCGGCGAGCCGCTCCAGCTCCACGGCGATTTCGGGGCGGGCCGCGGTGAGGCCTTCGTGCCAATCGACCGCCTGGTAGCCCCGCTTACGCTCGTTCAACACCGCCTGCGGCAGCCGGTCGGCCAGCGCGCGCTTGGCTAGCGCGCGGGTGACGCCGTTTGCGAGATATTCCTCGGTCGGGATGCTCAAGCAATATTCGACAAGCCGCTTGTCCGCCAGCGGATCGCGGTGATCGATACCCCAGCCGCCGAGATATCCCTTGTTGTAATTGCCCGGATCGTTGCGCTGCATACCCCACAGGCGCATCGCAAAGCCGTCTTGCCATGGACGATAGGAGAAATCGAGGCCGCGCTCGCGCGCCCGGGCTTCGAGGTCAAGCTCGGCCAGGCGTTCGGCGCGAATGGCGGTGTAGAACAGGACATCCTGCTTCTGGCCCCGCACTGTTTCGTTCAGCCACTGCCAAAGCCAGATAGGGACAAAGGGCCCGAATGTTCGCGCCAGCACGCCGCGCCAGCGAAACTCCTTCTTGGCCACGAGCTTCGATGCCTGGCGGCAGAGCGCGATAAGTCGTCCTTGCCGGAGCAGCTCCGGCAGCAACTCGACGCCGTTATAGCTTAAAGTCATATTGCCGCGTTGACCGACCAACATGACGGTGAGCTTGCGCTCGCGCGCTGCCCGATTGATGGCGTCCATCCAAATCAGGTTGCTGGGATTGAGGACAGGGCGATTGAACAGAAACAGGCTGCGATCGAGCCCATCGAACGGCGAGCGCTGACCCGAGCGGATCGGCACGTGTTCGATATTCGGATACATGGCGGCTGTGGCAGCGGCGAGCGGTCCCTCGTCGCCGATGAGGTTTCGCGGAACCGGTCCGTCATAGCCTTGCCGCGGCACCGCGGTGAAGGCGACGACTCTGCCGCCGCCCGGCGCCAACAAGCGTGCCGCCGTTGCCGTCACCGCGGCGCTGTCGAATCCGGCGCTGAGATGCGCGCCGACCGCACCGGCCGCGCCGCGCAATCGCGATCGGGTCGCCTGGTCCAAATGGTAGCGCACGCCTTCGACATAATCGTGGTGTTTACGCGCGGCGGCGGCGGATGCGCGCTGCGGCTGCCAATAGCGACGCGCCGTGAGGCTGTCGCGCATCACGGTAACCAAATGCGCCGGCTCGACCCGGTCGATGCCCTTGAAGTAGCTGTGCGGTCCGCGATGCGGCGTCAGCGTGACGAACTCCGCGATCATGTCTTCGTCCGGGGCGTTGGGCACTTCGGCCAGCGCATGCAGCCCCTTCGGCATTGAGCCGAAGGCGAAAAAACCTTTGCCTCGATGGTAGTGCAGCGGCCGCTGACCCAGGAAATCGCGCGCCAGCAGAAGCTTCTGCGCCGGAGCGTGCCAAAGCGCAAAAGCGAAATCACCGGCCATGCGGTCGAGCGCGCCTTCGTCCCAGCGCTCCCAGCTCGCCAGCAGGATAGCCGCGTCGCAGAGCTCGGCGGCGTCACCCGACGGCAATCCAAGTGCGGCGATCAGTTCATTGCGGTTGTCGAGCCGGATATCGGCGACCAGTGTCAGCCGGCCGTCTTGGCTCACCAGCGGCTGGCGGTCGTGCGCATCCTCCGGCAGCGTCCGATAGAGCCTGCGCCCCAGGGCAATAGGACCGTCGGCCCAATGCCGGCCGTCATGCGAGCCATAGATTTGCTGCGCCGCCAGCATGCGATCGCAGTCGGCCACCGGCTCCGGCTTACCATCAAAGCGCCAGACTCCGGCGATTGCGCTCATGGGATGCTCTATGGCGGATGGCGGAAATCGAACCGGCGTTGCGTTCACCCTTCGTCGTACAGAAGGGTCACGCGCCAACGGCTGACGTTTCTGATTCAGATTTCAGGCCGAAGCAAGGGCGCTCCCGAGCCTAAAGCCATCCGTGCCGCTGCTCGGTTGCGTCGAGCACAATACAAAAAACAAGCGACTTGGGCCACTTGCCACGGAACAATTAAAGTTGGAAAGGCCTTTTCGGCGAGCCGCCCTGCACCTAAGAAGCGCTAGCGTCGGCGTCACTGCCGGGGCCGGCCGCGACCGCTGTGTCGCCTTCTACAGAGGTGCCGGTAATTACCTTCGGCGTCACCCAGGTCTTCAACGCCGGCACAGGAGCGTCCAATTGCTTCGACTGAGACATTGATCTCTCTGCGTCGTCGGTCATAGGTCCATACCCCAAAAGCCGAATCTCGTGTAATATACCGGCGCTTTCTACGTTTTGGCAATCGGACATTGCTTAACATCAAACATTTTCGGCTGCTGTGGCTTTTAAGCAATAAGTCATCGTTTACAAATGGTTAATCTAACAACCGCGTCAGTCAGGGCAACCCAATTGACCTGCGACTTCCGCTCCGTGGCGATTTCAACAGTTTCGTCGGGGTTCTCGGTCAGTTTGCCGGAATGACGGCACGCTGCAGGTTTTCGCCGACAGTCGTATCGCCGATCCGTAGCGAGAGAAGCTCTTCCGCCGATTTGGTCATGGACGGGTTCCGATCTCAGTGTCTGCCAAAATGCTAGGCCGCCGACGGCCGGTCGAAGGTGGCCGCACCATGGCCGACGAGTTCGTCAAGAAATGCATCGACCTCGGCGCGGCAAACGTCGGGCTGAATGGCGTACTCTTTGCGCTCGACCTCCTGCGGCGTCTCGATCAATTCCCAGATTCGCGCGCCGGCTTCGGTTACGCCGATATGGTGGACCTTCTCGCGACTCATCATGACGACGTGCTCGCCGACACGCGCGATTAGCCAGTCGCCTTTCCTGCGCACCGTCATCGGGCTTTCCCATGCGTTCGGTGCGCATGCTAGCATATACGCGCGGCCATTGCGCCAGAGATGTGCATTCGTGGTCAGCCCATAATCGCGGCACCAAGCGGCCTGCCTTCTGCAACGGCTTCCTCGACGCAACGGCCGGCTTCGAAGCAGAAGACGCGCTCGCACAAGGCCAGGCTTTCCAGCCGATGCGCGATGGTGACGATGGTGGGGCG
>JBAQHW010000434.1:0-12233 GCA_049288525.1 Xanthobacteraceae bacterium
AACAGCTTCCGGAGCATCGCCAAGCCCTCCCAGCGCCCATAACCGCACCGAACTTTAAAGGCTTAAACGCCGGAATGAAAGCGGCGGCGGCCGGCGACAGCACCGCGCGACGCGGAAATTCACATCATCGAATAGGCGCTCGCCACCATGCCGACCGGCCGCCGGTCGGCGGCGTTGAGCAGCATGACCCGGCCGAAGCTGGTGTTGCTGCCGATGCGCACGACGCGGGCATCGGCGACGATGTCGAAATTTACCGGGCGGAGAAAATGCGTGGTCTGGTCGATCGTGCTCATCGGCCGGTAGCCGTTCCAGGCCGCCGAGCAGGCGATCACCATGGCGGTGTCGGCGAGCGCCATCACCGCTTGGCTGCAGACCCCCGCGCCATCGGAACAGATTTTCTTCGAGAATGGCAGCCGCACCGTGGCGCCGGGCTGCCAGTCGGATAACGCGCCGGGCGGCCGCGCCGCCTCGACGCTCTCGACCAGCAGCGCCAGATCCTGAACCCAGGGTGGAAACACTTCGGTCATCAGGCGCCCCGCCGCCTGTAGCCCGAACGAAGCTTGCGGCTTTTGCAGCCGATGCACCTCGCCCATTGCCCCTCTCCCCCAATCTCGCCCGTTGGCCGGCCGCATATGCAGCCGACCGCCCCAAATTTCGCCTACGCGGATTGAACAGGATGGCCGCAAATGCGCGGCTTGCTCTCGCGAGCACGCAACAAACGAATCAAATGCAACGCCTGTGAATAACTAGCACAAGCCAGCCGCAACCCAAGTAGCGCCACCTACCATAGAGCGAGTAGTGCTCGCTTTTCACAGCTCCCAGCTTCGGCCGGACGCTTGGCGAAGACCTTGACCGGCGACCGCCATCGCGGCACGGTGACGCCTTCAGCGGGGAAGGGACATGTCGCAGTCAAAAGCACGGATTGGCCGCACCTTGTTGGCCGGCGCTGCGCTTTCCGGCGCGTTCGCCGTTGCACTCGCGGCCGGCTCATCGGCGCGCGCCGCGACTTGGCTGGAGAAGAATTTCTGGATGTCCGGCCCGAACTACAGCCGCGACCTGCCGAGCTGCGATTTTCATCCCGCGCTCGACCGTATCATTGCCGATTTCCGCACCAAGGAATTCCGCTTCTGGAATTCGGAACTGCGTATCGTCGGCTTCCAGGATATCCACGAGCTCAATACCATGTCGTGGGCGGCGCAATCCATTCCGCGCCGCTTCTGCGGCGGCACTGCGGTGACCAACGATCAGACCAGGCACACGGTCTATTATTCGATCGCCGAAGACACCGGCATGATTGGCGCCGATTGGGGGGTTACGTTCTGCGTCGTCGGCCTCGACCGCGATGACGCTTACGGTCCGAAATGCCGGGCGGCGCAGCCCTAAACCGGCCAGCGGCGGCGTCTTGAGCCCGCAAACACGCTAAGCCCTCACACGCACGCGGCTCGCGTCAATCGCTGAGCGCCTGCAAGACGCAGTCGCGCAGCCGGTTCGCATCGCGGGCACCGCGCTGCGCGAATTCGATCACGGTCTTGGCCACGGCCTGCCTGCCGCGCGGGTCGCAATCGCTGACGCCGAGCGTATGGCACACTTCGGCATAGGTGAGAGTCATGGCCGAGAGCGCTTCCGGCTCAAAAGCCTGGTTTTTGAACAGGCGGTAAACGGGCATGTGTACTCCTCCGTGCACGCTTTCAGTTAAGCGTAAGGGAGGTGTATTTCCAGCTAACATCGCGAAAACAATGCTATGTTCCCGATGCCTAAATTCGCAACATCTGCCAGGCCCGCCGACGCCGACGTCGGAATTGAAAGGACCCGAGCAAGGCTATGATTCCAGTGTCGTATTGGGATTTGCCAGTGCCGTATCCGAATGCCGTTGATCCGCCGAGTTTCCATCATCCATATCGGCGCACAATCGCTTCAAATGGAATCCAGCGCCGCGCTAAGTTTGATCAAGCGCGATGTTTTTTGGAAATTTGCTGCCTGCCCCAGGGTCAACCCCGAGGGCAGGCATTTTTCGCATGATGCTTGAGGCAAAATTGCGTACAAAGAGGCCGCGCTATGGCGCGGCTTTGTTTCTTCGCCTTAATGCAGGAACCCGATATTGAGATGGTCGGCGCAAGGGAAGGCCGGGCTGAAGATCACCTGAGCGGGCAGGCCGCCGCCTTGCACCGGACAGGACTGCAGCGTGGCGCCCACCGGGCCGATATGGTGCCGCTCATATGCGGCCCGCCCATCCACCAATTGTTGCTGAGCTTCAGGTAACTGCCCTGGCCCAGAAGAACGTTGTTGCAGGTGATGGTGCGTTCGCCGACGGTCATCGTCAAATCGCCTGCCGCGACGGTCAATACTCGTATACATAGCGTTATCCAGATCTACAATTATTAGTTGTGTTTACATTCGTCGCATGCGGTCCGTGCGCGGCAGGCTAAGATGCGGCGACGGGCAGCTGGGTCAGGCGGGCCGATGCGGCGGTCGCAAGGCGGATGGTGTGAGGCGGATGTCATGAGAGACGGGATGGCGCGGCTGATTGGGCAGGCGGCGATCCTTGCCATCCTGCTCGTCCCTGCCGCAGCGCCGGCGCAGGAGAGGCCTGCCGACACGCCGGGGCAATTCGATTTCTACGTGCTGTCGCTGTCCTGGTCGCCGTCGTTCTGCGCCTCGGCGGCCGGGCGACGTGACGGACGTGACAGAGGCGGCGACTATGGCGGCCGCTCCGCTACGCGGCAATGCGGCGCGCGGCCCTATTCTTTCGTCGTCCACGGCCTGTGGCCGCAATACGACAAGGGCTTTCCGGAAAATTGCCAGGACCCGGCGCCACGGCTCGATCACCGCTTGGTCGGAGCGATGCTCGATCTGATGCCGGCGCCGCGTCTGATCTACAACGAATGGGACAAGCACGGCACCTGCTCGGGCCTGGACGCGAAAGCCTATTTCGACACCGTGCGCAAGGCGCGCGCCGCGGTGACCATCCCGGCCGACTACGCCGATCCGCAGACCGCGCTGACGGTGACGCCGGGCGCGGTCGAAGCCGCCTTCATCAAAGCCAATCCGACGCTGCCGGCCGACGGCATGGCCGTGATCTGCAGCGGCAAGCGGCTGAGCGAGGTCCGGCTGTGTCTGGCAAAGGATCTGAAATTCCGCGCCTGTCCCGAAGTCGCCAAACGCGGCTGCCGGAGCGACCTGCTGTTGATGCCGCCGGTGCGCGGCAATAACGACTGATGCGGTTTTCAGTTGCTTCGCGGCGATGCGTCATGAATGACGCTGCGGCCGTTAGCGAGCAAACGCGATCGTTAGCGGATTTTCCGCCGAATTTTCCGTCATGAACTATCAGCACGCCTTTCACGCCGGAAATTTCGCCGATGTGCACAAGCACATCGTTTTGACGTTGATCATCGAGTATTTGCGCAGCAAACCTGCGGCGTTCCGCGTGATCGACAGCCATGCCGGCGCCGGACGCTACGATCTGACCGGACCGGAAGCGGTGCGCTCCGGCGAATGGCGTGACGGCATCGCCCGCGTTCGAAGCGCCGAGGCGAGCTTACGCCAAAGCCACGCCGGCGCGCTTTTTAAAGTTTATCTCGACGCCGTTGCAGCGCTGAACCCGGGCGGCGCGCTGCGGCTTTATCCGGGCTCGCCGCTCCTCGCCGCGGCGCGGTTGCGGCCGCAGGATCGGCTGATCGCCTGCGAACTCGAGCCGCGCGCGGCGGCGTCGCTCAACGCCGTCCTGCGCGGCAACCGCGGCGCCAAGGTGCTGGCGATAGACGGCTGGACGGCGATCAAGGCCAATGTGCCGCCGAAGGAACGCCGCGGACTTGTCGTCATCGACCCGCCGTTCGAGGAGGCTGACGATTTCGTCAAGCTGTCCGGAGCGCTCGCCGAAGCGCATCGCAAATGGCCGACCGGCATTTACCTGCTGTGGTATCCGATCAAGGAGCGTGAGGCGCCGGACGCGCTGGCGCGCCGGCTGTGCCGGCTTGCCGTGCCGAAAATCCTGCGTTGCGAAATCACGTTCGCCTCGCCGCCCGCGGATGCCGGTCTCCTCGGCTCCGGTCTCGTCATCGTCAATCCGCCTTATACTTTGGCGCGCGATCTGAAGACTTTGCTTGCCGCATTGATACGGGCGCTTGGGTCCGGTGCGGTGCAGCGGCTGGATTGGCTTTCGCGCGAAGACTAGCGGCGATTTCGCGGCAGGGTGGCAAAATTCCCGTCAGCCCCGACAAGACTCGCCGGAAAACCGGGATATGCCCACTTTTCCACACGTGCAAATTGGTCTAATTGGTTGTGGTCTGGCTTGGACGTTCCGCCTCCTGTGGGGGGCCGGCGGAGTGACTGAGATCATCTGGGGTTCTCAAACTCTTTGCTCGCGTGAATGTCGGAGCTTGCTTGTCGCGCCGTGGGGTCGCGACGATCGAACTGCGGGGAAGGAGTTTGCTCGATGGCAATGACCGGTACGGTCAAATTTTTCAACGGGGAACGCGGCTATGGCTTTATCAAGCCTGACGACGGAGGCCGCGATGTGTTCGTTCACATTACCGCCGTTGAACGTGCGGGGTTGAAGGCGCTGGCCGAGGGACAGCACATCAGCTTCGACGTCGAGCCCGACAAAAAGGGTAAAGGCCCGAAGGCCGTCAATCTCGTCGTCACCGGCTAAGACGACGTTGCCGCGGCTTTAGCCGCGGGCCGCATGGCGCAAACGCGGACGGCTCCGCCGCCGCCCGCGACCGGTGGCTTTATTCCCGCAGAGCGGCTTTACTGCGGCCCTCTTGAGCTGCAATCCGCAGCATTTTTCCATCGGGTGCCGCATGATGATCTTGCGTTCGTCGCCGTCCTCGCCGTTCGGGCGCAAGGTGCGGATTGCCGTCTCTTTACTGGGCCTGGACGCCGAGGTGAAGCTCGAGCAGGCCGATACCACCGACGTGAACGACAGCCTGCGGCAGCAAAATCCGCTCGGCAAGATTCCGGTGCTGATCGCCGAGGACGGCACCGCCTATTACGATTCTCGCGTGATCCTCGATTATCTCGACGAACGCGCCGGCGGCGGCAAGATCGTGCCGCGCGCGGCGAAGGAGCGTCTGTCGGCGCTGCGGCTGCAGGCGCTGGGCGACGGCATTCTCGATGCATCGATCCTGACCATCTACGAGACCCGCTGGCGCAAGGCGGAAACGCATGAGCCGAAGTGGCTGGAGCACCAGGCCGGCAAGGTGGCGCGCGCGCTTTCGGCACTCGAAGCGGCGCCGCCGCTGCTCGAAGCGCAGACACTGCCGAATGTCGGTCAAATCACGCTCGCTTGCGTGCTTGGGTACCGCGATTTCCGCTTTTCCGGCAACTGGCGCGGCGGCCATCCGCGGCTGGTCGCTTGGCTCGACAATTTTGCCGCCCGGGTGCCCGGCTTCGCCGCGACCAAACCGAGCAGCTGAGCGGCCAAAAAGGAAGACCGCCGCGCCGGCAAGCGGCATCGGACGGTCTCCCTGCTGTCTAGCGCGGCAGGCGCGCCCCGCCGCTACGCAAGCGTCACGGTAAGCGCCAACGGACGCATAATGTTCCGGAAAATATGTGCAGTCTCGTCCCCTTTTGACGGAACCCGGCGAAACAGCAGGCCCCGCATGGTCCGGACCGTCGATCACCGGCGACATCGGAACGTTTGCGGTGATGGTCGGCTTTTGCATCAGCCGTAGACAAAAGACGCCGCCAGCGCGAATACCAGCGCCGCTGGCATGACGACAATTCCCAAGCGCAAGAACGTGGCGGCGCTCACCTTATGGCCTTCGCGGCGCAGCATGCTAAGCCAAAGGATAGTGGCAAGCGAGCCGGTGACGGAAAGATTTGGGCCGAGATCGACGCCGATCAAGAGCGCCCGCGTGATCTGATCGGCGGTATGATCGCTCTGCACCGCGCTGCCGGCGATAAGGCCGATCGGCAGGTTATTGGCGAGATTGCTGGCGACGGCGACGATGAGACCGGCCGACCAGGCTGCAGCCGCCACCGATTGTGCGGCAGTCTCGCGCAACAGCGCGCTGATCAGGGCAATCACGCCGGTCTGATTGAGCGCTTCGACCAGCACGAACAGGCCGGCCACAAGCGGCAGCACGCCCCAAGAGATGTCCTTCACCACGTCCCAGGTCTTCGATGGCCTTTGTGCAAGCACGATGGCGGCGGTGACGGCGCCGGCAATGCAGGTCGGCAAGCCAAGCCGAATATCGAACGCGGAGGCGATCAGCAAAACGATGGCGGTGGCTGCAATGCCGGCAGCGGCGGTTTTGCCGCCGGCTGACAGATGCGGCAGCGGCACCTCGGCGGCAATGATCTGCCGCAGCTCACGGCGCTGCGCAAAGCGCAACGCGGCATAGGTCGCGACGATGGAAGCGAGCGACGGCAGCAGATAGCGAGGCAGCCATTGCAGCAGCGGCGGCATATGGCTGCCGTAAATAACCAGATTAGCGGGGTTGGAAATCGGCAGAACGAACGAAGCGGCGTTGGCGATGAAGGCGCAAATCAGGAGATAAGGCAGCGGCTCCTTCGCCTTTGCGGCCTTGACCGCAGCGGCGACCGCGGGCGTCAATACGACGGCGGTGGCGTCATTCGACAGGAACGTCGTGACCAATATGCCGACGGCATAAGTCAGGAGAAACAGCCGGTGCGACGATCCGGCGGCGTGGCTCGTGGCCTGCGCCGCCAGCCAATCGAACAAACCCTCGCTTCGCGCAATCTCGGCGAGCAGCATCATGCCGGCGAGAAACAGATAGACGTCGGTGCCTTTGGCGACGCCGGTCATGGCCGCGCCCGGCGTGATCAGGCCGAAGAGTACCAGAAGCGCCGCGCCGGCGACTGCCCATGTCGCTTCATGCATGTTGAACGGACGCAGGATTATGCCGCTTACCGCAAGCGCAGCAATCGCCCACGTCCAAATATGAGGCGTCAAAATATGAGGCGATAGGCCGGCCATTCAGCGCGTACCGGCCGCGGCCGGTGCCGATCGGCCGATTGCATCGGCGGGCCGATCAGGCAGAACGGCGGCGGCCTGTTTGACTGCAGGAGCGAACGTGAGCCACAGCACGACCGAGCCGATGGCGAAGCTTCCGAGTATCAAAAATGCCGCCGAGTAGCCCAGCTCCTGCGAAAGCCAGCCGCCGACCGCGGGGCTGAGCGAAGCGCCGATGCCTTGCGCGGTCATCACCGCACCCTGACCGACGTTGATGCGGCCGGTGCCGTTGAGAATGCGTGCGACCAAGCCCGGCACGGCAACGCTTTGCAGCCCGGCGCCGATGCCATCGAGAAATTGCACGGGATAAACGCCCCACTTGCTGATCAAGAAACCTGCCAATACGCCCCGGATCGGCAGGGCAGCGAATGAGACGAGTAGCACGATCCACAATCCGTATTTTTCGCCGAGACGCATCGCCAACAACGAGGCAAGAATCATAACGCCTTGCGCCACCACTATCGTGATGGCGACGAAGCTCGGCCCATTGGCATGAGCGTCGGTGACGACCGCCATGCCGTACAGGGGCAGCATAGCCGCATTGCCGAGGTGAAACATCGCGAGGGCCGCCGCCAGGACCAGCAGCGGTTTGCATTCCACCAGCACACGAAACCCGCTGACCTTATCGTCCTCGCCCGACACATGCTTGATGCCGCGCGCGACCCGATGATCGATTGCATCGGCCGGTATGAGTGCGACCGACACGATAGACAGAATGCCGAACAAAGCGGCAAGACAGAACACTGCGCTCATGCCGAACAGCCAACCGAGAATGCCGGACAGCCCGGCGCCGATCATGTTGCCGGCGTGATTGAACGCCTGATTGAGGCCCATCTGTTTATTGAAACCGGACTGGCGGACGATGCCAAGCGTGATGGCATTCACCGCGGGGCCGATGGCCGCGCCGGCGACCGCGGTCGCGACCTGGGAAGCGGAAACGAGCCAGAATTGCTGCGACAGCAAGATCAAAGCTGAGGCCAGCACGGTGCAAATGCCGGGTATGACGACAAAGCAGCGCTTATGCGATGTGTTGTCGATCAGCGCACCAGCCGGCGCGGTCACCGCCATTCCGGCAATGCCGCCGATGCTCATCACCGTTCCGATCAGGCCGCTGTGCCAACCGTGAGCAAGAAGAAAAACGCCCAAAAAAGGGCCGACACCAGCCTGCATGTCGGCCATGAAGAAGTTGAGCAATTGCAGCGGCCAGATGCCACGTGCCGGCGGGCGGGAATGTCCGAGCACTGCGCGGCAACCTCGATTTTTCGCTATGAAGCCGGCTGTTTCCTCGCGGCGCGAGAACTCCGGGAACTCAAATATTTGATGCAACTGGTTGGCGCATTCAAAGTTCCCCGCTGCTTCAGGCGCGCACCCGTGCAAACCAAAGAGGCCGCGTTATCCCCTGGAGCGGACAATAGGACTGTCGCTGTTTTTACGGCCTAATCGCCGGCCGGCAGATCGAGCGCTTGAAAGGCCCGTCGTTGGAGCTGACGTGGATCACGCTCCCCGGTCTGCGCGATCTCGATGAGCTTTTTGGCGATCGTCTCGGTGAGGGGATCGGACCGGTCCGCGAGCTTCAGTGTGCGCAACGAATCCTCGAAGGCCGTGACCAAACGGTCGATGTCTTCGGGAGTAAAGGCGGATTGCTGCAAAAGCCGATAGATGGGCACGTCGTAACGCTCCTTGCCGCCGGGCATGTTCCAAAACAGCATGTCTTAAAACCGCGGGCGGGAGCGAGAGCCTTCCCCATTGCCGCCATTCCCAAGTCGTGCATTCCCAAGTCGTGCATTCCCAAGTCGTGGCCGGCAACGGTAGTATGATATTTCGCCGCCGATGAACGGTGTCTGAACCGCGCGGCGCGGACAGCCTTGGCGCCGTATTTGCCTGGCGCGTATCTAGGCCAGCGGATCGGCGGGAAGACCAAGGCGGAACTTGCCGTGGTTCTCATAAGCCGTATCGCTCATGACCTGATGGATGCCGGCCGTATTCAGATCGCGCAGGAGGCGCCCAATGACGTGCGGATGATGCAACCCGGTATTGCCGGCAAAATGATACGCCATCGTGGCCGTTGCTATAGCGACATCGGTGGCATGGACGCAGATGGCCCGCACGTCGGCGATGTCACGGCCGTCGGGCAACTCGCCGGCATTGACCTTCTGCCATAATTGCTCGTAGCGCTCATGCATCAGGGCGCGCGCCGCGCGCAGTTTCAGATCGGACTCGGCGATTTGGCGATGAACGACTTGGCGTTCGTCCAGTTTTGACGACCTGAAAGTACCGCGCGTCGTGGTGGCGAGCTTGATCAGTTCGTCGAGCGCGCGCCGTGCAGCCCCGATCGCGACGCTACCGTGCTCTTTGGCGACATAGCTGAATGGCGGCAGCAGATAAGACGGACCGCCGCGCTGCGGTTGTGGCTTAAGCAAGTCCCACACGAATGAAAAGTCGTCGGGCAGATGATAATTCTCAACTGAGAAGTCGCAGCTGCCGGTGCCTCTCAGCCCGGTGACGCCGCCCCAATTGTCGTGCAGCGTGACGTCTTTTGCCGGCATCGCCGAGAACATGACGAGGGGGCGCCCGCCGTTTTCCGCCTCAGTACCCTCGACGACAGTGCCGCCGAGCACCCACTCGGAATGCCGGATGCCGCTATTGAAGCGCCAGCGTCCGTTGAGCCGGTAACCGCCTTGCTCGCGCACGGCGCGTCCGGCGGGAAAGAACGAGATCGATGCGGTTGGGATTTGGCCGTTGCCGAATACGTGGTCGAGACCGGCCTGCGGCAGGAATGCACCCAGCGACGCAACGCCTGTGGCACCCACCATGGTGCACCAGGCGCTGGTGAAATCGTGATAGGCGAGCCCCTCGAGAACCAGCATCTCGGTGACCGGGTCGGCCTCGGCGCCGCCGACGATTGCCGGAAGCTTAAGCCGGAACAAGCCAGTATCGCGCAGCGCCTGGACGGCTTCTGGAGCCAGCGTCCCGAGTTCTTCGCTCTTCGGCCCGGACTGCTGCAATGTCGGGCCGATGCGCTCGACCGCGCCGAGAAGAAATTGCCGTTTAGCATCGCGCTCTTTGGGAAATTCCTGGACCACGTTATCACCCATCTTGTGCTTTCGAAGCCGGTCGCTGACGCGCGATTGCCTTTCGTCGTTGTACTTTGGCCGGTTCGCCGCCCGTTTGGCTCCGATGCGCCGGGAAGCACCTATCGGATATCAAGACCGGCGCCAAGATAGGCATCAAGTCCGGAAAAGCAGGGCGCGCTGGCTCAACGGATGGCCGCTTCCCCAATTTTGGTTCCGCACTGCAACAATTAAATTTACTCCTCGCCTTGTGGTGTCGACTTGTGATGCCTGCTATGTTGCATGACATCTTGGATCGCGATGACGACCGTCGTAGATTCCCGGTGCGTCGTGATGTGAGCTGTATGAGCTCACTTGCGATGAAGTGAACGAGCACTAGTAATCTGCATCACCCTACTCTGAGGAGAGCCACGGTGATCACGATCGAAGTCAACGGAACGGCCCAAAAAATCGATATCGAGCCCGATACGCCGCTGCTCTGGGTGCTGCGCGACCTTGTCGGCCTGACCGGTACCAAATTCGGCTGCGGCATCGCGCAATGCGGCGCCTGCACCGTGCATATCGACGGTCGGCCGATGCGCTCCTGCTCGGTGCCGATCGGCGCACTGGATGGCAAAAAGATCACGACTATCGAAGGCCTGTCGCCGGATAACAGTCATCCGGTGCAGCAGGCCTGGATCGCCGAGGACGTGCCGCAATGCGGCTACTGCCAGTCCGGTCAGATCATGGCCGCGGTCGCATTCCTCAAAGAGTTTCCCAGTCCGAGCGACGACGATATCGATGCCAATATCACCAATATCTGCCGTTGCGGAACCTACGAGCGTCTGCGCCGCGCCATCCATCGCGCCGCCGACCTGATGAAAGCTTGAGCGGAGGCCGCCATGCACGGAAGCAAAATCGCTTCGACCGTCAGCCGCCGGCATTTCATTCTCACCGCCACGACCGCCGCCGGCGGTTTCATGATCGGCATCGGCGCCGCGCCGCGCGCGGCCCACGCCGCTACGGCCCCGGGGCAGCCGTGGAACGACGATCACGCTTCTGATCCGAATGAAATCGACGCCTGGATCGCCATCGATCCGGACGATTCGATTCTGATCCGCTATCAGCGGTCGGAAATGGGTCAGGGCAGCATGACCGCGCTGCCGATGATGATGGCGGAAGAACTGCAGTGCGATTGGTCGAAAGTTAAGATCGAATATGCCTCGCCGAACCGCAATCTGCGGGAAAATAATGTTTACGGCCCGATGTTCTCGCACGGCAGCCAATCGGTGCGGTTGTCGCAGAAGAAGATGCAGCAGGTCGGCGCCAGCGCGCGCGAGCGCCTCATCGCCGCCGCCGCTGCGCGGTGGAACGTTCCGGCATCGGAATGCTCGGCAGCGCAGAGCGTGGTGACGCATAAGTCTTCGGGCCAAAGCCTGCGTTTCGGCGAAGTCGCCTCGGACGCCGCAAAGATCAAGCTTGCGACCGAGCCGACGATCAAGACGCCCGCGCAATTCACTTTTATCCCCAAGGCATTGCCGCGCGTCGACGTGATCCATAAGACCGACGGTTCGGCTAAATTCGGCATCGACGCTCAGGTCCCCGGCATGGTTTTCGCCGCGATCACGGCTTGTCCCGTGCCGGGCGGCAAGCTCAAGAGTGTCGATGAGTCGGTGCTGGCGGGTGCGCTGGGCGTAATCAAGGTGGTGAAGCTCGACAATGCGGTGGCGGTGGTCGCGACCGACACCTTCTGGCGCGCCAAGCGGGCGCTCTCCCGACTACAGCCCGAATGGGATGTCGGTGAGGCCGGCAACGTCAATAGCGACGACCTTTCGAAGGCGTATCGCGCGGCGCTGACCGAGCCGATGCTGACCGCGCGCAACGACGGCAACGTCGATCAAGCCATGTCGGGCGCGGCAAAGACGTTCGAGGCGATCTACGAGACGCCTTATCTGTCGCATTCGCCGATGGAGCCGATGAATGCGACGGTGAATTTGCAGCCCGACCGGCTCGACGTGTGGGTCGGAACGCAAGCGGCGGACGAGGCGCTCCAGGCGGCGGCAAAGGCGTCCGGTCTTAAGCCGGAGCAGGTTTACGTCCACAACGGTTTTGTCGGCGGCGGCTTCGGCCGCCGCGATGCCAACGATGAAGTCAAACAAGCCATCGCCATCGCCAAAGCGGTGCAACGCCCGGTAAAGCTGGTCTGG
>JBAQHW010000435.1:0-3243 GCA_049288525.1 Xanthobacteraceae bacterium
GTGTTGCCTCGCCGCGGCGTTCCGCGAGGCGCTGCGGATGCTCCTTGCCGCGATAAAGCCGCCGCGCCAGCACCTGTGGCGCCATCGGCGAGCCGGCGGCCGACGCCAACTGATAAAGACGCAACGCCAACGGTACGCGACCCGCCACGCTCACACCCATGCCGCTCTAGCTTTTATCGACGAGCTCGTACGCCCGCCGCGTCGCCGCATTGAGGCGATCCTCAAGGAGAAGCCGGGCCGCTTCAAGCCCGGAATCGCCGGCTTCGGGCGGCACCCTGATCGGCTCGGCGGCGACGCCGGCGCCGCGACCGAACGGCAGATTGATCGTGGTGCGGTCCCAATTGTCGAGCACGATCCGGCGGCTGGTGGCGATCGCGCTCGGATAGATCGGCCGGCCGGAGGCCTGCGCCAGCTTGATGATGCCGAGACCGGCGACGCGGGCCACTTTAGGCACGTCGGCGGAGAGCGCGATGGAACTGCCTCCGGCGAGCGATTCGAGCATGGCCTGGAAGGCGGCGACGCCGGCCTTGTGCACGAAGCCACCGCCGTGATTGCCGGAACCGCGAATGGTGCCGACGCCGAGCCGCCGCGCGGCCACCGCGTTGATTTCGCCGTCGCGATGCCGCGACACCAGCATATTGACCTTATGCTCGATCTTGCGGGCGACCGGCGCCAACAAATGCTGACCGTGCCAGAACGCCAAAATGATCGGCATATCCTGTTCGCCGCGCGCGTAGACGTCGGCCGGCTCCAGCGTAAAGCGGGTCGTCATGCCGACAAAGCGCAGATATTCGGCGGCGGCGACCCCGATCGTCACCTTGGCCCAGCGCTGCTTTCCGATTCGCCGCCATAACTGCATGCATCGCCTTCAGCGTTGCGGCGGCTGGCTTTCGGGGTCGAGCAGGCGGTGCAAATGAACGATGAAGTAGCGCATCTGTGCGTTGTCGACCGAGCCTTGTGCCTTCGCCTTCCACGCCGCATAGGCGCTGGCGTAGTTCGGATAGATACCGACGATATCGATCCGATCGAGATCCTTGAATTGAGTGTTGGCAACCGACTCAAGCTCGCCGCCGAAAACGAGATGGAGCAGTTGACTAGGCTTAGAGGCGGGGACGTCAGACATGGAGTTCAATCCGCGCGTTCGCTACGCGATTTATGAAAACGCCAAGCGTCCATCCCCAAGAAGTTCGATAAGTGCCGCGTGCCTGTCCGAGCCGGCCGCAACGAGCATCCCGTGCCGCGGCACCGCACGATTATAGATCACAGTTCCGCCCGTAAAGGACGTCAATGCGCCGCCCGCTTCGTGCACCAAAAGATCAGCCGCTGCAAGGTCCCAGTCGTGGCTATTGCCGCCGGCAAAAGCCACGTCGCAGGCGCCATGCGCGACCTGGGCAAGGCGGAGCGCCAGCGAGCGCACCCGCGGCATGGCGGTGAAGGGCGGCGCCACGGCGGCAAGCCGCTCCAATAGGGTGCGCGGTCCGGCGATTCGCGCGCCGTCCATCGTCGGACCCAGGGTGGCGGCGATCGGCGCGCCATTGCAGGTGGCGCCCGCCTTGGCGCGCGCGGCGAAGAACTGCTCGCCGACCGGCGCGTAAAGGCAGGCCACGATCGGCCGGCCATCTTCGACCAGCGCCGCCGACACCGCCCAATCGGGAAAACCGGCGATGAAGGCGCGGGTGCCGTCGATCGGGTCGACGATCCAGACGCGACGCGCGGCGAGGCGGGCCGGGTCGTCGACGCTTTCCTCCGACAGCCAAGCGATACCGTCGTTGCCGCCGGCGAGACGCTGCCGCAACAAATCGTCGACGGCGATGTCGGCCTCGCTGACCGGCGAGGCGGTCGGTCCCTTGGTCCAGTTCTTCAGTGCCGTGCCGAACATGCCGCGTGCCAGCACGCCCGCCTCGCGCACGGCACTTTGCAGCCGTTCGCCGAGACTGGTCAGGTCGTCCACAACACTAATGACCGGCAACGGTGAGGCCCTCCACGCGCAAGGTCGGCGCATTGGTGCCGTAGCGGAATTCGAGATCGTTGGCCGGGGTGAGGCTTTTGAAAATGTCGTCGAGATGGCCGGCGATGGTGACCTCGCTCACCGGGAAAGTGCGCTTGCCGTTCTCGATCCAGAAGCCGGAAGCGCCGCGGCTATAGTCGCCGGTGACGAGATTGGTTCCCGACCCGATCAGGTCGGTGATGTAGAAGCCATCTTCGATGTCGGCGATCAATTCGTCCGGGCTCTTGCTGCCGGGCGCGAGATAAAGATTGCTCGGTCCGGGCGAGGGCACCGACGATACCCCGCGCTGGGCATGGCCGGTGGTTTTAAGCTTGAGCTCGCGCGCGGTGGCGCTGTCGAGCAGCCAGGTCTTGAGCACGCCGTCCTCGACCAGCATGAGCTTTTTCGTGGCGACGCCTTCGGCGTCGAAGGCGCGCGAGCGCTGGCCGCGCCGCCGCAGCGGGTCGTCGACGATGGCGATGCCGGGCGCGAAAATCTGCGCGCCGAGCTTGTCGCGCAGGAAACTCGTCTTGCGCGCCACCGCGCCGCCATTGGCGGCACTGGCTAGATGATTGACCAGCGAATTGGCGATGCGGGTGTCGAACACCACAGGCACCTTCCGCGTCGCCACCTTGCGCGGATTGAGCCGCTCGACCGCGCGCCTGCCGGCGCTGCGCCCGACCGCTTCGGCGCTTGCCAGATCGGCGGCGTGCAGCGTCGAGGTGAAATCGTAGTCCTGCTCCATGCCGGTGCCGCTGCCGGCGATCGCCTGCATCGAGATCGAATGCCGGGAGCCGAGTGTGACGCCGGAAAAGCCCTGGCTCGTCACCAGCACCATGCCGCCGATGCCGGCCGAGGCCGAACCGCCGCCGGATTTGCTCACGCCGCCGACTGCGAGCGCGGCCGCTTCCGCCGCGCGCGCGCGCTGTTCCAATAGTTCGACGCCGGGCATGTCGGGATCGAGCAGATCGAGATCGGGGAAGTTTTGTGCCAACAGCGCGGGATCGGCGAGCCCTGCGAACGCGTCCTCCGGCGCCACCCGCGCCATGGCGACGGCGCGTTCGGCGAGCGCATCGAGACCGGCGGTCTTGATGTCGTTGGTCGACACCGCCGCCTGGCGGCGGCCGACCAGGACGCGAAGCCCGACATCGTCGCCTTCGGAGCGCTGCGATTCCTCGACCGCACCGTCGCGCACGTCGACTGACAGCGACACCGAGCGCACGGCGACGGCGTCGGCCGCATCGGCGCCGGCGCGG
>JBAQHW010000436.1:0-1614 GCA_049288525.1 Xanthobacteraceae bacterium
GGGCAATATCCTGCCGATGGCCGGCATCATCCAATGGCTCGATCTTAACGGCTTCAATCGCGCCTCGACCGTGCGCGAGCCGGGAGACTATGCGGTGCGCGGCGGCATCGTCGACCTGTTCGCCGCCGGCATGGATGAACCGGTACGGCTCGATTTCTTCGGCGACACGCTGGAATCGATCAGAAGCTTCGACCCGGAGACGCAGCGCACCGATGCCGAGTTGCGCGCGCTCGAGCTGGTGCCGATGTCGGAATTCCAGCTCACCAGCGACACCATCCGCGCCTTCCGCACCGGCTATGTCGCCGCTTTCGGCGCCGCGACGCCCGACGACGTGCTCTACGAGGCGGTGAGCGAAGGCCGCCGCTATGCCGGCATGGAGCATTGGCTGCCGCTGTTTCACAAAAGCCTGGAGACGCTGTTCGATTATCTCGGCGGCAGCCCGATGGCGATCGAGCCGCTCGCCGAAGAAGCAGCCCACGAACGGCTGGAGCAGATCGCCGACTATTATCAGGCGCGCAAGGAGGCGCTGGATAACACCGACGGCAGTGCGCCGTATAAGCCGTTGCCGCCGGAGCGGCTTTATCTAGCCGACAAGGAATGGCAGGCGCTGCTGGAGAAATCGGCGCTCGCCAAGCTCACCCCGTTCGCCGCGCCGGAGGGCTCGCCGGACACCATCGCGATCGGTGCCCATGCCGGACATAATTTTTCCGCCGAGCGCGCCCTGCCGGACGCCAATGTGTTCGAGGCCGTCACCAAACACGTCACTACGCTCCAGGCCGGTGGCCAGCACGTTGTGATCGCGCTGTGGAGCGAAGGCTCGAGGGAGCGCATGTCGCATGTGCTCGCCGAGCACGGCTTGCACAATCTCACCGCCGTGGCGTCGTGGCCGGTGGCGCAAGCGCTGCCGAAACCGCAGGTGGCGCTCGCCGTACTGGGGCTCGACTCTGGCTTCGAGACCGCACACGTCGCGCTTCTCACCGAACAGGACATTCTGGGCGAGCGGCTCATCCGCGCGCGGCGGCAATCGAAGCGCGCCGATAATTTTATCGCCGAGGTGACGGGTCTCTCGGCCGGCGATCTCGTCGTTCATGTCGATCACGGCATCGGCCGCTTCCACGGCTTGCGCGCCATCGAGGCCGCCGGCGCGCCGCACGATTGCCTGGAAATCCATTATGCCGGCGGCGACAAATTGTTCCTGCCGGTGGAGAACATCGAGTTGCTCTCGCGCTACGGCTCGGAAGGCGCGGGCGTCGAACTCGACCGGCTCGGCGGGGCGGGTTGGCAGACGCTCAAGGCGCGGATGAAAAACCGCATCCGCGAAATCGCCGGCGAACTGATCAAGATCGCTGCCGAGCGGCAATGGCGCGAGGCGCCGCGGCTTGCCGTCGACGCCGGCCTTTACGATGAATTCTGCTCGGGCTTTCCCTATGAAGAGACCGACGACCAGCTTGCCGCCATCGCCGCCGTCAATAACGATCTCGGCTCGGGCCGCCCGATGGATCGGCTGGTCTGCGGCGACGTCGGTTTCGGCAAGACCGAGGTCGCGTTACGGGCCGCTTTCATCGCCGCGATGAACGGCAAGCAGGTCGCGGTGGTGGTGCCGACCACGCTGCT
>JBAQHW010000437.1:0-8090 GCA_049288525.1 Xanthobacteraceae bacterium
GCGCTCAAGGCCGCGCTGGCCGATCCCGCGATCCTGATGGTCAACCGCAATGCCGGCTCCGGCACGCGGGTCCTTGTTGACGGACTATTGCGCGGCGCGCGGCCCTCCGGCTACGCCAATCAGCCGCGTTCCCACAATGCCGTTGCCGCGGCCATCGCGCAAAATCGCGCCGATTGGGGCGTCGCGATCGAGCCGGTGGCCCGCATGTACGGGCTGGCTTTCCTGCCCATTGCCCCGGAACATTACGATTTCCTGCTGGTCGAAGCGCGTCGCGGGCGTCCGGCCATGCAGGCTTTTCTGGATGTGCTGCGCGACGACGCGACTCGCGCCCGCATCCGCGCGCTGGGCATGGAACCGGCCGACCAAGCATCCATATAGTATGGGCATGCGCATCATCGGTCTGGCGGGTTGGAGCGGTTCCGGCAAGACGACGCTGGTCACCAAGGTGATCCCGGTGCTGGTCCGCCGCGGCTTTAAGGTGGCTACCGTCAAGCATGCGCATCACGCGTTCGATACCGATCAACCGGGCAAGGATTCCTGGCTGCATCGTGCGGCCGGCGCCAGCGAAGTCGCAATCGTTTCCAGCCGCCGCTGGGCCATCGTCCATGAATTGAACGATGAGGCTGAGCCGCCGCTGGCCGACATGCTGGCGAAACTGTCGCCGGTCGATCTGGTCATCATCGAAGGCTTTAAGCGGCAGTCGCATCCGAAGCTCGAAGTCTTTCGCGCTGCCGTCGGCAAGCCGCTTTTACATCCGGACGACGATTGCATTGTCGCGATCGCGACCGATGCGCCGTTGGCGGAGGCGCAAGTGCCGGTGTTGAATCTCGACGACATCGAAGGGCTGGCAAATGTCTTGCAGGCCGAGGCCTTGCCGCGCGAGCAGATCGCGGCATTGCCGGGAACGGGACGCGATGGCGCAGCTTAGCGACGATTGCTTCGCCTTTAACGGTCCGCTGCTGCCGGTAAGCGAGGCGGAGAAGCTGATCGTCGAGCGCATCGCGCCGGTCGATGGTCGCGACACGGTGGGATTGCGCGAAGCCTTGGGCCGCGTGCTGGCCGAAAATATCATTGCGCCGATCAATGTGCCGCCGTTCGACAATTCGGCAGTCGACGGCTATGCGGTGTGTGGCGACGACCTCAGGTTCGACGGCGAAAAGCGCTTTTGCATCGTCGACCGGGTCACCGCCGGTCATGCCGCGCAACATGAAGTGACAGCCGGCGAAGCCATTCGCATTTTCACCGGCGCGCCGATGCCGGCCGGCGCCGATACCGTATTCATGCAGGAAGACTGCCGGCTCGACGGCGATTGCGTTGTCGTGCCGGCGGGTTTGCGGCGCGGCGCCAATCGGCGGTTGGCCGGCGAGGATATGCGGGCCGGCGCCATCGCGTTGCCCGCGGGCCGGCGGCTCTCGGTACAGCACGTGGCGCTGGCCGCGGCGCTCGGTCTCATCGAGCTTAACGTGCGCCGCCGCGTGCGCATCGCCTTGTTCTCGACCGGCGACGAGATCGTCGAGCCGGGCAAAGCATTGCCGCGCGCGGCGCTCTATGACTCCAATCGCTATCTGCTCGCCGGATTGATCGAGCGTTTCAATGCCGAAGTCACCGATCTCGGCATCCTGAGCGACGATCCGAAAGAGCTCAAACGCGCGCTGGCCGCCGCCGCCGCCGATCACGACCTCGTCCTGACCTCGGGCGGAGTCTCGACCGGCGAAGCCGACCATGTGCGCGCAGCCGTCGAGTCCATTGGCCGGTTGGTATTTTGGCGGCTCGCGGTGAAACCGGGGCGGCCGGTGGCGATGGGCGTGATCCCCGGCAACAAGGGAAATGGTGCGGCGTTTGTCGGTCTGCCGGGAAATCCCGTCGCGGTGTTTGTCACCTTTGTCCGCGTGGTGCGGCCGTTATTGTTGCGGCTGGCCGGCGCCGCGCCCGAGCCGCTCGTCGCCATGCCGATCCGCGCGGCGTTCTCTTACAAGAAGCGCAAGGGCCGGCGTGAATATGTCCGGGTGGCCTTGCGCAGAGCCAATGACGGTGCCATCGAAGCGCACAAATACGAGCAGGACGGAGCCGGCGTTCTCACCTCGCTCACCGAGACCCATGGGCTGGCCGAACTCGACGAGGACATCAGCCAAATCGAACCCGGGTCCACGGTCGGCTTTCTGTCTTACGCCTCGCTGATCGGCTAAGCACGATCCGGAAAAGTGGGAACCGGTTTTCCGAAAAGATCATGCTTCATTCTTAAAGCTCCGGATGTTGCGCGGCCAGCGCCGCGGCGCGCGAACTGTCGTCAGGCGTGTTGACATTGAAGAACGGATCGACCGGCTCGGCCGGCCAGTCGGCTATCGCGACGCCGTGCCGCGCGGTCCATATTTCGATCTTGCGCAAACCGTCGTCGACCAAGGCGCGGCGCAAATCCTCGCGCAGATCGATCGGCCAGAGCCCGACGACCGGATGTCGCCATTCGCCGGAGCGCGCGCAAGCCAACGGCGTCTTTGCCGCCGCACGCGCCGCGTGCAGCCGTGTGGCAAGGTCTCTCGGCAGAAACGGACAATCGCCCGGTACGCTCAAAAGCCACTCGATTGCGGGCATGTGCGCCGCCGCCCAATCAAGCCCGGCGAGAATTCCGGCAAGCGGACCGGCAAAATCCGGGATGCTGTCGGCGACCACCGGCAGGCCGGTATCGGCAAAGCGTGCCGGGTCGCCGTTGGCATTGATGATGACGCGATCGCATTGCGGCGCAAGGCATGCCAGCACACGCTGCAGAATAGTCTTGCCGCCAATAAGAAGCCGCGCCTTGTCCCCACCGCCCATGCGGCGCGCCAGGCCGCCGGCAAGTACGAGGCCGAGTGTGGGAGGAGTAGTCACGCGCGCTGGCTCAGTCGTCGTGCACCGCGGCCTTGCGGCGGTGCTTGGCGTTCTCATCCTCGACATAGTCGAGATTCTGGTCGAAGACGATGCGGTCTTGACCGGCGAGGGCGATGAAACGCTTGCCGCGCGCGCGCCCGATCAGCGTCAAATTGGCTTTGCGTGCCAGTTCTACGCCCCAGGCGGTGAAGCCGGAACGCGACACCAAAATCGGAATGCCCATACGGACGGTTTTGATCACCATTTCGGACGTGAGCCGGCCCGTGGTGTAGAAAATCTTGTCGGCGGCAGTGACGTGATTCTTGAACATCCAGCCGGCGATCTTGTCGACGGCATTGTGGCGGCCGACGTCTTCCATATAAACCAGCGGCCTGTCCTCGACCGCCAGCACGCAGCCGTGGATGGCGCCGGCCTCCAGATATAACGACGGCGTGGTGTTGATCTTGTGGGTGAGCGTATAAAGCCACGAGGTCCGCAATTCCGCCGGCGGCAGGCTGACATTTTCGAACGCTTCCATCAGGTCGCCGAATACGGTGCCTTGGGCGCAGCCGGAGGTCTGGACCTTCTTCTTGAGCTTTTTCTCGTAATTGGTCTTGCGCTTGGTGCGGACGACCACGACCGACAATTCCTCGTCATAGTCGACGCCGGTGACGACGTCGTCGGGTTTGAGCATGTTCTGATTGAGGAGGTAGCCGAGCGCCAGAAATTCCGGATGGTCGCCGATGGTCATCGCGGTGACGATTTCCTGCGAATTGAGGAAAATCGTCAGCGCACGCTCGACCACCACCGCGGTCTCCACCGCGGCGCCGGTCTGATCGAGGCCGGTCACGCGCTCGGTCAGGCGCGGATCGGAGGGATCGGGGCGAAGGAGATAATCGTCATCGCTGGGGCGCATGACATTAATGTAGGCGAACATCAGCGCCGGTGAAAGCGCGACGCGCTCCGTGCAAAAGGCCCGGCTTGCGCCGGGCCCCTGCACACACGCCTACACGTCACCTGTCTTAAACGTCGCCGGTCTTAAACGTAACCTGTCTTAAACGTCGCCTGTCTCCGGCTTGGCAAATCAGCCGTGAAGGCCGCCAAGCACCCAAATCAAAAGAATGATCGGCAGCGGAATGCCGATGAGCCACAACAATAACCCGCGTCCCATGACTTCCTCCTGTGTCGCCCTTCCAGGAACCGGCGGAATAACGGCAGGACCGCGGGAAAGTTCCGGGGCGCCACTTTGCCGGAAAATCGCAAGTTCGGGGCATTTGCGACCGCTTCCCAGCTCAATTTTTCGGTGGGTTGTAACTCGAAACCCGGCGGCTATAGTGCGCCCGTTTCCCTGATCCGGAGGGGTGGCCGAGTGGCTGAAGGCGCTCGCTTGGAAAGCGTGTATACGGGAAACCGTATCGTGGGTTCGAATCCCACTCCCTCCGCCACCACGCAGAATGTCCGGCCCGGAGAGATGGGTGACGGAACGTACCTAAGACATGGGTGACAATCTCGTGCCGAACGGATTGTCGATGGTCTGCAAGGTTCTCTGCTCCAGGTCGATGGAGCCGAGATCATAGTGCATGAAGCTGACGAGCCAAATGCCGTCGTCGACTTCCTTGATGCCGAGTTTCTGCCCTGCGAGCACGGTCGAGATATTGATCTTTTTCCTATGCATGCAGATGCGGCCGCAGGCTGTGACCAGAATGTCGCGGTCGTGCCAGGGATAGCCGAGTTTGGGCAGCCCGTCGTAGAGCCGCGTTGAGGGGACATAGAGTTCGCCCGGGCACTTCATGGCCAGCGCCTTATGGGGCCGTACGCCATTGAACTCGCGCAGGAAGGCGTCGAAGCGGGCCTGCTGCTGCAAGCTGTTCATCCCTGGCGACCGGGTGGCTTCCTTCTTCAAGGTGAGATGCACGCGCTGGTGGCGGCCGTTCTGCTGCGGATGACCTGGCTTGATGCGAGGTGATTAACCATAACTCCAGACAAGCCCCGTTGCGGGGTTAATCCGTTGTTAACCTTGTGGCACCGACCGAGGCGCGGCTGCACAGATGTCAGGTTTTCGCCAAATCAAATCACCGAGTGCACTTGCGACGTTAGGCGCATTCCTTGTGCCTGAACCGCTTGGTGCGTGCCTGGTATTGCTGGCGATAATCTGGTGGCTATGCCGCAAATTATATTCCGGCAACAATCCGGAATTGCTGCCGGAAATCTCCGATCGCAATTTGAGCTTCTATGTTTTTCGGGCAGACCACGGCGCAGCCGCAACGATGATGATGATACCCGTCGGCACCAGTCCAATAATCAGGGGAACTCCGCGTTTTCTCGGCAGTAGCGGAATCCGAGGTGCGTCCGCTTTCGGGGCAACGCCGACATTATTTATCCGGCACGGTGATTCAGCATGTTCAGATTTCGAACTTCAAAGATTGAATTTTTACTAGAAAGGGCCCTCAAGCGGGCCGACGGTCTCGCGGTGACGCTTCGAAGGCTTGCCTGCACGTATAAGCGCTACCCCGAATGTACTCAGGGTTGTCGAACGTGCGCCGTTGTGAATGCGCCGCACCAACCCGGTGCGGTCAGTCTAACCAATTAAAAACAAAGACCCCGCCGTGCTGGAACGCGGCGGGGTCAGTGAATGCAAACGAAAGGGTTTCAGAATCTTGCAGAGGGCTCTCAAATGAAGTCAAGGATGCGTCAATCGCACAGCCTGTGCGCCCGCCGCATTGAGTTGGCCGAGAAATCGATCAGCCTGGACAAGTGTCGAGGCCCGAGCAGAACGCGACTGTCGCGACCCACGGTCTAGCGGTCATGGTGCCCGCCGCGGCTTCCAGCGTTTCATCGGACACTTCGTTGGCGAAAATTTCTTCCTCAGTCTGGCGGATGGCGGTGTCATTCATAGCGCTACCTCTATGGTTCGCCGACGCCCGTCGGCGGCAAATGGATTTATACGAGTATCCCGTACTTAAGCCAAGGGAGGAAGTTGCCTTTCAATCCGCGGCGGTCCGGAAACCGCAATGCAGCCATTCGAGTTCCCGCTACAAACAATCGCATGTTAGTGATAATTTCGCATCAGCCGCTGGGTGCTGGACACGGGAGAGTTCCGTTTTTTTGCTTTCCCTCATCGCATTGATATTTCTCAGCGCCGCCGTTGGGATAGCAGCGGATACCAACGGCGAGGGTATATTCTGGGTACTTTTAGCAATCGTTATTTCGCCACTGCTGGCTGGCCTGATTGTTCTTGCACTGCGCCGGCGCAAGTAACGCGCCGCAGCGGTAGCGGCGGCCGAGTTTTCTGAAGCCTTCCAAAAAGCCGGCGAGACGAAGATGACGAATGAATCGGTTAGGTTGAACGTTCTGATATCCGGCGGCTTTTCCGGCGCCTATGAGCAACTGTTGCCGCAGTTCGAACGCGCGTGCGGCGTCAAGGTCACAACCGCATCGGGTGCGTCGCAGGGCACTGGGCCGCAAACAATCGCTGCGCAGCTTGCCCGTGGCGTGCCGGCCGACGTGGTGATCCTCTCAAGGGAAGGATTGACCGAACTGATTGCTGCCAAGACAATCGCAACGGCAACGGACGTGGATCTTGCCCGTGTTCCTCTCGGCGTTGCGGTGCGGGCCGGCGCGCCGAAGCACGACGTGACCACTGTCGAATCCTTCAGCCAAATCCTGCTCGACGCCAAAACCGTCGCCATCCCCGCCAGCACCAGCGGCATCTGGCTCACCACCGAACTTTTTCCTCGGCTCGGCATCGCGGAAAAGATCAGCGTCAAGGTCATGCCGCGCGGGGCGGACGCGACCCGCGCGGTTGCCTCTGGAGATGCGGATGTCGGGGTCCTGCCGGTCAGCGAGATCGTGCATGCAGCTGGCGTCGAGCTTGCCGGCAGCATTGCACCTGAGATCCAGTTCGTTCAGGTGTTTTCGGCCGCCGTCGTGGCCGGATCGGGCGAAATCGCCGGCGCCAAGCGTCTCGTCGCATATCTGGCCTCGGCGCAGGCTTCCGAGGCGATTAGAAAGAGTGGCATGGAGCCGCTTGCGGTTTCGACCTAGCGGCGCGGCGCCGCCTGCAATACCTGGATAGACAAGGTCAGCGCCAGCCGAGGCCGGGGGCGACGTGTTTGAGGATCGCCTCGATGACGTGACTATTGTAGTCGACGCCGAGCTGGTTGGGGACGGTCAGAAGTAACGTGTCCGCCTCGGTAATGGCTTCGTCTTTCGCAAGCTGTTCGACAAGGACGGTAGGCTCGGCTGCGTAGCTGCGGCCAAATATGGCCCGCGTGTTGTCGCCGAGAAATCCGACAGTGTCCTGGTTTTCGTTGCCGCGCCCGAAATAGGCGCGGTCGCGGTCGTCCACCAGCGCGAAAATGCTGCGGCTGACCGATACCCGCGGCACCCGCGCGTGGCCGGCCACTTTCCACGCCTCGCGGTAGGTCCTTATCTGCTCGGCCTGCTGGATGTGAAATGGCTTGCCGCTCTCGTCATTCTTGAGCGTCGAGCTTTGTAGGTTCATGCCGAGCTTGGCCGCCCACTCCGCCGTGGCATTCGAGCCGGCGCCCCACCAGATGCGCTCGCGCAGCCCCTCCGAGTACGGCTCGACCCGCAGGAGGCCGGGAGGATTCGGGAACATCGGTTGGGGGTTGGGGCGCGCGAAGCCCTCGCCGCGCAGCACTTCGAGCAAGACCTCGGTGTGGCGTCTGGCCATGTCGGCATCGCTCGTCCCTTCGGGCAGGCCAAAACCGAAGTAGCGCCAGCCATCGATCACCTGCTCGGGCGAGCCGCGGCTGATGCCGAGTTGCAGGCGTCCACCGGCGATGAGGTCGGCCGCACCGGCATCCTCCGCCATATACAGCGGGTTCTCGTAGCGCATATCGATGACCGCTGTGCCGATCTCGAGGCGTTTGGTCTTCGCGCCGGCAGCGGCCAGCAACGGGAACGGCGAGCCCAACTGGCGGGCGAAATGATGAACACGGAAGTAGGCTCCATCCGCGCCGAGCTCCTCCGCTGCGACCGCAAGCTCAATCGATTGCAGAAGAGCGTCGGACGCTGAGCGCGTCTGCGACTGCGGCGAAGGGGTCCAGTGACCGAACGACAGGAATCCGAGCTTTTTCATGGACCGGGCTTTAGAAGGATGTGGCGCCGCGAGGAATGCCGCAAGGGATGCAAGTGATATGGTGCCGCAAAGGTGCGCGCGGCTCTCGCTTTTCTAGTGGTCCGATTCTAACATTCGCACCCCTGTCCGGCATGCCATTATG
>JBAQHW010000438.1:0-6317 GCA_049288525.1 Xanthobacteraceae bacterium
AAGTGAGGTTGCTATTTTGGTGACAGAGCAGCTTACCAGAATGGACGCAAAGAAGCCCCTAATCTTCGGTGCATCGGCGCTGATGATACTAATCTTGCCGCGAACACTTCTGCAGACGAGCTTCCAAAAGAGCTGCTTCTCCACTGTCAAGGGAGCGCGGAGGTGCATATAACGCGTGCGAATAAAACTGAGCGTCAAAAGGACAGGTTTGATCTCACGCTTCGTTTGCGGGACGGCAGCATAGCCAACACTGAGTACAATTTCCTCGAAGGCAAAAACTGCGCTCTTCTAGGCGAGGTTATCCGCTGCGAGTTCAGTGCTACGGCTTACAACAGCGAGCTTGACACGACCAGCCAAGAACATCGCGCTGTTACGATCAGCCGCGATACAGGCGAGATGCACCTGTCGCTCGAAACAAAGACGTTCGATGGCACAAGCACAAGCGGTGAACCCACAGCTACAATCACCTCATCCAGAACTGGCGTCTGCCATTCCGCTGCAACCCAACCGCTTTTTTGATTGCAGACTTACCAGGTCCCCGCGGGGGCCTTCAGCTGCGCTTGGCGCGAGCTGCACAATAATTCCGGTCACCGTCAAATATGTTTCACCCACGGGGCTAGGGCACGTGTATTGACGAAGTCGCCACGTCGCTACGCGCGTCGTCAAGCCAGACCCAGACGTTTGGATCGTCTCGCGATTGTCGTTTATAGTAACTGTATGGCGTTTGCGACCATAACACTATGTTGTCGGTCAAATTATCGAGGATAAACTCTCCTTTGTCGGTCTCGATGGTCAGCACCGCGTGACCATCACCGTTTGCTTCGTGCACAATTGTCATCAGCAAAGCCTGTCGCGGCCAGCCGGCCTGGAGGAGCAGGCGGCGCTTCAACAGCGCATAACTGTGGCACGCACCCGCACCGTCGTCGGGATAACGCCACCACTGAATCATGCCGTAATGGTCCATGTCGGTCTCTGGCCGGATAGTGTGATTGACCCAATCATTCACCCTTTTCAGGTCATCCCAGGCGTTGACATCAAGGAGAACCTCCCGGGGTGAAAGGGGCTTAGTATTGCATTCGTTCTGGTAGGTCTGACAGAACTGAACCCAACCAATCGGCGGGCCCTGTGTGCGCTCGCCAACGGAAGCATAGAGTTCCCCGGCCGTTGCGACACCGGTGGGCACGAATGCCCACAGGCAGGCCAAAGCTGCTGCAATTGCAGCACGACGCCCCGCAAACAATTCAACCATGAACGACCCCTGTCCATTTTATTGGGGTCATTTCTTGCACGGTTCTTTTGTTTTGCCGCTAAATCACAAGAACAAGTTTGAAGACACCATGTCTCAAATGAGAGGAGCATTCTAAGAACAATGGTAACCACGCGCCATGTAAGGTTAACGCGTCCCTCTTCGTTGCGCGTCAACACTAATACTCGCTAAGGTTTGACTGAATTTGTATTGTTTGCTTCATGCATCCGCATTGGCGGAGTGCAGCGCATGGCCATTGGCGGCGCAAATTCCAATCCCCGCTATCGCAGCCTGGACGGCTACCGTTCCATCGCAGCGGGCCTCGTCGTGCTGCTGCATTTTCACGGCGAGTTCGGTCTGCGTCTGGGCGCGGCGACGCCGGTCGTCACCAGTCTCGAAGTCATGGTCGACTTTTTCTTTGTTCTGAGCGGCTTCGTCATCGCCGTTACTTACGCCAAGGCGATGGCCAATATCGGCGACTGCGGCCGCTTCCTGCAGCGGCGGGTGGCGCGGCTGTTTCCGCTCCACCTCGCGGTTCTTTCGGTCTTTGTAGGCCTCGCTTTCGCCAACAGGTTCTGGGCGACGTGTCCTATGCCATTTACATGATCCATGGCATCCCTGCGATACCGGTCGTGTTCGTGCTGCGCAAATTCGGCGCGCTGGGCGGTCTGGCGGCGGCGGGCGCGGCCATCGCAACTTACCTCGCCGTTCTGCTCGCAGCGTGCTTGATCTACGCCTATTTTGAAACGTCGGCGCGGCGCTGGATCAGCAGCCTCGGCGCGCGCGAAGCCGCCATCGGCCCGGCATTGACTCTGCAAGCCGCTCTATAAATCCATTCCGGCGTCCCGCCGGCGCGGCCGAGGATGCGGGCATTCGTCAAGGCCGCTGCAGAACGCGATCGTCAGGTTTGCCGTGCCGTCTTTCACCGTGCCCGCGGCGCGCTCCAAATCCTGATCGGAAATCTCGCAGCCGAAGACGGCGAAATCCGGCAGTCCGGCGCAAACCTCGGAATCGCGTGACATAGCGTCTCCCCCCCGGAGAGAGCGATGGGTCCAGCGCCCGCCTAGGGTTGTATCAAGCCCCGCCAGCAAACTGCGTAAGAGGCGTTTTAGCCGTGGGCGTTGGCAGCCACCAATGCGCCTGCGGTCTCGCCTGACAATGCGGCATCGATCAGGCGGCGGCACGCGATGAGTTCTTCGAGTGCGTCTTGCAGCTTGTGGCGATCCGCGTCGGCAAGACGCGGCGGCGCCGCTTGAGGTGGCGGCACCGAGGGCGCCGCCACTTCGCTCGGCGGCCTGACGATACCGAACAGTTTGGGCTCCTGCCGCTCCGCGGCGGGTGGCCCGCCGGCATCGTCGCCCGCGCGGTCCTCGTCCGATGGCGGTGGCGGCTGCGCGGCTTCGGTGCGCCAAACATCTTGGACGAAGCCCACCCCCTGCTCGCGCAAAATGCGCTGCACGCCGCGGATGGTGTAGCCTTCGCCGTAGAGCAGGTGGCGCACCCCGCGCAGCAGATCGACATCGTCGGGCCGATAATAGCGGCGACCGCCGCCCCGTTTCATCGGCCGGATCTGCGGAAAGCGGCTTTCCCAAAACCGCAAGACGTGCTGCGGCACGTCGATTTCGTCGGCCACTTCGCTGATGGTACGGAATGCGTCGGGCGCTTTTTCCAATGCAATCCTCGCGGTACGACGCGGATCAGACGGCAGAGACCCGGCAGCTAGACGACCTCGCCGCCGCCATCCAAGGTATTGATGCGCTGCTTGAGGATCGCCGACGGCTTGAACACCATCACCCGGCGTGGAGAGATCGGGACCTCTTTGCCGGTCTTCGGATTGCGGCCGATGCGCTGCCCCTTCTTGCGCACCACGAACGAGCCGAACGACGACAGCTTCACCGTTTCGCCGCGCTCAAGGCAATCGGTGATCTCCTTGAGCACCAATTCTACCAGAGTCGCGGATTCTGTGCGCGATAGTCCGACTTTTTGATAGACGGCCTCGCACAAATCCGCACGTGTGACTGTCTTTCCCGCCATCGCCAGCCCCGCGCACGGCTAAGATCGATCATCGATCGATATATCGTGCTGAATTATCAACGATATTAGCATTTCCACAGACGAGTCAACCGGGCTGCCGGCAGTTCTTGAGGGTCACCAGCGGACCAGCGCCGCGCCCCAGGTGAAGCCGCCGCCCATGGCTTCGAACAGCAATAAGTCGCCGCGTTTGATGCGCCGATCGGCGACCGCGTCGCTCAGCGCCAAGGGGATGGAGGCCGCCGAGGTGTTGCCGTGGCGATCGACCGTGGTGACGACCTTGCCGGCAGGAATCCCCAGCTTGTGGGCCGAACCGTCGATGATGCGCTTATTGGCTTGATGCGGAATGAACCAGTCGACGTCGGCGGCGGCGTAGCCCGTGATCTTGAAGGCCTCCTCGACCACGTCCGTGATCATCGCTACGGCGTGGCGGAACACCTCGCGTCCCTCCATGCGCAAATGCCCGACGGTGCCGGTCGAAGACGGGCCGCCGTCGACATAAAGCTTGGACTTATAGCGGCCGTCGGAGCGCAGCCGGACCGTCAGAATACCCCGGTCATCCCGCGTACCGGGCTGCGGCTGCGCTTCGAGCACCACGGCGCCGGCGCCGTCGCCGAACAGCACGCAGGTGCCGCGGTCGGTCCAGTCGAGCAGCCGCGAAAACGTCTCGGCGCCGATCACCAGCGCCCGCTTGAAGGCGCCGGATTGCAGCAGCGCATCGGCCGTGGCCAGGGCATAGACGAATCCGGAACAGACCGCCTGCAGATCGAAAGCGGCGCCGTGCGTGATGCCGAGCTCGGCCTGCACGGAAACCGCGCTCGCCGGGAAAGTCTGGTCCGGTGTCGACGTCGCCAGCACGATAAGGTCGATCGACTGCGCATCGAGGTGGGCGTGCGCCAGCGCGCCCCGTGCCGCACGCACCGCCATATCGGAGGTCAACTCGCCGGCCGCGGCAATGCGCCGCTGGTGAATCCCAGTGCGCTGAACGATCCAGTCGTCCGAGGTGTCGACCTTGCGCGCCAAATCCTCATTGGTGAGGACCTGGTTGGGCAGATAGCTGCCGCAACCCAACATAACCGAGCGCTGCACCGTCACGAGGCGGCTCCGCCAACCGCCTTGGTGCTGAGCGTCTGGCCGCCGAGAATCTGGCTGCGATGCGCCTGGCGCGGTTCGAGCGCGGCGCGAATCTTGGCCAACAGTTCGTCGCGCACCACGCCGTGTCCGAGCTCCAGCGCCGCGGCAATGCCTTCGGCATCGGCCCCGCCGTGGCTTTTTATGACGATGCCGTTGAGCCCTAGAAAAACGCCGCCGTTGGCGCGGCGCGGGTCCATGCGCTCGCGCAACTGCCGGAAGGCCGACCGCGCGAACAGATAGCCGATCCGCGCGCTCCACGACCGGCTCATCGCTCCGCGCAAATATTCTCCGATCTGGCGAGCGGTGCCTTCGGCGGCTTTGAGCGCGATATTGCCGGCAAAGCCTTCGGTCACCACAACATCGACCTTGCCACGGCCGATGTCGTCGCCCTCGACAAACCCGCGATAGTCGAGATCGGGCAAATTCTCCTCACGCAGAATGCGGTTCGCCTCGCGCACGAATTCCAGTCCCTTGACCTCTTCCGCTCCGATATTGAGCAGGCCCACGGTAGGACGCGGGGTGCCGAAAAGAATGCGCGCCGTCGCCGCACCCATCACCGCCAGGTCGACCAGATGCTCCGCGTCCGCGCCGATCGAAGCGCCGACGTCGAGCACGACGGATTCGCCGCGCAGTGTCGGCCACAACGCCGCGATCGCCGGCCGCTCGATGCCCGGCAGCATCCGCAGATCGAATTTCGACATCGCCATCAGCGCGCCGGTATTGCCGCCCGATACCGCCAGATCGGCCTCAGCCTTTTTCACCGCGTCGATCGCCAGCCACATCGACGACTTCCAGCGGCCCGAGCGCAGCGCCTGGCTGGGCTTGTCGTCCATGCGCACGGCAATGTCGGTATGAACGATCCGCGTAACGGCCTTGAGTTCCGGCTTGGCGTCAACCAGCGGCGCAATCAGCGCGGCATCGCCGAACAGCAGGAATTCGCATTCGGGGTGGCGCTCCAGCGCCAGTCCCGCGCCGGCCACGACCACGGCCGGACCGTGGTCGCCTCCCATCGCATCAAGCGCAATGCGGACCTTGTCCGACATTTAATGACCCAGGTCCGGAACGTGGGAATGCAACACCAAGGCGACAATAGCCGTTCGAGGTGTCGATTTGAAGCGCCGCAGCTAATCCTTGGCGGGCTTGCCAAGAAGTGGTGCCAGAACCGGACCTAGGGCGGCAAACGGCCCCTCCTCCGCCTTGGGAACGGGCGGCGGCTCGAAAGCCGCACCGGGCTTTCGCGGATAAGGATCCAGTCCGAGGATCAGGAACTCGATGGCGATTGCGCCCAGATCGACCGCCCCGCCGATCAACGGTTCCGGGCCTTTCCATTTGGCTCGGGCGCCCTCGCCTTCCGCTTCCGGCTCGACAGCCGGTTGCAGCGGCAAAAAAACAAGATCGACCGTCTCCCTGACCTCATTGAGCAGTGGCTCGAGCGTCACCACGCAATTTTGCCCGGCCGTCGCCGACACGGTGCCGGTAACGTGCAGGCCGCCGGCGCCCCGCCGGTTGACGTCAAAACTCGCCTCGAAGCGCGGCAGCTCGCGCAACCCGGCGAGCCGCGCCACAATGGCCCGCACGGCGGCATCGGCCGCAAGCGCGACGTGCCGACCGTCCTCATCGATTTCGTCCACGGCGACGGGCACTTGCCAAGGCGTCGCGGCGCCTTCCTGGGTCTTGTGTTCAGGCATGAATAGTGGCCTCGGCAATTGAATCGGGGTGCGGAAAGCTGACCTGGCCGCGCCGGAGCGCACCGTCGTCCTGCGCCGCGAATTGGCGCCGCGTCGCGCCCACATAGTGCGCCAGCCGCGCCGCGCCGCGCGCGTCGTCCGCGCCCGCAAAGATATTGCGTTGCAGCGCCTTCTCAAGCTCCCCCGCCTCGGCGGCGGCGAAAGCGGCGAGAGAGGCG
>JBAQHW010000439.1:0-10740 GCA_049288525.1 Xanthobacteraceae bacterium
CCGCGATGCATGCCCCGGACGCCGTCGATGCCCTGCATAAGCAAGGCTTCGTGCCCAACGATCTCGGGCCGGATCAATACGGCGCCTACATCAAGAGCGAGGTCAGCCGCTGGACGCAGGTCGCGCAAGCCGCCGATTTGATCAAGTCCTGATCTGCATCACGCCGCGGCGGTGACCTTGAAGTGCGGCGCCAGTGCGGTTATGCGCAGCGTGGCGGCGAGCGCCGCCATCTCGTCGCGCGACAGCGGCGCATAGGGCGGATAAGGCTCGCCGGCCGGAATGCCAATCAGATTCATCGCAGCCTTCATTGCCGGCGCCAGCCCGCGATGCATCCATTGCGACGGGAACAGCGCGAATTGAAGCTGGATCTCGGCTGAGCGCTCGTAGTCCTTGGCGACGAACGCGTCGATGACGTGGCGCGCGATCTCGCAAGCCGGCGGCGGCATGGTGGCGCCGGAGCCGCCGAACATCAGCGTGGCGAATAGCATCTGCATGGTGGTGAAATAACGCGCATGCCCGGCGCGATCGATCTCGACAATGAGCCGTGACACCCGCGCCAGATCGCGCGAGCTTTCCTTGATCAATTGCACCTGCGGCAATTTCGCCAGCGCAATAGTGTCGGCGATCGACACGTCGGCGCCCGGACCAGGATTGAGATAAAGCGTCAGCGGCAAACTGGTCTCGCGGCCGATGGCTTCGAAATAAGCGACGAGGTCGGCCTGCGTCGGCGGCCCGGCAAACGGCCGCAGCGGCGCCAGCACCTGCACCGCGGCGGCGCCAAGCCGCTCCGCCTCATGCGCCAATTCCACCGCGGTCTTAAACGACGGATGGGAAATTCCGACCATCACCGGCACGCGGCCGGCGACGGCCTCGACGGTGCGGCGGATCAGCGCCTTGCGCTCCTCGAACGAGAGATAAGTGTATTCCTGCGTCTCGACGCCGGCCGCCACCACCATGGTGGCGCGGCAATCCTCGACCACATAATCGATCTGGTGCTTGAGGGCGGCTTCGTCGACCGCGAGAGCGGCGGTGAACGGGGTAAGCGGCGCGACGATCAGGCCGGGCGCACGCTGCGGCGATTTATTGGACGTTTCCATCGGGCGCTCCCTGTCATTGACGCTTAAGCATCAGGCAGGAAGCATAGCATTTCACTCCATCAGCACCACCGGCTCGCGGCCGATGAGGCGGGCCAGCGAGCGCAGCCGGTTCATAATGCGTTCGCCGGCGAGCGCGCTGAATTCGCCCGGCAGGCGCAGCGCCAGGCGATGGCGCTGGATGGCGAGCGGCGTCTGCGGCAGCACGCCCGGCATCGCCGCGGAAATCACATAAGCGAGGCGGAGCGCCGCACCGAGAACGCGGGCGCGGTCAAGGAGCCGCGTCGAAACGAGTTCGCGCAGCCGCGGCGACAATTCGTCGTCCATCACCAGCCCGACATGGCGAAAGAACACCGCCAGCGCCAGGTAGGCGCGGCCCTGATGGTCGATGCCGGAAAAGCCGCCATGGGCGATGATATTGAGCGACTGCTCGCCGCGGTAATCCGGATGCGCGCGCCAGCCGATATCGGCAAGCAGGCAGGCGGCATGGCGCAGCCGGCGCTCCTCGCCGGTCTCCTCGATGCCGGAGGTGGCGAGGAGACGATCGGTCCACGCGATCAATTCCTCGCCGTGCTGCGGCGAGCGCGAGCGCAACACGTTGAGATGGCGGGCCGCCTCGATCAGCGCGTCCTTCTCCTTGTCCGCCTTTTTCAGCAGCGAATAGAGCAGCCCTTCACGCACGCCGAGCGCCGAGAACACCACCTGCCGCGGCTTGCCGGCGCGCAGAATGTGTTCGAGCACCAGCGCCGCATAGGGCAATAGCGGCCGGCGCGCATTATTCACCACTTCGATATTCGACAGCGTTTCGACGTCGACCCGATGCACCAGCCGGGCGAATTCCAGCGCTTCGTCGGCCGGTATGGCGTAGCCGTGCATCACGTGCAGCGGGTAGCCGGTCTGCCACATATGCAGCCGCGCCAGCGATCGCCACGTGCCGCCGACGGCGTAGAAATTGCGGCCCTCGCAACCGCGCAGCACCGGCAGTCCAGCGAGCGACTTCCTGACGAATTTTTCCGCCTTCTTGATCGACTTCGCCGAAATATCGGCCAGCGCCAATCCGCCCAGCGGTCGGGTGACGCCGTGGCGGGCGCGGGTGCCGCGCACGTCGACCAATTCGAGCGAGCCGCCGCCGAGGTCGCCGACGACGCCGTCGGCGTGGTGTACGCCGGAAATCACGCCGAGCGCGGTGAGCTCCGCCTCGCGGCCGCCGGACAGGACGTCGATCTCGGCGCCGATGGTGCGCTGGGCGAGCTTGATGAAGGCCGGACCGTTTCTGGCATCGCGGCAAGCAGCGGTGGCGATGGCGAGCGTCTTCTTCACCCCCATGGTGTCGCACAGCGCGCGAAACCGCTTGAGCGTCGCCAGCGCATGCTGGACCGCGTCGGCGGCGAGAAGCCGCGTCGATTGCACCTCGCGGCCGAGACCGCACAGCGCCTTTTCGTTGAAAATCTCGGTCGGGCTGCGCGTCAGTCCCTCATAGACGACGAGACGGACGGAGTTCGAGCCGATATCGACCACCCCGATTGGCGGGCCGTGGTCGAGGCGTCCCTGGGCGTCTTCGGTGGCGTGCTTCATCGATCGATGCGGCCTAATAAACAGAGCCATCATATAAGGCGGCTTCCGCCTTATCGGCCGCGGCTGATCCATTCGGAAAAGCGATTGCTGCGGTTATGGTTGCAGCATTGCTGCCTGAAGCCCCGGCATGGCAGCGGGCTATAGCCTATACGATTCGCCGGGATTTCTCATGCGCCTGCGGATAACCCCTTGAATTACGATACTAATAGGGACGATGGCGCAAGCGCGGAATCGATTCCTTCGGCGACTTGCCCCGGCCCGACAGGCTGGGATTGGTCATGAAATAAGTAGTGGAATTGAACACTTCCTCGCCCGGCGCCGGCTTGATGCGCGACGACGAGCCGTCGGCCAGGAGCTGCCAGCTCTGCTCGTTATCCTTCAGATTGGCCACCATGATCTGGTCGAGCACCTGCTCGTGCACGGTGGGATTGAGAATCGGACACAGCGCCTCGACGCGGCGGTCGAGATTGCGCGGCATCATGTCGGCGGACGAAATATAGACGGCGGCCTTGGCATGCGGCAGGCCATGCCCGGCGCCGAAGCAATAGATGCGGCCGTGTTCCAGGAAGCGGCCGATGATGGATTTGACGCGGATATTGTCGGACAGGCCCGGAACGCCGGGCCGCAGGCAACAGATGCCGCGGACCACGAGATTGATGGCAACACCGGCATTCGACGCCCGGTATAGCGCGTCGATGATGTCTGGATCGACGAGCGCATTCATCTTCATCCAGATCGCCGCCGGGCGGCCAGCCTCGGCATGCGCGCTCTCTGCCTCGATGTGCTCTTGGATGCGGTTGCGCAAGGACAACGGTGATACCGCCATGCGATCGAGCTCGGCAGGCTCGGCATAGCCGGTGATGAAGTTGAAGATGCGGGTGACGTCGCGGGCGATGATCGGATCGCAAGTGAAAAACGACAGGTCGGTATAAATGCGCGCGGTCACCGGGTGATAGTTGCCGGTGCCGACATGAACGTAAGACGCCAGCGAGGCGCCCTCGCGGCGCACCACCAGCGACAATTTCGCATGCGTCTTGAGCTCGATGAAACCGAACACCACTTGGGCGCCGGCGCGTTCCAGATCGCGCGCCCAGCGGATATTGGCCTCCTCGTCGAAGCGGGCTTTCAGCTCGACCAGCGCGGTGACTGATTTTCCGGCCTCGGCGGCCTCGGCCAGCGCCTTGACGATCGGCGAATCGGCCGAGGTGCGATAAAGCGTCTGCTTGATGGCGACGACGTCCGGATCGCGCGCCGCCTGCTGCAGGAAATTCACCACCACGTCGAACGACTCGAACGGATGGTGGACGACGAAGTCCTTCTGCCGGATGGCAGCGAAGCAATCGCCGCCGTGGTCGCGTACGCGCCCCGGATAGCGCGGCGCATAGGGAACAAATTCCAGGTCCGGCCGGTGCAGACTCGCCACCTGCCCCATCTCGTTGAGCGCGAGCACGCCGTCGACGCTGAACACGCTGTCGTCGGTGGCACCGAGCGCGCGCTGCACGAAGCGCCGCAGTTCCACCGGCATGGTCGCCTCGATGTCGAGCCGGATCACGATGCCGCGGCGGCGACGCTTCAACGCGGTCTCGAACAGTCGCACCAGATCTTCGGCTTCTTCGAGGATTTCGACTTCGGAATCGCGGATGATGCGGAAGGCACCCACGCCCTTCACCGCATAGCCCGGAAACAGCTTGCCGATGAACAGGCTGGTCACGCCTTCGATGGTGATCATGCGCACGGCGCCGCCGTCGCCAGCCTGCGGCAGGCGCACGAAGCGCTCGACGCGGTTGGGCACGCGGATCAGCGCGTTCATCGCCTTGCCGTCCTTGCCGCGGGAGAGCTGCAAAGCCAGCGTAAACCCCAGATTGGGGATGAACGGAAACGGATGCGCCGGATCGATGGCAAGCGGCGTCAAGAGCGGGAAGACGTGAGCGAGAAAGTAGTCTTCCAGCCAGGTCTTTTCCGCCTTGGTCACGTCCTGCCCGTCGATCAGAACGATTCCGGAATCGGCGAGCAGACTGCGCAACTCGCGCCATTGCGCCTGTTGATCCTCGACCAGAATCGACACCGCCGCGGCGATACGCACAAGCTGCTCCGCCGGCGTCAGCCCTTCCGGACTCACGGTGGTGATGCCCTCGCGCAACTGGGCGCCGAGACCGGCGACGCGGACCATGAAGAATTCGTCGAGATTGTTCGCCGAGATCGAAAGGAATTTCAGCCGTTCAAGCAGCGGATTTTTGGGATTGGCCGATTCCTCAAGCACCCGCCGATTGAAGTTCAACCACGATAGTTCACGGTTGATGAAGCGGTTCGGACTGGCGGAAAGATCGGAGTCAGGCGTATGCGCGATCGCCTCGGGCGACCGCAGAGGCTCGTCCAGCCGCCGCACCGCCTCGGATTCTCGTTCAATCGCAGTGGCTTGGCCGCGATCGGCCATGGCGGGTCCGTGCTCCTCAAGGGCTATGTTGGCCACCTTTGGTAACAATCCCATGAATGCAATCAACCGAGATAACCCGGCAAGCGGCCGCCCCGTCAAGGCTGGCTTCGACCGCGAATCTGCAAGCGACTTCTTGTGCGGCAAAATGAACGATTTCGAGGCGCCCGCCACGAGGCAACGCGCCGGCAAATTTATGCGCCACCACGGAACAATTCGGCCGCCAGGACCCGGCTCGGCGGCCGGCGCTGCCGCAAGGCCTCCCGGTCGAGCGCAATGACCGCCGCGCGCGCTGCGGCGAACGAGCGCTCGATATGATTGGACAGATAGCCGACAACGCCTTCGTCGAGCTGCAGCTGACGGTCGGTGGCCAACTTGACGATGACGCCGCGCAACAGCGCGTCGTCCGGCGCCCGCATCGCCACCACCGGCATCGCCCGCAGCCGCGAGATCACATCCGCGATCGCCGCGGGCCAGAGCGACGGCAGCGTGCGCGCCGCGAACAGGAGAAACGCACCATCCTCGCGCGCCATATTGATCAGGTGGAAGAGCGCCCGCTCGTCATTGACGCCATGCGCGTCCTCGATAACCAGCGCGCCGGTCGCCAGCGTCGCGCGCGGGTCGACGTCGCCGAGACTGCGCGCCGAGATGACGCGCGCCCCCGCGGCTGCCGCCCAGATCGTCGCCAAATGCGTCTTGCCGGATCCTTCGGGTCCGACGAGTGCGATGGCGCGCGCCGGCCAATCCGGCCAGGCGTCGATCAACACCAGCGCGCTTTCATTGGACGGGCCGGCCAGAAAATCGTCTCGCGCGTAGCTTTCGGCATGATCGAGCGCGAGCGCGAGCTGGCGTGGCGGGGAGGAGACGGCGTCGGCGGACTTCATGCTCACGTCTCGCCGGTTCCGGTGTAGAGCGGACTGGCCAGATAGCGCCGCAAGGCAGACCGGATCAACACCCCGGCAGCGGCTGCGAGCGGCACCGCGAGCAAAAGCCCGACAAATCCGAACAAATAGCCGAACGCAAACAGCGCGAACATCAGCCACACCGGATGCAACCCGACACTGTGTCCCACCAGTTTCGGCGACAGCACGTTGCCTTCGAGGAATTGGCCGACGAGGACGATTGCGATAACCATGACAATGCGGCCCCATTCAGGGAAGAACTGGGCGACGGCAACGCAAAGCGAGACCACGAGTGCGGTCAACGAGCCGACATAAGGAACGAAACTGATCAGCCCGCAAACCACGCCGATAAGAAAGCCAAAGCTCAAGCCCGCCAGACTCAATCCGATCGCATAATAGGACCCCAGGATCAGGCAAACCCCGGATTGGCCGTGGACGTAGGCTGATATGGAGGCATCGATCTCACGAGCCAGACCGCGCACCGTTTCATGCTGGTGCAGCGGTATCAATCGATCGACAGTGGTTATGATGCGATCCCAGTCGGAGCTCAGATAAAATGCGACAACCGGAGTGATGATCAAAAGCGAAAAGATCGAGATCAGCGTCTGGCCTTTCGCCCATAGCGAAGCAAGCACGCCGGTCACATACCCCATCGCCTGGTTCATGATACCGCCGGCAGACCCGCCGGCGAGATTGTCGCCGATGACACGCTTGAGCCAGGGATGGTTCGGGTTGCTCACCAGAGCCTGCAAACGCTCGGCGTAAGCCGGCGCATTGTCGACGAAGGCAGAAAGCTGCCGGATCAGCGGCGGCGTAATCAGGAGAAGCAGCAGCGCGAAGGCAAGCACGAAGCCGGCCAGGATAATGAACGAAGCGAAGGTCCGGCTCATGCCGCGCTTGGTCAGCCTTCTGTTGAGGGGATCGAGCAAATAGGCGATCGCCATGCCGAGAACGAACGGCAGCAGAATCGGGCTCAACAGCCACAACAAGCCGACGAAGACGGCAAGCGCAACGCTCCAGAACATGATATTGCGCTCGATCCACATTGCGCTTCCTTAAAGCATGATCCGGAAAATGCCTGCTCGTGGAATTCGATTCGAAGCTGGACGCCGGCTTTCCGAAAAGATCATGCTTCCCAAAATTCTAGCGCACCAATCGATCCAATATGAGGCGATTGCGGGCCGGCTGAAAGCAAATCAATGACCGGCGCCGAACGAATTCATATGGCGGACCCACTCCGCGAGATAGAAGGCGATTGAAGCCAAGGTCAAGACCGCGACGAGCGCCATGGTCAGGTCGGTCGCCAAACCAGCCTCGAAGTCGAAGGCATGTTCGGCGAGGACCAAAGCCGCAAGCAGGATTTGCGCCGCCGTGTTGGCTTTCGACACCATCAACGGCCGGATCGGCATCGGCCGTCCCACCAGCCAGGCGAGGAGGAAGGCGCTGATAATCATGATATCGCGCGAGACGACAAGAATAACGATGGACAGCGGCAGCGCCTGGGCGATGCCGAGCGATACATAAATCGAGACGATCAGCGCCTTGTCGGCCAGCGGGTCGAGATATTTGCCGAGCTCGCTCGCCATGTGGAAATTCTTGGCGAGAAAGCCGTCGACGGCGTCACTCAGCCCGGCCGCCAGGAACAGGGCAAAGGCAATGCGCATCTCGCCTGAGGTGATCACCCAGACGACGACAGGAACCAAGAGAATTCGGCCCAATGTGATGAGATTTGGGATACTCAAGTCGCAACCCGGCGCAGCCATTTAGAATGGCCGCACTATACCGGCGGCGGCGCGCTTGCACACCCCGCGATTCCGACGTAGGAGGCGCGATCAGTGCCTTTCCGAAGCCGGGAAGGCTCGTCCCGTCCGAAGTGGTGGCCTTCGTGGATGACGCACGCTACGCGGCCGCCGGCGTCGATATCGATGCCGGCAACCGCATGGTGGATTTGATCAAGCCCCTGCTGCGCGCCACGGCCCGCGCCGGGGCCGGGGCTGAAATCGGCGGCTTTGGCGGGCTGTTCGATCTGAAAGCCGCCGGCTTTTCCGATCCGATCCTGGTCGCCGCCACCGACGGCGTCGGTACCAAAGTCAAGATCGCGGTCGAAACCTCCCGTCACGATACGATCGGCATCGACCTCGTGGCCATGTCCGTCAATGATCTTGTCGTGCAAGGAGCCGAGCCGCTGTTTTTCCTGGACTATTTCGCCTGCGGCAAGCTCGATCCGGCGATCGGAGCGACCATTGTAAAAGGTATCGCCGCGGCGTGCCGCGAATCCGGCTGCGCCTTGATCGGCGGCGAGACCGCGGAAATGCCGGGCGTTTATCAGGGCAACGATTACGACCTTGCCGGCTTTGCCGTCGGCGCAGTCGGGCGCCAGGACCTGTTACCACGCCGCGATATTGCGCCGGGCGACGTCGTCGTCGGTTTGGCTTCAACGGGCGTCCATTCCAACGGCTATTCGCTGGTGCGCCGCATCGCCGCCGATGCCCGCCTCGGCTGGGAAAGCCCGGCGCCGTTCAAGCCGGCGCAGAGTCTGGGCGAAGCCCTGCTGACGCCGACCCGGCTTTACGTGCGCTCCTGCCTTGCCGCGATCCGCGGTACCAAGGCGGTGAAGGCGCTGGCGCATATCACCGGCGGTGGCTTCACCGAGAATATTCCGCGCGTATTGCCGCAAGGCTTGGCCGCTGACCTCGATCTCGATCGCGTTCCCGTCCTCCCGGTGTTCAAATGGCTGGCGGCGGCCGGCAGCATCAGCGAGGCGGAAATGCTGCGCACATTCAACTGCGGCGTCGGCATGATCGCGGTGGTCGATCGGACCGGCGCGGATGCCGTATCGAAATGTTTCGCCGACAACGGCGAAACGGTGGTGCGGCTCGGCGAAATCGTGGCGGCGTCTGCCGGCAATCCGGTGCAGTATCGCGGCCGCCTCGATCTGTCGTGACCGACGGCGTGACCAAAAGGCGCGTTGCCGTGCTGATCTCGGGCCGCGGCTCGAACATGACCGCGCTGATCGAAGCCGCCGCTGCGAAAGACTATCCCGCGGACATCGTGCTGGTCGTTTCCAACCGCCCGGATGCTCTCGGGCTCGCACGCGCCCACGAGGCCGGTCTCGCCACCGCGGTCGTCGATCACCGGCGTTTCGGCGACGACCGCGAGGCTTTCGAGCGCGCGCTCGATGCCGAGCTCAGTGCACGGCACATCGAACTCGTCTGCCTGGCGGGCTTCATGCGGCTGTTCACGCCTTGGTTCGTGGCGCGCTGGAGCGGCCGCTTGTTGAACATCCATCCGGCGCTGCTGCCGCACTTCAAAGGCCTGCACACCCATCGCCGCGCCCTGGAAGCCGGCGTTAAACGTCACGGCGCAACCGTGCATTTCGTCGTGCCGGAAACCGATGCCGGCCCGATCATCGTCCAGGATTCGGTGGCGATAGTCGATGGCGACACCGAAGCGACGCTTGCCGCGCGCGTGCTCGAAATCGAGCACCGCATCTATCCACAGGCGCTGCGCCTCGTCGCCGAGGGCCGGGCCAAGTTCGCGCCGGCAGGCGAACAGATCAACGCGCCGGGCGTGACGCAGACGAAATAAAACTCCCGGTGCGAAGCCGGGGGTTGCGAGAACCGGATCGCTCCGGTTCGAGTCACGCTACTTTGACAGTTATGCCACTTTCAGATTTTCCGCCGAAGTGCGGCCGCGGTTGGTCACGAGTTCGAACTCGACCTCCTGGCCTTCATTGAGCGAGCGCAAACCGGCCCGCTCGACAGCGGAAACGTGGACAAACACGTCCTTGTCGCCGCTCGCCGGCTTGATGAACCCGAAGCCCTTGGTGGAATTAAACCACTTGACGGTGCCCTTCTGCATCGTCTGTCTCCTAGTTTCTTCCAGATGTCAGTTGTTCCAGATGTCAGTGAAGACGCGAGCGCGACGACCGCACGTCAGCCTCAGCATTCTGCATGACGGTTGCGTGCAAATCCTGCGATCAGCGCCACAAGCCAGATTTTGGGGAAAAGTCCGAAGTGTTTTCATCGCCAAGACAGCACCGGCACGATGACCAAAATCCGATTGCATGCGAAGCAAGCCGCAGAAATACGGCGCAACCGTGGCTGTATCGATGCATCGCTCGCGCGCAAACGCGGCGCAGCGGGAAGCGCGAAATGCAAAAAAGAGAGAACGCGCGATCGGCGGCAGATTCTCAGCAATTTTATGCAAAGCAAAGCGGCCGCTTAGAAATTTTCGTCAGGCGCCGCTTGGCTCTTCGTTGGATCGCGACGGCCTGCTCTCGTGCCAACTGCGCCATAAGCCACCGGCGGCGATCGCCAACGCCGCACCGGTGACCGGCGCCGCAAATCCGATTTGTTGGGTGAGCTGCGCGCCGAACGCCGCCGCGAGATGCTTGGATAATGCCGGATCGGCAATGATGAGCTCACCAGCGATCCAGCCGAGCAATGCCGTGCCGGTCCAGATCAGGATCGGGAAACGGTCCAAAAGCGCCATAACCATGGCCGCGCCGACCACGATCATCGGAATCGAAACGGCGAGGCCCAGCGCCAGCAACAAAACATTGCCCTGCGCGATCGCCGCGATCGCCACCATATTGTCGAAGCTCATGACGATATCGGCGATGGCGATGACCGCGACCGCGCGCCACAATTGGCCGGCTGCCGGCATATCGTCTCTGCTGCTCGCCTCCGGCACCAGGAGCTTGGCGGCAATGAACAGTAGCGCCACGCCGCCAAGG
>JBAQHW010000440.1:0-1660 GCA_049288525.1 Xanthobacteraceae bacterium
TCGATCTCGATATGCGGCTCGGCGAAGCCTCGGGCGCCGCGGTTGCGTTGAACATTCTGCGCGCGGCGCTTGCCTGCCACACCGGCATGGCGACCTTTGCCGAGGCCGGTGTGTCGGACAAGCCGGACGACGACGCGGCCGTGCCGCAGACGGCGAGCTAGCGGCACAGGAACGCGGAGCCGCCGGCGGCGTCGGCACCGTGGTGCTGCTGGAATGTTAGAGCATGATCCGGAAAAGTGGGTACCGGTTTTCCGAAAAGATCATGCTCCAGCAAAGAGCTTATCCGACCGCGATGGCGTGAAAGAAGGAGCCGCTGACGCGGCCGCGCCGGCCACCGGACGGACCGAGCTCTCGGCCTTCACTATCTCGCAACTCAGCGAGAGGCTCGTCGCCGCCGGCCGAAACGAGTGAGGCATAATGGAATTCGTGGCCGCGCACGGTGTTACCTTTGCTGCCGAGAATATTGTCGGACAAGAGCCGCGCGCTGCGGTAACCGAGATGCAATTTGCGTTTGGCGAAGCTCGTGGCGTGGCCGAGCAATCCGGTCATGGCGTGCGGCGTGCCCGCCGCGTCCTCGAGGCTTTCGCCCAACACCATGTAGCCGCCGCACTCGCCATGCACCGGCCGCGTTTGCGCGAAGCGGCGCAAACAGGACTTGAAATGTTCCGCCGCCGCCAGTGCGCCGGCATAAAGCTCCGGATAGCCGCCCGGCAGCCAGCAACAATCGGCGGCCTCGGGCGGCGACTCGTCGGCCAAGGGCGAAAACGCCAGTATCTCGGCGCCGGCGTCGCGCCAGGCTGCAACGAGATGCGGATAAGCAAAGCTGAAGGCGCGATCTTGCGCGAGCGCGATGCGCTGGCCCGGCGGCGGCAGCGCCGGCGCGGCGTTCGACAATGATTTGATATGGAGCGGCGCCGCAGCAGCCATGATCGCGTCAAGATCGAAATGCCGCTCCGCCGCCGCGGCCAGCCGATCGACCAGCATAGCAAGATCGGCATGCTCACCGGCCTGGACGAGTCCCAGATGCCGCTCCGGTACCGCCAAGGCCGGCTCGCGCGGCAGCGCGCCAAGAACGGGAACGCCGAGGGCGGCAATCGCATTGGCGACCAGCGCGCGGTGCTTTTCGCTCGCGACGCGATTGAGAATGACGCCGGCGATCTTGACGGCGGGGTCGTGCGCGGCGAAGCCTCGCACCATCGCCGCCGCCGACTGCGCCTGCCGCGCCACGTCGACCACCAGCACAACCGGAAGACCGAAAAGCGCGGCGAGATCGGCGGTGGCGCCACGCTGCCCCGGCGGCCCGACCGTACCGTCGAACAGGCCCATCACGCCTTCGATGACAAGAAGGTCGGCGGCGGCGGCCGCTTGCGCCGCGAGACTATCGAGCAGCACGGCCGGCATCGCCCAGCTATCGAGATTGACGCTGGCAGAGCCGATTGCCGCGGCATGAAAGGCGGGGTCGATATAGTCCGGTCCGGCCTTGGCCGCGCGCACGGCGACGCCGCGCCGCGCCAGCGCCGCCAGCACGGCAAGCGTGACCGTGGTTTTGCCGGCGCCGGACTGCGGCGCGGCGACGATGATGCCGCGCGCGGTCATGCCGAATTACCGTTCGTCATTGCGAGGAGCGAAGCGACGAAGCAATCCAGAATCCAGCACGCCG
>JBAQHW010000441.1:0-2206 GCA_049288525.1 Xanthobacteraceae bacterium
GGGTAGTCGGCCGCGTGGATGGCGCGCAGATGCGCCGGCAAAGCAAGGTCGTCCGACTTGACCACCGGCCATTACTCCTGTCATGCCCCGCGCAGGCGGGGCATCCAGTAATCGCCGGCACGTGTCATCTTGTCGAGGCCCCGCTGTACTGGATTGTCCGCCTGCGCGGACGATGACAGGCATCACCCAGCGGGAGCGTCCCAGCTTATGCCCACCTCACTCATCGACTCCGCCGTATTCCGCGACATTTTCTCGACCGAAGCGATGCGGCGGGTGTTTTCCGACGAGAACCGCGTGCAGAAATACCTCGATTTCGAGGCGGCGCTGGCGCGCGCCCAGGCCCAGCTCGGCATTATCCCCAGGGAAGCCGCCGAGGAGATTTGCCGGCACTGCGACGTTGCCGAGATCGATTTCGCCAAGCTGAAAATCCAGACCGAGCGGATCGGCTACCCGGTGCTGCCGGTGGTGCAGCAGCTCGTTGCGCTGTGCCGCGACGGCCTGGGTGAATGGTGCCATTGGGGCGCGACCACCCAGGACATTACCGACACGGCGACGGTGCTGCAGATGCGCGAGGCGCTGACCTTGGTCGGCGCCGATCTCGACCGCATCGCCGATGCGCTCGCCAACCTGGCGCGCAAATACCGCGATACGCCGATGGCCGGGCGCAGCAACCTGCAGCAGGCGGTGCCGATCACCTTCGGCTACAAGATGGCGACGCTGTTGGCGGCGTTCGAGCGGCACAAGCAGCGGCTGGCGGAATTACGCCCGCGCGTTTTGGTCGGCGAATTCGGGGGCGCCGCCGGCACGCTGTCGTCGCTCGGCGGCCGAGGCTTGCAGACGCAAGCCGAGCTGATGAAAGAGCTGAAACTCGGCCAGCCGGCAATCGCCTGGCATACGGTGCGCGATACCGTCGCCGAAGTCGGCTGCTTTCTCGGACTGGTCACCGGCACGTGCGGCAAGATCGCCTTCGACGTGAAGCTTCTGATGCAGACCGAAGTGGAGGAAGTGTACGAGCCGTTCCACGAAGGCCGCGGCTCGTCCTCGACGATGCCGCAAAAGCGCAATCCGATTTCGTCGGTCTATATCACCGCGCAGACCGCGGTGGTGCGGCAGCAGGCCGCCGCGCTGCTCGATGCCATGGTCGAGGACCACGAGCGCGCCACCGGTCCCTGGGAGATCGAATGGCTCGTACTACCGGAAATCTTCTGTCTCGCCGCCGGCGCGCTGCGCCACACCGAATTCGTGCTCACCGGCTTGCAAGTCGACGAGAAGAAGATGCGGTCCAATCTCGATCTGACCAAGGGGCTGATCGTTTCGGAGGCGGTGATGATGGGGCTCGGGCCCTATCTCGGCCGCCAATATGCCCACGATCTTGTCTACGACATTTGCCGCAAAGTGGTCGCCACCGGCCGACCGCTCGCCGATCTGTTGGCCGAGAACGAAGAAGTCACCAAGCACCTCGACCGCGCGGCGCTGCAAAAGCTCTGCGATCCGGCGAACTATCTCGGCGAAGCCGGCGCCATGGTCGACCGCGTGCTGGCGATGCGCGGGAAATAGCGCAGTTGCCTATGCCGACACCGCGACTTCGACAAGCCCGAGATGGCGCGCCATCGAACGGAAATCACCGTCGTTGTGAAGTAACGCCATGCGGTTCTCGATGCACCAAGTGCCGATCAGAAGATCGATGGTCTTGCGAACGGTGATTCCGGCGCTGCGCAGACGGCGAAAATTCCGCGCTGCAGTGACCGCAATCGGATCGCCGGCCATCGTCACTATCGCGAAACGGCGCAGAATAGACTCGACTTCCCGGGCACGCGTTTCGTCCGCTACGCCTTGCAATACCTCGCACAGCATCAAATCCCCGACGACGATCTCCTCAGCGCCAAGCATCGCACGCAGGCGCCGTACGTGAGGTAAATTCCGGCCGCTAAGAAAATCGATCCAAACGCTGCTGTCGACGACAATCACCTCACGCCTCGCCCCTCGCGGCTGCGTGCCAAGCTACCGCTCCAGCGATACTTGCCGAAAGCGGCGTCGACCTCCTTTTGACGGCGCAGCCGAACCATGAGACGCAACGCTTCTTCGACCGTCTGCTTTTTGGTGGCATGCCCCGAGGCTTTCTGAGCTTCCGCCATCAGTTTTTCGTCGATCTCGATATTTGTGCGCATCGGGGACCTTCGCCGAATGTGTATAGATTACCATATGC
>JBAQHW010000442.1:0-6678 GCA_049288525.1 Xanthobacteraceae bacterium
CAGTGGCGTCGTCGAGGGGGGCGGTGTCGCGGACCCGCTCGGCGCCGCGGCCGATAAGTCCCGCCAGAGCGAGCGCCATCGGCGCGCCGATGGGCGCCGCATAGAACAGATTGAGCCACGACCATCCGCCAGGCCGCTTGAGGATATTGTAGAAATGAAAGCCCAGGCCGGTGAAACCGGTGGCGGCCGCCGAAGCATAGACGACGTCTCGTGCGGCGTGCTTTTGCGCGCGCGTGTCGGCCAAGCCGAGGAGGCTTGCGCCGAGCGTCACGGCGGCGGCGATCAGCGGCGTATACATGGCACGATTCTGAAACGAGCCGCGATAATGCTCCACAGCGCTGTCGGTCAGGACGGAAAACGCCAGCAGCGCCGCACTGCCGTTGAGCTTGCGTCCGGTGGTGCGGGTTAATTGCCGCATTCTCGCTCGCACCGGCGGCGCATATCGCCGTGCCAGTCTCCGCAACTCCCGGATTTTCGCCACCGGCGATGGCGGCGGAGGAGGGGGCGGCGCCAACCGTTTCGCTAAGCCGCCCTGCAGCAGCGGAGATGCCGCAATCTTTGTGACGTGGTGGGGACGTACGACAATCAAAGCTGCGGCGCCGGCCAGCGCCAGGCTCGCCACCAAATCGAAGGCGGGGCTCGGACGCGTCACGATCGCCCTCCGTTGACGAGGAAGCGCTCGGCATCCTTAGATTTGAACGTCAGACCGTGCCCCGGCCGGCTGGGATCGATTTCAATGGCGCCATCGTGCGCGACCGGAGCGCCGTCGAACAGCATCTGTTCGATGCGAACATGGTCGTGGAACCACTCGATGTGGCGCAGCCGCGGCACCGCGCAGCTGACGTGACGATGAACAGATGGAGCGCAATGGGCGGACAGGTCGATATGATGCGCCTCGCATAATGCCCCGACCTGCATGAATCCGGTTACGCCGCCGCAGCGCGTGGCGTCGGCCTGGAGAACGTCGACGGCGTTGGCCTCGAGGACGCGCCGGGCGTCGTCGAGCGTATAGGTATATTCGCCGGCGGCGATTTCGATCTGCCCGGGCGCGCGCTCGCGCATCAGCCGTAAGCCGGGGAGATCGTCGGACGTCACCGGTTCTTCGAACCAGCGAATGTCGGCGTCCGCACAAGCGTCGGCAAAATTCAGAGCTTCCTTCACCGAGAAAGCGCCGTTCGCATCGACGAACAATTCATGGTCGCCGATGGCGTCCTTGGCGTCCATGACTCGCTCCGGATCATGCTCGGGCTCACTGCCGATTTTCATCTTGACGAAACGGCAACCGTCTTTTTCCACCCATCCGGAAAGCTGGTCGCGGAGCTGGCTACTTGAATAGCTGGTGAACCCGCCGCTTCCATAGATCGGTACGTTGTCCCGGCATCGCCCGAGCAAAGCCGCCAACGGCAAGCCCAGCAGGCGGGCCTTGAGATCCCAGAGCGCATTATCAATTCCGGAGATCGCGCAGGCAGCCAAGCCGGAACGGCCGAGATTGCGCACGCTGCGCTGCATGGCCATCCAGCAACCGCGAATGTCGAAACTGTCGTGCTGCGCGATCGCCTTAGCCAAAAAGTCTTTGGCGAGCGAGGCGACCGTAGCATCGGCGTAGGTATAACCGAGCCCTTCCCGGTCGCCGGCTGTCACCCGGACCACGACCAGGGTTGTCGAGTCCCAACTCAGCGTTCCATCGGCTTCCGGATTGTCCGTCGGAATCCGATAGGCGCTGGCCTGCACCTTCTGGATCGGCGGGCCGCCAAAGTTCGAGTCTGCCACGTCCTTATTTCCCGGGCACGAGCGAAGCGATCACCTGCCGCGCTGTTTCCCTGATCATCCCGCCTTCGTGGGGATCGCCCTTGATGAGGGACTCGGTCAGATGCTTGGCCTCAGCGAGCGTGATGTGCGGCGGCAACGGCGGCACTTCGGGGTCGGTCTTGACCTCAAGCACCACCGGCCGGTCGGCCGCGAACGCTTGCTCCCAGGCGGGCCCCATCGCGTCGGGCCGATCGACATAGAGGCCCTTCAGTCCGATCAACTCGGCATATTTATGATAGGGGACATTGGGAATCTGCTGCGAGGCGTTGAATTTGGGATCGCCCTCCATCACCCGCTGCTCCCAGGTGACCTGGTTGAGGTCTTCGTTGTTGAAGACGCAGACGATCCAGCGGTGATCGGACCATTGCCGCCAGTATTTGGCGACGGTGATCAGCTCGGCCATGTTGTTCATCTGCATGGCGCCATCGCCCACGAGAGCGACGACCGGCCGGTCGGGATGAGCAAATTTCGCCGCAATGGCATAGGGCACGGCGGCGCCCATCGAAGCCAGTCCGCCGGACAGCGTCGCCATCATGCCGCGGCGCATTTTCAGATCGCGGGCATACCAATTGGCGCACGAGCCGGAGTCGCTGGTGACGATGACGCGGTCGGGAAGCCGGGGCGAAAGCTCCCATGTCACACGTTGCGGATTGACCGGCTCGGCCGGCTCCATGGCGCGGGCTTCGAGCACTTTCCACCACTCGGCGACATTCTTGCCGATGCCGTCACGCCATTTGCTATCGCTCTTCTGCTTGAGCATCGGCAGTAGCGCGCGCAACGTTTCGGCGGCGTCACCGACCAGATTGACTTCCATCGGATAGCGCAGCGACAGCATGTCGGGCGCGAGATCGATCTGCACGCCGCGAGCCTTGCCCTCCTTCGGCAAGAACTCGGAATAGGGGAAGCCGGAACCGATCATTAACAGCGTGTCGCATTCCGTCATCAAATCCCAACTCGGCTTGGTGCCCAACAGGCCGATCGACCCGGTAACCCACGGCAGATCGTCGGGCAGCGCCGCTTTGCCCAAAAGTGCCTTCGCCGCACCGGCGCCAAGCCGGTCTGCCACCGCGATCACTTCGTCCGTCGCACGCAGCGCGCCGGCGCCAACCAGCATGGCGACCTTTTCGCCGCTGTTGAGCACGTCAGCCGCCCGGCGCAGATCGGCTTCGTAGGGAATCGTCTTCGGCTTGGTAAAGCCCACGCCTGAATGGAGGGTGCCGTGAATGCGTGGTGGATCGTGATAGGGCGCGTCCTGAAGATCGTTGGGCAGAATGACGGCTGTCACACGCCGCTCGCCCAGCGCAATGCGGATAGCGCGATCGATCAGGTGGCGCACCTGCGGAGCGGTGGAGGCCTGCTCGACGAAGGCGCCGGCGACGTCTTTGTATAGCGATGCCAAATCGACTTCCTGCTGGTAGTGGCCGCCCATCGCGTTGCGCGATTGCTGGCCGGTGATGGCGAGAACCGGCATATGATCAAGGCGGGCGTCGTAGAGGCCGGTGATCAAATGCGACGCGCCGGGACCCGAAGTCGCTATGCAGACCCCGAGCTCGCCGGTGAACTTGGCGTAGGCCGAAGCCATGAAGGCGGCCATTTCTTCGTGTCTGGCCTGGATGAATTCGATTTTGCCGTCGGCACGGTTGAGCGCACCGAACACGCCGTTAATTCCGTCGCCCGGATAGCCGAATATTTTTCGTATCCCCCACGCGTAAAGTCGCTCGACAACGAAGTCGCCCACAGTTTTGGCCATGCTCTGACGCTCCGGCGGAACGCCACCGAGCGGGTTCCAGCCAAATGATGTTTAAGTCCTTATCCTTGAACGGCGGCGCGACATTGCGGTTCCGCCTTGCGACAAAGCGTTGGGGCCGGGGTCATGGGGCCGGGGTCGTGGGTCATGTGGTTATGGGTCGCGGGGGGGCATAAGAGGCGCTACAGCCGGCCGCACCGGTACACATGCGACAAGGCTAGATTTCCTTCATGACCTGCGCATAGGCAATCAGGGCGAATAAAGCGGTGCCGCCGACGATATTGCCGAGCAGCGTCGGAACGGCAAACTGCCCCAGCATTGCCAGCCAACCCAGTTGACCGTCCAGCACCAGCAGAAAAGCCTCGACGCTACCGGCGATGATGTGCATGAAGCTGCCGGCGGAAATCAGATACGTCATGAGCACGATAACGTAAAACTGTGCCGATTCCGCACTCGGTATCAGCCAGACCATGGCGGCCATCAAAAATCCCGCCGCGATACTGCGGAAAAACATCTCGGACAGGCTGTGGCCGAGGATATGACGGCTGATTTCGATCATGCCGTTAAAGAGATCCGGTGTGAGCACCGGCGTAAATTTGCAGAACAAGGCGGCAAACAGGGTGCCGGCGAAGTTCGCGATCAGCACCACGCTCCACATCCGTCCGAGTTTTCCGAGCCCGCTCCAGCTAAATGCGGCCATGACGGGAAGAACCGCGGTGACCGTTGTCTCCGTGAACAATTGCTGCCGCGACATCACCACCATGACGAAGCCGACCGAGTAGCCCAGGTCGGCAACCAGCGGCCGCCACGGTGCATCCGGCAGATGCGTCAACAGGATAGCCTGTGTCAAAAGCGAGAAACTGATCGAAATGCCGGCGGCAACGCCAGACCACCACAGTGACACGACCGGGCGCGCCATTTCCTCCTCGCCGTGCCGGCGAACGATCTCGTAAATGACCGGCGTACGTGGGGAGGACAGCTCCTCGATGTCTTCGACCTCTCGCTGCGTGATCTTTTGCGCGCCGCCGCCGTCGTCACCGCGCTTTTCAGAACGGTGTCGCGGATGCGCCTTAGTGTGATGCTTGTGCGGTTTTGCGGTCATTCCAGGAATACATCAATGGTATCGTGACAGGTAATCGTTGAATGTCAGACTGAACATGAAGATCAGCCAGAACAACCCGGCGCCGCCGATGAGGCGCACGATCGCCGTCGCGTTTCGCATATCCATCAGGAACGTCACCAACAGCACGATCATGATGGCGGCAATCGCCAGATGGGCCGCGAGGTTGGCGCCGCCGAGCGGCAGATAGGCAACGCCGAGAGTGACACCGAATAGAACGATCAAGGCGAGCCAGACAAACGCCGGGCCCTTCCACAGCCACCAAGCCTGCGCGCTCCGCTCGCGAGAGTCGGTCTGCGGGTTTGACGGATCGGTCATGAGCGGCCCGCCAGATAGAGGAGGGGATAAAGCACGAGCCAAACAGAATCGACAAAGTGCCAATAGATGGCGACGCCTTCCATGGTCGAGCCCTGCACTGGAAGGACGCGGCGCTTGAACAGGATAAACACCACCAGCACGACGGCGATGCCGCCCGTGAGGTGAACCGCGTGGATACCGGTCATGATCCAATAAAAGCCCCAGAACATCTGGGTTGCGGGCGGCGACAGCGGAAAATGCGGCCCTGGAAACAGATGTTCCTTCAGGTCCTCGCGGTATTCGAGGCCTTTGCAGATGAGGAACGCGACGCCAAGCGCGGCGGTGACGGCAAGGCAGACGAGCGTCAGGTCGCGCATATTTGCCGTTGCGGCGCGAAGCGCCACGGTCATCGTGAGGCTGGAGGTCAGGAGCAAGAAGGTATTGATCGAGCCATAGACGATCTCGGTATGCGCGCTGGCGATCCGAAACGCATCTTCATTGAAGCTGCGATACACGGCGTAGCCGATGAACAGCGCGCCGAAGAAAAGAACCTCGCTGGCGAGAAACAGCCACATGCCAAGGCCGACGCCTTCGCGTTGCAGGCGCAGGTTCGGCCACGGATGCTGCAATGCGCCCGCGGTATCGCTCATGTCGGCTCGCCTTGCGGCCGGGCGCGGCTTTCCTCGCCGGTTTCCTCGGAGCGGCCGAAATCGTGGTAGTCGTACGGGTCGACGTCGACACGCGGCGGCCGCAGGAAATTCGTCTTCGGCGGCGGCGATGGCGTCTGCCATTCAAGGCCAGTGGCATGCCACGGATTGTCGCCCGCCTTCTCGCCATAGAACAGCGACCAGGTCAAATAAACCAGCGGCATCAAATAGGCGGTGGCGAGAATCACGGCGCCGCCGCTCGACAGCACGTGCCAGATTTGAAAGACCGCGGGGTAATAGTGATAGCGCCGCGGCATGCCGAGCCAGCCCATGACGAACTGCGGCAGGAAGGTGACATTGAAGCCGAGAAACATGGTGATGGCGGCGAACTGTGCCCAGAATTCGTTGTACAGCTTGCCCGTGATCTTCGGCCACCAGTAGTGGATTCCGGCCATGAAGGCCGAGACACTGCCGCCGACCATGATGGTGTGGAAGTGAGCGACGACGAAATAGCTGCGGGTGGTTGCGATATCGATCGGGACCGAAGCCAGGAACAATCCGGTCAGGCCGCCGATGGTGAACAGGCCGAGGAAGCCGAGCGCGTAGATCATCGGCGCCTCGAAGCCGATATGGCCACGATATAATGTGCCGGTCCAGTTGAACACTTTGATGGCGGACGGCACCGCGACGATAAACGACAAGAACGAGAAGACGAGATTGGCAAGCTGCGACTGACCGGCGACGAACATGTGATGGCCCCACACCATGAAGCCGATCACGCCGATCGTTATCATCGAGAACACCATAAAGGCATAACCGAACACCCGGCGGCGGGCGAAGCAGGCGAACACTTCGGAGACCACGCCCATCGCCGGCAAAATCATGATGTAAACGGCGGGATGGCTGTAAAACCAGAACAAGTGCTGGAACAGCAGCGGATCGCCGCCGGCGCTCGGGTCGAAGATCGGCAATCCGAGATAGCGTTCCGCCGAGATGAGCAGCAGCGACATCGCGAGCACCGGCGTTGCCAGCACCATCACAAAGCTCACCACATACAT
>JBAQHW010000443.1:0-7362 GCA_049288525.1 Xanthobacteraceae bacterium
TCCTGGGACTATCACGTGCGCGTCGCGCTGGAGACGACGGAGGAGGAAAATCTCGCCTCGATCCGCGACAGTATCCGTGCGGCCAAGGCCAGGGGCCGCGAAGTGCTGCTCGACTGCGAGCATTTCTTCGACGGCTACAAGGCCAAGCCCGCTTTTGCGCTGGCCTGCGCCAAAGCCGCTTACGCCGAGGGCGCGCGCTGGGTGGTGCTCTGCGACACCAATGGCGGCACGCTGCCGCATGAGGTCGAGCGCATTGTCGGCGAGGTCTGCAAACAAATCCCCGGCGATCATGTCGGTATCCATGCCCACAACGATACCGAGCAGGCGGTGGCGAATTCATTCGCGGCGGTACGCGCCGGCGCGCGCCAGATCCAGGGCACGCTCAACGGACTTGGCGAACGCTGCGGCAATGCCAATCTCGTCTCCATCATCCCGACGCTGAAATTGAAACCGGAATACGCCGACCAGTTCGACATCGGCGTGTCGGACGGGGCGCTGGCGCGGCTGTCGCGCGTGTCGCACGCGCTTGACGAATTGCTCAACCGTGCGGCCGACCGCCATGCTCCCTATGTTGGCGAAAGCGCCTTCGCCACCAAGGCCGGCATTCACGCCTCGGCCATCGTCAAGGAACCCGCCACTTACGAGCATGTCGCGCCGGAACGCGTCGGCAATAAGCGCAAGCTCCTGGTATCGGACCAATCCGGCCGCTCGAATGTGCTGGCCGAGCTCGAGCGCATAGGGCTTGCCGTCGACAAAGACGATGCGCGGATCACGCGGCTGCTCGACGAGGTCAAGGAGCGCGAAGCGATCGGTTACGCCTATGAAGCGGCCGACGCCTCGTTCGAGCTGTTGGCCCGAAGATTTCTCGGCACAGTGCCGCATTATTTCGACGTCGAAAAATTCGACGTCAATGTTGAGCAGCGCAACAATGCCAAAGGCGAGCGTGTCAGCGTCAGCCAGGCCGTGGTCAAGATCAAGGTCGGCGACGAGGAGCTTATTTCGGTCGCCGAAGGCATCGGTCCGGTCAACGCACTCGATGTCGCGCTGCGCAAGGACCTCGGCAAATACCAGAGCTTCATCACCGGTCTCGAATTGACCGACTATCGTGTGCGCATCCTCAACGGCGGCACCGGCGCCGTCACCCGCGTGCTGATCGAAAGCGCCGACGAGACCGGCGACCGCTGGACTACAGTCGGCGTCTCCGCCAACATTATCGACGCCTCGTTCCAGGCGCTGATGGACTCCATCATCTACAAGCTGGTGAAATCTGGCGCGCCGGCGTAGGTCCACGCCCCGCACGCGGGGCGACGTGAGGAAGGAGTCTTCATGATCGACCACGTCTCCATCGCGGTGCGCAACCTGAAAAGCGCCGAAGCCTTCTATACGATGCTGTTGGCGACGCTCGGCATGAGCAAATTGCGCGAGTGGCCGGATGCCGCGGTCGGGTACGGCAAAAAATATCCGGAGTTTTGGATCAACAAACGCACTGCGATGGATGCGATCACCGACGATGACGGCGTGCACATCTGCTTGCGCGCTCCCGATAAGTCGGCCGTCAATGCCTTTCACGCCGCCGCGCTCAAGTCAGGAGGCAGAACGGACGGCAGTCCGGGTTTGCGGGCGGAATATCACGGCGGTTATTACGCCGCCTTCGTCAAGGATCCTGACGGTAACCGCATCGAGGCAGTGACCTTTGTGAAGGATTAGTCACAGCCGCTCGGCCGGCACCGCCATCGTCTTCTCGGCTTCGGCGACTTTGCGCGCGCTTTCGCGCAACATCGGCACGATCTCATCGACCCGCTTCGTGGCGAGGAAATCCACGCGGAACGCCGCCGGGATAAACTTGACCTCACGCATATGGTCGATCAGCGCCAACAGCGGACCCCAATAGCCCTGGATATTGGCGATCAGAATCGGTTTCTTGTGGCGACCGAGCTGTACCCAGGTCAGTTGCTCGACCAGTTCTTCGAGCGTGCCAATCCCGCCTGGCATGGCGACAAAGGCGTCGGCGCGCTCAAACATGATGCGCTTGCGCTCGTGCATATCGCGCGTGACGATCAATTCCTGAGCCATGTGGCGCGGCCGTTCGCGCCGGGTCAGAAATTCCGGAATGATCCCGGTCACTTCGCCGCCATGCTCAAGCACGGATTCGGCGAGCGCGCCCATCAATCCAACGGAGCCGCCGCCGTAAATCAGCCGGATGCGGTTTTCGGCGAGTACTTGCCCCAATTTCTGCGCCGCCTCGACAAACGCAGGCTGGGTCCCCGCACTCGATCCGCAATAAACGCAGATCGCATTGATTTTACTCATGGAGTCGTTCCCATTAGGCAATAGATTTGGCGTCGATTCGGTTCCTCTGCAAGCGCTTTTGGACGCCAGCGCGCCGAAAGCCAAACTCGCCGCCGGCTTCCGTGCAGGACGCAGCAAAAAGCTCTATATGACGGAAAATAAGCCGATTGAGGGACGCTGGCGGCGCATCGCCTCCCGTCCGGGACTGCGATGAGCGACTTTCAGCGACCGACGCATACTCTCAAGCGTGAGGCGGCCGGCAACGGTGCCGCGCTGCTGCCGACGCTGATCAGGTTATGGCCCTATACCTGGCCGGCGGATCGGGCGGACTTGAAGCTTCGCGTCGTGTTCGCGAGCGTGCTGCTGGTCCTCGCCAAATTCGTCACCATCGCCGTGCCCTATACGTTCAAATGGGCCACCGACGCGCTCAGCGGTCACGGCACCGCGCCCGTTGCCGCGGGCAATTGGTTGGCCTGGGCGTTTGCCGCCCCCATCGTGATGACGCTCGCTTACGGCGGCACGCGCATCGTCATGGGTCTCCTGACTCAATGGCGCGACGGCATTTTCGCCAAGGTGGCGATGAACGCGGTGCGGCGGCTCGCCATGCTAACCTTCGAGCATGTGCATCTTTTGTCACTGCGCTTTCATCTCGAGCGCAAGACTGGCGGCCTGACCCGCGTGCTCGAACGCGGTCGCAACGCCATCGAAACCATCGTGCGCATGGTGCTGTTGCAGATCGCGCCGACCGTGGTCGAACTGGTCTTGATCGTCGCCGTTCTGCTCGTCCATTTCGATTGGCGCTACGTCGTCGTCGTCGGCATTACGGTTGCCGCCTATATGTGGTTTACCTACGCCGCCACGCAGTGGCGAATCGGCATCCGCCGCAAAATGAACGAGAGCGATAACGACGCCAACGCCAAGGCGATCGATTCGTTGCTCAACTACGAAACCGTCAAATATTTTTCCGCTGAAGAACGTGAGGCCACGCGCTACGACCAGTCCATGGCGCGTTACGAGGATGCCAGCGTCAAGACCTATACCTCGCTTGCCGTCCTCAATGCCGGACAGGCAGTCATCTTCACCGTCGGGCTCTGTGGCACGATGGTGCTGTGCGCCTACGGCATCGAGCGTGGCACTAATACGGTGGGCGACTTCGTCATGATCAACGCCATGATGATCCAGCTTTATACGCCGCTGAATTTCATGGGCTTGGTTTACCGCGAGATCAAGCAGGCGGTGATCGATATCGAAAACATGTTCGCGTTGTTGTCGCGCAAGCCGGAAATTACCGATCGCCTCGGCGCGCGTCCCTTGCAGGTGCGTGCCGGCACCATCCGCTTCGAAAACGTGTCGTTCGCCTACGAGCCGGCGCGCTCCATCCTCAAGGGTGTAAGCTTTGACGTTGCCGCCGGGCATACCGTCGCCATTGTCGGTCCGTCGGGCGCCGGTAAATCGACGATCTCGCGGCTTCTGTTCCGCTTCTACGAAGTGACCGGCGGACGCATTCTGATCGACGGTCAGGATATCCGGGATGTGACCCAGGTATCGCTGCGCGCCGCCATCGGCATGGTGCCGCAGGACACCGTGCTGTTCAACGACACCATCCGTTACAACATCCGGTACGGCCGCTGGGACGCCGACGACGCTGAAGTCGAGGAAGCGGCGCGGCAAGCGCAGATCGACGGGTTCATTCGCCGCGCGCCCAAAGGCTACGAGACGGAGGTCGGCGAGCGCGGCTTGAAACTCTCCGGCGGCGAGAAGCAGCGCGTCGCCATCGCCCGCACCATCCTCAAGGCGCCGCCGATCCTCTTGCTCGACGAGGCGACCTCGGCGCTCGACAGCCACACCGAAAAAGATATCCAGGACGAACTCGACCGCGTGGCGAGGAACCGCACCACACTGGTCATCGCCCACCGGCTGTCGACCATCGTTGACGCAGACGAGATTCTGGTGCTCGATCGCGGCGTGATCGTCGAACGCGGCACGCATCAGGTGCTGCTTGCGCGCGGCGGCCTTTATGCCAGTATGTGGAATCGTCAGCGCGAAGCGCAAATGGCGCGCGAGATTTTGGCGGAAGTGGACGCCGAAGCCGCGGCGCCCAATCGTAACCCGCCCGAAGCCGAAGGGCCGTCCAGCCCGGCGGCAGAACTCGTGCCGGCTGCAGACGCCGCTGAATGATCGATGGCAGTTGTCTTGTGCCGATTGTCGACTAAATTTTCCCCTCTTGGGCTCTCCTGAAGCATACGAATGTCCGTCATCGATTCCATCCGCAAGCAATTGGCGCCGGTCCATCCGGAAGGCTATCCGTTCGTCGGCGGCTTTGCCTTGGCCAGCCTGGTTCTGTTTTGGCTATGGGCGCCGCTCGGCTGGCTGGCGACGTTGGCAACACTCTGGTGCGCCTATTTCTTCCGCGATCCGCCCCGGGTGACGCCGGTGCGCGACGGCATCGTCGTGGCGCCGGCGGACGGCCGCATCAATCAAATTATCAATGCCGTGCCGCCGATGGAGCTTGGTCTCGGCGACCGCGCCATGTTGCGAATTTCAATTTTCATGAGCGTGTTCGATTGTCACGTCAATCGCAGCCCGGTTGCCGGGCGTATCGAGCGGATCGTCTACCGCGCCGGCAAATTCTTCAGTGCCGACCTCGATAAAGCGAGCGAGGACAATGAACGAAACGCCTTCGTCATCGCCTCTGCGACCGGGCCGCGGATCGCAGCGATCCAAATCGCCGGCCTGGTGGCGCGGCGGATCGTGCCGTTTGCGCGCGAGGGTGAGACTGTCGGCGCCGGTCAGCGCATCGGTATGATCCGTTTCGGCTCGCGGGTGGACGTTTATCTGCCTGAGGGTACGCGGCCGTTCGTTGCCGAGGGGCAGAGCGCGACCGCCGGCGAAACCGTGCTCGCCGATCTCAAAGTCACGGACGCGGGGCGAACCTTCCGGGTGGGCTGAGGGCGTTAACGGCGAACGCACGGCCGGTGGCGAGAGCGTGCGCAAACCGCTATATTGCGGTCAAACGAGGTCCGACATTGGCCATGCCATCACCAGGGTTCGGCGACGCGCGGCGGCGACGGTTCCGCCGGATACCCGTGCGCACGCTGGCGCCAAATCTGGTCACGCTTTTGGCGCTGTGCGCCGGCCTGACCTCGATCCGCATGGCTTTCGAAGACCGTTACGTATTGGCGCTCGCGGCCATCGTCTTCGCGGCGTTTCTTGACGGCATCGACGGCCGCCTGGCGCGTTACCTCAAGGGAACATCGCGCTTCGGCGCCGAACTCGACAGCCTGTCGGACTTCGTCAATTTCGGCGTCGCGCCGGCCTTGATCCTGTATTTCTGGGGCTTGCATGATCTGAAATCGGCGGGCTGGATTGCCGCCATGGCTTTCGCGATTTGTGCCGGGCTTCGGCTCGCCCGCTTCAATGTCATGATCGAGGACCCTGATCGACCCGCCTGGACCGCGAATTTCTTCGTCGGCATGCCGGCGCCGGCCGGTGCCATCACCGTGCTGTTGCCGATTTACGCTGCATTTCTCGGCGTGCCACGCTCCGGATTTCTGACCTGGATCATGCTGTTTTACACGCTTGCGGTTGCCGCTTTGATGGTGTCGCGACTGCCGGTGTTTTCCGGCAAGCGCGTCGGCACCCGGGTGCCCCCGGAAATGGTCGGCCCGCTGATCGTTTTGGTCGTGCTCGCGACTGCGCTTTTGATTGCCTATCCGTGGATCGTGCTCACGGCCGCCACGATCGCCTACCTTGCAAGCCTGCCGTTCGGATGGCTGTCGTATCGCCGCTACGAGCAGCGATCGCTTGCAAACAGGGCGGACACGGCGACCGCGTCGCCGAAGGCATCCGCTTCATCGACAATAATTCCGGACCTCACGCACGCGACGGAAGACGACGAGCGACCATCGCGCCTGAATTGAGCCGCGCCTGCGAACGGCTGCGGGGGATTTTGCCGATGCGAGTTGCCCGACGCACCTTTTTAACCTCGGGGCTCGTGTCGTTGGCGGCGACGCCGGGCGTGTTGCGGCTGGCGCGGGCCGACAACCTTCCCATTGTGCTGAAGCTGCACCACGCATTCTCGGCGGTGTCGAGTGTGCACGACAAATTTCTCTCACCATGGGCGCGCAAGGTAGCGGCGGACTCGGACGGCCGCCTGCAAATCGATCTGTTTCCCTCGATGGAGCTTGGCGGCGCCCCGGCGCAATTATTCGATCAGGCGCGCGACGGCGACGCCGACATCGTCTGGACTGCTCCCGGGCTCAATCCAGGCCGTTTTCCTAAGGCCGAGACTTTTGAATTGCCGTTTCTGCCTTCATCCCGTGCGCTGGTCAGTTCCAAGGCGCTGCAGGATTTCGCCGCGCTCTATCTCAAAGACGAATTCAGCGAGGTTCATCCGCTCTGCTTCTCCTGTGCGGATCGCAGCGTCATCCATGCCTATGCGCCGGTGCGCTCCATCGAGGACATGAAGAATCTCAAGCTTCATGTGCAAACGCGCCTTGCCGGCGAGGCGATACGCGTGCTCGGAGCGCAACCGGTGCCGATGCCCGGCGAGGAATTGCCGGCGGCGCTCACCGGCGGCGTCGTCGACGGCTGTGTCGACCCCTGGCACATGGTGCCAACGTTCCGGCTCAACGATGTGCTCAAGAATCACACCGAGTTTTCCGACCTGTCGCTGTCGAGCCGAACCTATGCGCTGGTCATGAACAAAGCCGCGTATGAGCGGCTGCCGCGCGATCTGCAGGCCGTGCTCGACGGTAATTCGGGACAACTCGCGGCCGGTATGGCCGGCACCATGTGGGACCTTCAGGCGCGGGCCGTCGCCGAAAACGTAGCGCAGACCGGCGACGTGATCGTGACACTGCTGCCGGAGGCGGTAGCGCATTGGCGAAAAGCAACCGAACCCGTTGTTGACGCATGGCTTAAGGATATGAAAGAGCAAAAGACGGACGGCGGCAGAATGATCGCCAGCGCTCATGCGCTGTTGACCAAATATGCGAGCTTGCCGGAGCCGCAGCCGCCCGCACCGCCGCCGCGTTCGGCCGGCGTCACCACGGTATCGAGCCCCGCTCCGCC
>JBAQHW010000444.1:0-1878 GCA_049288525.1 Xanthobacteraceae bacterium
AGCCCATCGAGGATGGCGTCGATGGCGGCTTGCGTCGAGCGCTCGCGGTCGGTGTCCTCGATTCGCAGCAGCATTTTGCCGCCGCGGCCGCGGGCATAGAGCCAGTTGAACAGCGCCGTGCGCGCCCCGCCGATATGGAGGAAGCCGGTGGGCGAGGGGGCAAAACGGGTGACGACCGACATTGCACTCCAGAAAATTGCGGCGATGCCGGAAATTGCGGCTGCGCGCCCGTTTAGCACAGCCGGCAGGGAATTGAAGCAAGGATCGTCGGCGCGATGAATCATTTGCGGCAAAGCGCTCCCCGTTCTCGCGATGCGCCTTCGCATCCGAGTTTTGCCTACGCCACGGTAAGAAAGCCCTTCCCAATCTCCTCCCCAAAAAGAGGGAGGCGGAGCGCCGATAAGCGCACCACTGGAGTCCGCCCCGCTGCAGAGAGAAAAGCCTGCCATCGTATGCGGCGAGCACCATCGCTTTTGTCCCGCAACGAAGCGGGAGGCAAAGCGGCGGCGCCCTCGCCTTTCGGCGCCCCACCGCGGTCATGCGCCGAAGGTTTGACCCTTCGACTCGGCCTGGGCCGCGCTTCCTGGAATCGCCGGGTGCAAACGGGAGGACCCTCCCCGGCGTCAGTGCAGCGAGCACCTCGCAGTCCGGTCAAGCGCCGGACGGGACGATGCCCAGAACCGCCTAAAGGCACGGCGTATGGCCGCGTCTCCAGGAACCGCTCCCGTTCCACTTTCGAAAGTACCCTCGCGAAAGGTCCCTCCGTGAACGGGATGGTGACGTATGTAATCGGAATAGAGACGATGTCAAGAGATGGTCGCAAAACTGGAGACATCTTGCGCCAGGGCGATTACGCCAGAGTTGACAAAAGTAGGGGCTATCCTACCCACTCAACCTGCTGGAGAACGCAATTCTACAGAGGGAATTGCCGTGCCTGACAAGCCAGAAAAACCGGCTATTCTGGGCGAATGGGAAAAGGTGCAGGAGGGATGGGACGCCCTCAGGCGCGCGACCGGCGCCATACCTCCGCTATCGCCCCAAAATTTCAATACTACGTTGCCGGATTCAATGCCTGTCGCGGGACCTTCGGACGCTTGGCCCGAAGGATCAAAGGCATCTCCCGTCGCATATTGGCTCAACCGGAGAGTTCGCGAACGGGAACTGTCTGCGGAGAAGAACGGCGTGGCTGAAGCAGCGACAAAACACACAACGAAAACAGACCCCGAAACTTTCGCTATCCTACTTACGGCTTACGGAGCCGTTTTCGGAGCAGGCTTGCTTCAAATTGCCGCCCGCGATTGGTATTTCGGACCGATATTCACGGTGGGTGGAGGACTCGGTTTGATGTCCATCCTCCCATTCGTCCGACCAAAATTGCAGGTGATGCGGTCTACTCGGGTCTTGTGGGCCATGGTCGCGATGGCATGGCTATTTTTGGGCGCCAATCTTGGTTTCGCAGTCTACGACCATTTTTGGCCCGCACAGCGAGAGGCGACTGAAACTGTGCCTGTCTTACCCGAACGGTGGCCCGCACTCACAAAAACTGAGACAGCGGATTTAGCCGAGCGCGTCCAATCCGTACCGCCCGAAGATATTGTAGTGGCCTGCGGAACAATCAATTGTAGGGATTTGGCAGACGAAATTGCGGATATTTTGCTGAAAACAGAAGGATGGAAAGTTTCAGTCCTTCATCGCGGCGGATTGGACATAAGCGGCGTGACCGGTATCCAATTGAATCCGAATGAACCAGCAACCCAAGCGCTGAGGCAAGCCATCGAATCTGCGACCAAACTGAAAGTCACAATAGGGCCCGACACCCGCAAAGATGTGGGATCAAATCAATCGTTCCTCACCGTTGGAACGAGGCCATTTTAGATG
>JBAQHW010000445.1:0-10186 GCA_049288525.1 Xanthobacteraceae bacterium
GATCATCCGTTTGAAACGGCGCAGGAAGCCGGTGAGTGGCTCGACCACGTAACGCTTGCCGACGATGTGCTCGCCGACGTCGCCGCCAATAACGCCGCCCGGTATTTCGGGCTACCGACCATATGACCAAAGTCCTCATTGTCGACGTTCACGCCGAAATGTACCGAGACCGATTGCGGGCGGAGTTTCCGGAACTCCAATTCGCGGTGTTCCGCGACGCCGCCGAGGTGACGGGCGACCTTGCGGACGTGGACGTCATGATGATGTTCGGCCTCGAGTTGCGCGACCATATGTTGACCGGCGCGCCGCGCCTGCAATGGATCCAGTCGCTCGCCACCGGCGTCGATCATTTCCTGCGGGCGCCGTCGCTTAAGCCCGAGGTGCTGATTACCAGCGGGCGCGGCATTCACGGCGCGCCGATGCGCGAGCAGGTGGTCTACATGATGATGGCGGTCAGCCGCGATGCGGCCCGCCAAGTCGAGGATCATCAGCATCGGGTCTGGCAGCGCCGGTTGTGGAGCACGCTACACGGCAAGACCGCGGCGATTGTCGGCACCGGCATCGTCGGCGCCGCGATCGGCGAACTGCTCAAGGCCTTCGGTATGCGCACGATCGGTGTCAGCCGCGCGCCGCGCGCGGAGAAGGGTTTCGACGCGATGCTGCCGATGGAGCAATTGCGCGATGCCGCCGCCAAGGCCGATTACCTCATCAACGTTTTGCCGGCGACGCCCACCAACCTCAACCTGTTCGACGGCGCGGTGTTCGCCGCAATGAAGCCTTCGGCCTATTACATCAGCGCCGGTCGCGGCCAGACGGTCGACGAGGCGGCGCTGATCGACGCGCTGCGTGAGCGCCGCATCGCCGGCGCCGCGTTCGACGTTTTTCAGACCGAGCCGCTGCCGCCCGACAGTCCGTTCTGGAGCCTGCCGAACGTGTTCATCACGCCGCATGTCGGAGGCTATATCGTGGAATACGAGGATTTCATCATGCCGCTGATCGTCGACAATATGCGTGCTTTCCTCGCCGGGCGGCAAAGCGAGATGAAGAACATCGTCGCGCGCTGAAGTCAGGCCCGGTGTCGCGCGCCGAGGTTCAGCCCCACGGCAAAAGTGCAATGCGGCCGACGAGGTCGGATGAATTCACCAGCAGCTCGTGCGCCTCGCCGACCTTGGCCAGCGGAAATCGCGCGGCGATGCGGGTCTTGATGCGGCCTATGCCGAGGAGCTTAAGCACCGTCAGCATATCGTTGCGGCGCGCGCCGCGGATGCCGAGCAGATTCAGTTCGAGCCGGATCAGATCGGACGCGAGAAACGGCAGCGGCTCGCGGCCCTGCTCGCTTGAGATGATCACGCTGCCGCCCAGGCGCATCACGCTGCCCAAAAACCGCAGAACGTCCGGACTGCCGGTGTAATCGACCGCGTGATCGACGCCCTCACCGTCGGTGAGCGCCATGATCTCGCCGCGCGCGCTTTCGGCGTCGGCGGTGACGATCGCGGCGTCGGCGCCAAGCTCGCGCAGGATTCTCGCCTTGACGGCATGGCGCGTGGTTGCGAACGCGCGGGCGCCGGCAAGCTTGCATAATTGCATCGTGGCTTGGCCCATGCCGCCGGAGGCGCCGGCGATCAGCACACAATCGCCCAGCCGCACGTTGAGCCGGTCGCGGACGATCCGGTGCGACGACGAGAACGGCCACAGCGCCACGCCGGCCTGCTCGTAATCGACGCCGTCGGGCAGCGGCAGCCACATGCCCTCGTCGCGCACCAGATATTGCGCGTAAGAACCGAACGCTTGATGGCCGGGGATGGCAAGATTGCGCGACAGGTTGCCGAGCCGGCGCGCCGTCTCGGCCGAAACGGGATCTTCCGGATGGGTGACGCCGATAACGCGGTCCCCCGGCTTGAAATGCCGCACCGCCCGACCGGCCGCGACGACCTCGCCGGCGGCCTCACGGCCTAATTGCTGCGGCAGCGGGAACGGCGCCCGGCCGGGAAGCCGATAACGCGCCAGGTCGCCGGCCCGGTATTTCACGTCCCAGAGCGACACCGAACCGGCGAAATTCTTGACCAAAACGTCGCGTTCGCCAAGCACTGGCAGATCGTATTCGCCGTAAACGAGCTTTTCCGGGCCGCCATATTCGAACAGGCGGACGGCTAGGGTTGTGGTCGGTATCGTCATCGCGTCAACGCGTCCCAGATGAGCGGCGGGCGATGTTCCCAAAGTTGGACTAATATTGCAAAATCGCTTACCGGTCGGGACGCGCCTTTAAGGGAAAATGTCCCGTGCGCCGACCGCCGACGCGCTGGTGCGCGCACGAGGAGGACGCCATGCCGCTCGCCCGATTGAAGTTCCCGATCATTCTGTTCGGCGCGGCGCAGATTCTCAAACGCGCGGCGCAGCGCCATCCGGAATTCAGCAATCGGCTCGAAGCGCACGATTTCGTCGCCCAGATCATGGCGCGCGACGAGGGCATCGGCCGCTGGTTTGCGTTCAAGAAGGGCATCGTGACCTCGGCGGCCGGTTTGCACGAGGCGCCCGACATCAGGCTGATGTTCAAGAACACCAAGATCGGCGCTTCGCTGTTGATGCCGCCGATCAACTGGCTCGATCAGATCAATGCGCAAAAGGATTTTCTGCTCACCGTCGAGGGGCCGGAATACCTGACCAATTGGTTCGCGCAGACGCTGATGATGAGTCAGTCGGCCGGGCTCAAATACGGCGTCAAATTGCGCCGCGGCGTCACGCGCTACTGCAACATGACCAATGGGGGCCCGGTGTTTGTCGACGTCAAGGACGGCAAGATCGTCCGCCTGACGCCGATCGATCTCAAGGCTGAAGACGGCGCCTCATGGACCATCGAGGCCAAAGGACAAAAACTGACGCCGCCGCGCAAGACGACGCTAGCGCCGCATGGCCAGAACGCCAAGTCCATCGTCTATTCGCCGGATCGCCTGCTGTATCCAATGAAGCGCGTCGATTTCGATCCGAATGGCGAGCGCAATCCGCAAAATCGCGGCAAGTCCGGCTATGTGCGCATTTCGTGGGACGAGGCGATCAAGCTCGTCACCGACGAGATCAAGCGGCAGAAGCGGGAATACGGCCCAGGCGCGATCACCTTCTCGCACGGCTCGCATCACACCTGGGGCAATATCGGTTATTACCTCTCGGCGCTGTTCCGCTTCGCCAATGCGGTCGGCATGACGCGCATCCACCACAATCCTGATTCCTGGGAAGGCTGGTATTGGGGCGCGGTGCATCACTGGGGCCACACGCTGCGCGTCGGCCAATCGGAAACCTATGGCACAGTCGAGGACTGCCTCCAGAACTGCGACATGGTGGTGTTCTGGGCCGCCGACCCGGAATCGACCTCAGGCTCCTACGGCGCGCAGGAAGGCACCACGCGGCGGCAGTGGCTCAAAGATCCCAAGCTCGCCATCAAGGTCGTGCACGTCGATCCGTACTACAACGCTTCGGCGCAATTTCTGCCCGGCAAATGGCTCGCGCCAAAGCCGACGACGTCGGTCGCGATGGCGATGGCGATTGCCTACGTCTGGATCAAGGAAGGTCTCTACGACAAGGCCTATGTCGAGACGCACACGATCGGCTTCGACAAGTGGAAGGCGTATCTCGTCGGCGAAGAAGACGGCATCGCGAAAACGCCCGAGTGGCAGGAAAAGGAAACCGGCGTTCCGGCCAAGGACGTCCGCGCGCTGGCCCGCGAATGGGGGCGCAAGCGCGTTTATCTCGCGCCAGGCGGCTGGGGCAACGGCCACGGCGGCGCCTGCCGCAATCAGACCGGCGTGCAATGGGCCCGCGTCATGGTCTGCCTCGTCGCCATGCAGGGCCTGGGCAAGCCCGGCGTGAACATGGGCAATCTGCAGTGGGGCTGCCCGCTCGATTTCAATTTCTATTTCCCGGGCTATGCCGACGGCGGCATGTCCGGCGATCTGGAAAACACGTCGATGCCCGTCGAACTTTATCAGCGTATGCCGCAATTGCCGACGATGAATTCGAACAACCAGCGAATCCCGCGCATCTTCGTGCCCGAGGCGATCCTCGACGGCAAGGCCGAAGGCTATCCGTGGGTCGGCAAGTCGATCGAGCATCAGTTTCCGAAATTCACTTATCCGGCGCCCGGCCATTCGCCGGTGCACATGCTCTACAAATACGGCGGCTCGATCCTCTCGACGATGAACAATACCAATCGCTGGGTGCGGATGTATCAGTCGCCGAACCTGGAATTCGTGGTCAACCAATCGATCTGGTTCGAGGGCGAGGCGAAATTCGCCGACGTGATCCTGCCGGCCTGCACCAATTTCGAGCGCGTCGATATCTCGGAATGGGCGGGGCTCGGCGGCTACGGCCATCACGGCCAGCAACAGCTCAATCACCGCGTCATCGTGTTCCAGGCGCCGGCGATCAAGCCGATGGGCGAATCGAAGTCCGATTACTGGATTTTCAACGAATTATGCAAACCGCTCGGGCTCGCCAATTACTTCTCCGAGGGCGTCAACGAGATCGATTGGGTCAAGCGCGTTTTTCTCGCCTCCGACCTGCCGAAACACATCTCATGGAAAAAATTCCTCAAACGTGGCTATTTCGTCGTGCCGGCCGAGAAAGAAAAGCTGCGCGCGCCGGTCTCGTTCCGCTGGTTCTACGAGAACCGCAAGAAGGACGTGCCGGAGGCGCAGCCGCTGCCGTCGGATTATACCGACGAATATTTGCGGGGGCTGCAGACCCAGTCCGGCAAGCTCGAATTCGAGTGCAATTCGCTCAAGCGCTTCAACGATCCGGAGCGGCCGCCGATCGTCAAATACGAACCGTCATGGGAAGGCGCGCATTCCGGCGAGTTGTTCGAGCGCTATCCGCTGCAGATGCTTACCCCGCACTCGAAATACTCGTTCCATACGCAGGGCGACGGCAAGGATTCGTTCCTGCTCAATATCGAAGACCATCGCGTCAAGGTCGACGGCTATTATTACTGGATCATGCGCATGAACGCCGAGGATGCCAAAGCGCGCGGCATCAAAAAGCACGATCTGGTCAAGGTCTTCAACGACCGCGGCGCGGTCATCTGTGCCGCGCTGCCGACACAGCGGCTGCCGCGCGGGGTCGCCCATGGTTATGAGTCCTCCGCGGTCTACGATCCGATGGGCGAGCCGGGAAAATCGGTCGACCGCGGTGGCTGCCTCAATCTGCTGACGCCGGAACGGACGCAGACCAAATCGACGCATTCGCTGGCCGGCGCCAATTCGCTGGTGCAGATCGAATTGTGGGACCGCCGTACCGAGCATATGTCGGCTGCCTTCGCGGCCATGGAGAAGGATAAGGAAATCAAGCGGACGCTGAAGGAAGCTCATTTGGTGCCGGCGAAATAAACTTGGCGAATAGTGAATGGCGAATAGGGAGAAAGCGGACGCGGCAGAATAACGATAAGCGGTTGGACGCCTCCATTCGCTACTCGCCATTCGCCATTCGCTTATGTGCCAATGAAAAAATGGAATCTCATCATCGACGTTGCCGAATGCACGAACTGCAATTTGTGCACGCTCGCGGCCATGGATGAATATGTCGGCAACGAATGGCCGGGCTATTCGGCGCCGATGCCGAAGCACGGCCACAAGTGGATCAATATTCTGCAAAAGGAACGTGGCCAAGTGCCGATGATCGACATCGCCTATGTTCCGACCATGTGCAACCACTGCGACGACGCGCCGTGCATGAAGGCCGACAAGACCGGCGCAATCAAGAAGCGCCGCGACGGCATCGTGCTGATCGATCCGGTCAAGGGCAAAGGCCATAAAGAACTGGTCGATGCCTGTCCCTACGGCCACATCTGGTGGAATGAGGAGTTGCAAATCCCGCAGCATTGGAATTTCGACGCCCACCTGATCGACCAGGGCTGGGAGCAGACCCGCGGCCAGCAATCCTGCCCGACCGGCGCCATGCGCGCGATCAAGGTCGAGGATGGCGACATGGCACGCCTCGCGGACGAACAGAATCTCGAAGTCATGCGACCCGAGCTCGGCACCAAGCCGCGGGTCTATTACCGCAATCTATGGCGCTATTCGCAGTGTTTCATCGGCGGCACGCTGTCGCAAGAGCGTGACGGCGTCGTCGATTGCGTCGCGAGCGCCAGCGTGCAGCTCATCAAGAACGGCGATTGCGTCATGGTGACCGTGAGCGACAATTACGGCGATTTCAAATTCGACAGGCTGAATGAAAATTCGGGCGGCTATTCGATCCAGATTTATGCCAATGGCCGCACCAAAACCGTCGAGACCACTCTCGGCTCGAGCGTTAATCTCGGCGAGATCCGGATCTAACCATGATTGCTCATATGCTCCGACCGTTCATCGCACTCCTGATCTGCGCCGTGTCGTGCGCGGCGGCGCAGGCCGAGCAATATCCCAGCCGTCCTGTCCATGTTATCGTCGGCTTTGCCGCCGGCAGCGGCCCGGATGTCGAGGCTCGCTCCGTGGCGCATCAGCTTTCCGCCGATCTCGGCCAGAATTTCATTGTCGAGAACCGTCCCGGCGCCAACGCCACCATTGCCAGCAACGTCGTCGCGCAATCGGCGCCCGACGGCTACACGCTGCTTTTCACCAGCGATTCGATCGCGCCGACGCCGTTCATCTACAAGCATCTGCCGTATGACGTGCTGAAGGATTTTTCTCCAATCGCGACTGTCGGCGTGCTCGATGGGTTGCTGATGCTGAATAATCCGTCGTCGCCGGCTCACAATGTCGGTGAATTCATTGCTTATGCTAAAACCCATCGGGTGCTCTATGGCTCGCCCGGCATCGGCAACGGCCTGCATCTTGCCGGGGCGCTGTTCAACAAGATAACCGGCCTGAGCATGGAGCACGTTCCCTACAAGGGCGCCTCCGAAGTTGCGGCTGCGCTGTTGGCGGGCAATATCGACGTCATGTTCGTCACGCCGCCGTCGGTCATGGGCCTGATCAGCGACGGCAAACTTCGCGCGCTCGCTTTCACCGGGCCAAAGCCGTTTCCGGAGCTGCCGAACGTGCCGCTGATGAAAGATACCGTTCCCAATTATCCGCCCGTGCAGGCGTGGGGAATCTTTTTGGCCCCGGCGAAAACATCGCCGGCGATTGTCGATACGCTCAACGCCGCCATCCGCCACGCGCTCCGCGAACCGGCGGTGGCCAATGTCGTGCAGAAAGCCGGCTTTGTGCCGGATAATCGCACGCCGGCGCAGACGGCGGAGTTTCTGCGCAGCAAGGTCGAAGCGGCCAAGGCCGCGGTGCAGGCCGCCGGTATCGAGCCGAATTAGGCCGACAATAGGAGTTGCCCGCCGCATGACACGCTTGTTCATCGGTTTCCTCCTGCTGACGGCGCTGTCCGGCGCGAGTGCCGCGCAGGAGGCGAACTATCCGTCGCACCAGGTCACGCTCGTCGTCACCTCGGTGCCAGGCGGCGTGACCGACGTGGTCGGTCGGGCCCTGGCACAGGCGCTGACCAAGGCCTGGGGCCAGCAGGTGATCGTCGAGAATAAAGGCGGCGCCGCCCATATCATCGGCGCCGAAGCCGTCGCCAAGGCCGCGCCGGACGGCTACACGCTTCTGGTCGGCGAGTCCGGCACCTTCACCGTCAACCCGACGCTGCTGCCCAAAGACAAGGTGCCTTACGACGCGGAGAAGGATTTCACCCCAATCACCGGGCTGGTGCGCATCTACCAGTCGATTTTTGCCGCCAAATCATTGCCGGTCTCAAACATCGCCGAGCTGATCGCGCTGGCGAAGCAAAAGCCGGGGCAGATCACTTACGGCACGGCCGGCGTCGGCTCGGCGCTGCACATGAACATGGCGCTATTCGACAGCATGGCCGGCATCAAGATGATTCCGGTTCATTATCGCGGCGCCACGCCGGCGCTCAACGATCTGATCGGCGATCACATCGACACCATGGTCGTCAGCGTCGCCTCCGGCTTGCCGGCCTACAAAGCCGGCCAGATCAAGATGCTCGGCGTTGGGGCGCCCAAGCGCATGCCGCTGGTGCCTGAAGTGCCGACGGTGTCGGAGAGCGGATTGCCGGGCTACGAGGCGACCGCCTGGTTCGGCCTGTTCGGGCCGGCCGGCTTGCCGCCCGACATCGTCACCAAGATCGACCAGACGACGATCAAGATCTTCGACGATCCTGCCTTCCGCGCCCGCTTCCTCGATCCGCAAATGTTCGAATCGATGGCGGGACCGCCCGATGCGTTCGCCGCCTATATCAAGACCGAACGCGCCAAATGGGCGAAGGTCATCCACGAAGACGATATCAAGATTCAATAATCACTCCGGCGGCGTGCCGTTGGCGGCCAAGACCTCGCCGGCCAGATACAGCGAGCCGGTGATGAGGATGCGTGGCGCCGGCTGCAGATCGAGCTTGCCGACGAGCGTGATCGCGCTTGCCACATCGTCGCGTGGCAGCGCCGGGATGCCGACCTTGCCGGCGATCTCGGCCAACTCGGCCGCCGGCACGGTCTTTTCCTGGTGGATCGACACGGTGATGACGCGCCTGGCGAGACCGGAAAAGTTTTTCAGGAAGCCGGCGCTGTCTTTGGTCGACAGCATGCCGACGATGAGTACGAGCGGCCGCGACACGCGCTCCTCGAGATCGGCGAGCGCCGCGGCAACCGCGCGGCCGCCGTCGGCATTATGCCCGCCGTCGAGCCAAAGCTCGCTGTCCGGCGGAGCCAGCGCGGCCAGCCGCCCGTGCGAGAGCCGCTGCATACGGGCCGGCCACTCGACCCGGGACATGCCGGCTTCAAAGGCCGCCGACGGCGGCTTGAGGCCGCTGACCCGCAATGCCGCGACGGCCGCACCGGCATTTTCGAACTGATGGCGGCCGTAGAGCTTCGGCCGCGGCAAATCGAGCAGCCCGTCGCCGTCCTGATAAACCAGCCGGCCGCGCTCCTCGGTGGCAGTCCACTGTTCGCCGGCAATGTGCAGCGGCGCCTTCAGCCGCCCCGCTTGCCGCTCGATGACCGCGAGCGCCTCGCGGACCTGGCTGGTGACCACGGCCGGCACCGCGGCTTTGAGGATGCCGGCCTTCTCGGCGGCGATTTTCTCGATCGTGTCGCCCAGAAATTCGTGGTGATCGAGCGACAGCCGCGTGATGACGGTCGCCAGTGGCTGCTCGATCACATTGGTGGCGTCGAGCCGGCCGCCCAGTCCGACTTCAAGCAGCAGAACATCGGCGGGATGGCGCGAGAACAGGAGAAACCCCGCGGCGGTCTCGATCTCGAACACGGTAATCGGCGTATCGCCGTTTTTGGCCTCACATTCGGCGAGCGTCGCGGCAAGCTCCTCGTCGCCGACGAATTTGCCGCCGTCGCTCTGTCCGATGCGGAACCGCTCGTTCAGCCGAACCAGATTAGGCGAGGTATAGACATGCACGGTCTTACCGGCCGCTTCGAGGATGGCGCGCATGAAGGCGATGGTCGAGCCCTTGCCGTTGGTGCCGGCGACGTGAATCACCGGCGGCAAGCGGCGTTCCGGATGATCGAGCGCGTCAAGAATGCGCGCCATGCGCTCGAGCCCGAGATCGATGCGTCTGGGATGCAGCGCGAGCAGTCGCGCCAGCGTGGCATCGATCGGCGCCGGATTGGCTGCCGAACCGCTCACGTGGTCGCAGGCTCGGGCGCCGGCAAGCTCACGCGCGGCGGCTCGCTTTCGGGTGCTTTGGTCAAAAGCCGGCATAGATTGGCGATTGTCGTCCGCAATTGATGCCGATGCACGACCATGTCGACCATGCCGTGATCGCGCAGATATTCCGACCTCTGAAAGCCTTCCGGAAGCTTCTCGCGGATGGTTTGCTCAATGACGCGCGGACCGGCGAAGCCGATCAGGGCGCCGGGCTCGGCGATGTGAACGTCGCCCAGCATCGCATAGGAGGCGGTGACGCCGCCGGTCGTCGGATTGGTGAGGACGACGATATAGGGCTTTTTTGTCTCGCGCAGCCGCTGCACGGCGATGGTGGTGCGCGGCATCTGCATCAAGGACAGGATGCCCTCCTGCATGCGCGCGCCGCCCGAGGCCGCGAACATGACGAAAGGGCAAGCCTTTTCGACGGCGGTGTCGAGCCCTTTGATCACCGCCTCGCCGGCGGCCATGCCGAGCGAGCCACCCATGAAATCGAAATCCTGCACGCCGATCACGACGGCCAGGCCGTCGAGCTT
>JBAQHW010000446.1:0-5024 GCA_049288525.1 Xanthobacteraceae bacterium
GCCATTTCCAATCGTAGCTGACGACCTGGACCCGCAGCGGCGGCGCCGTCGATACGAGCGGCGCATAGGGGTCGAGGGCTTTGGCATTCGTCCACAGCCAGACGGCGAGAACGATCACGATTGCAAACGGCACGCCCCACACCACGATCTCGATCGGCCACCAGAACGACCAGTGCGGCCGATAGGTCGCCGATCGGTTTGTGTAGCGGAAGTGCCAGGCAAACAGCGGCGTAAGAATGAGCACCGGCAGCACGACCACCATCAGAATCGCGACCACCTCGATCAGATGGGTGCGCTGCATCGCGGCAATCGGTCCGTGCGGATGCAGAAAGGTCAAGCCAGCCGGCGTCGCCGCCGCCGCCGAGCCGGTCGACGGCGGCGCAAAGTGCCGCGAGCATCCGGCCAGCAGTGCGCAGCTCACCGACATCACAAAAGCCGGCAGCGAGCGCCGGCGGCAAAACTGCGCGGCCGCGTCGCCGACTGTGCGCGCCGCGGACACCAGCAATCCCACGCCGTAACGCTCACCGCTCATCGTCGTTCTGCTCCAGTTGATCGAGGGCGAGGACGGCGTGGATCAAGGCCAGATGACTGAGCGCCTGCGGATAATTGCCGCACAAGCGCTTGCTGACGACGTCGTATTCCTCCGACAGAAAGCCGAGCTCGCTTCTGATCGACAAAGCGCGCTCGATGGTGTTGGCGGCATCGGCGCGGCGTCCCTGCCGGACCTGACATTCGGCCAGCCAGAACGAGCAGGCAATGAAGGCGCCTTCCGGGACCAGATCGTCCATCAGGTGCCGGCGCACCAGCCCGTCGACAACGAGCGTCCGTTCGATGCGCTCGATCGTACCCGCCATGCGCTTGTCGGTCGCCTCCAGAAATCCAACTTTTGGCAGGAGCAGAAGCGACGCGTCGACCTCCTGGCCGCCGAAATAGGAGGTAAAGGAGCAAAGCCCGGAATCGAAACCTTCGCGGCATACCACCTCGTGAATCCGGTCGCGCAACCGTTTCAGCCTTTCGCGTTCTTGCTTGTCGAGTTCGCCGCCGCCTTTGCCTTTGAGAAAGCTGTCGATGGCCGCCCAGACCATGACCTTGGAATAGACGTAATGGCGCGCCTCGCCGCGGCTCTCCCACAGACCTTGGTCGGGTTCGATCCAGATTTTTTCGAGGTGCTCGACGATCGCGCGCTCGATATGGCGCCCCTGCTCGGTGCGCTCCATCCCGGCACTCTCGGCGGCATGGAGCGAGCGGATCAGTTCCCCGTAGACATCGAGCTGCAATTGCGCCGCCGCGGCATTGCCGATCCGCACCGGCCGCGCGAAGCGGTAGCCGGGAAGCCACGGCAGCTCGGATTCGTCGAGGCGCCGCGAGCCGTCGACCCGATAGACGATTTTCATTTTGTCGGGCGCGCCGGCGACCGCGCGCAGCATCCAGTCGCGCCAGGCGGTGGCCTCCTCGAGATAGCCGCATTCGACCAGCGCCGTCAGCGTGAAAGTGGCATCGCGCAGCCAGCAATAGCGGTAATCCCAGTTCATCGACCCGCCGGGCTGTTCCGGCAGCGAGGTGGTAAGCGCCGCAACCAGCCCGCCGGTCGGATGGTGAATGAGAGCCTTCAGCGTGATCAGCGAGCGGCGCACCGCCGCGGCATGCGGCACCGGCCGATCGAAACGGCCGATCCATTTTCGCCAGAACGTCTCGGTGTCTTTGAGAATTTTTTCGGCGTGCTCGATATCGTGGGTCTTCTTCTGCGTGCCGTAAGTGAGAACGAAGACATGCCGAGTGTCTTTATCGACAGTGAACGCGGCCTTGAGCACATTGTTGTCTATCTCAAACGCGGTGGTGCCTTGCAGGAGAACTTGGTCCGGCCCGACGTGCAGCAGCACGCCGTCGCCGGTCTTTGACGCCCATGGCGGCATGTTGCCGTAATCGAAGCGAAAACAGGCGTCGAGACGGGTCGGGACGCAGCCCTCGAGGCCGGTCACAATGCGGATCAAGACCGGATTGCCCGAGCGCATCGGCATGAAGTCGGTGAGGCGGATGGTGCCGGCGCGAACCGTTATGTCGGTTTCCAGAATCAGCGTATCGGGCCGGTACCGGTGCTCGGTCCGCGTAATTTCGCCGTCCGGCGTGATCGACCAGCGACCGTGTTCCGGCGTGCCGAGGAGCGCCGTGCAGCATGCCGGCGAATCAAAGCGGGGCAGACACAGCCAATCGATCGAACCGGTTTTGGAGACCAATGCCGCGGTCTCCGCGTCGCCAATCATCGCGTATTCTTCGAGCGGCGTATTGACTTTGACCCCGGCGCCCTCCTTGTGTTCGTGCATCTCAACGGTATCTCCGCGAGAAAAACGAGCCGACGAGGAGCGCGCCGGCGCAGGCGAAGCCGAGCATAAATGCGTTCCGGTGCCGGTCGGTGAAGAACTCCCAACTGGTAGTCTTGGCCTTGTCGTCGAAGCGGCCATGCGCCGTCGCGTGGCCGGGCACTGGCTCGAACAGATTGGACGGCGCGTCCGGCGGCAGCGGCGTATGCGAAAGCTGACCGCTATAAGCCTTGCTGGCGAGCACGCGGTCGAGCAGGCCCGGCGCAATGCGGTTGCCGAGAATGGCTTGCACCGTGGAATAGCCGAGCCAGATTTCGCGGCGCCGATGGGTTGCGGCAAAGTGGATCGCGCGCGCCGCTACCTCCGGTTCGAAAATCGGAGCGATGGGCTGCGCCTTTTTCTTGGTCTTGTTCAGCGCCCAGTCGAACTGCGGCGTGTTGACCGCGGGCAAGTGCACCATTGTCACATGGATATCGAAGCCGTCGTGAATGATTTCAGAGCGCAGCGAATCGGTGAAGCCGCGAATCGCAGCTTTGCCGCCGCAATACACCGACTGGAGCGGCATCGAGCGATAAGCAAGCGCCGAGCCGACATTGACGATGGTGCCGCGCCCCCGCTTCCTCATCGCCTTCAGCGCCGACATCATGCCGTAGACTTGGCCGAGATAGGTCACTTCGGTGGCCCGCAACGCTTCCTCGGGCATAAGCTCGGCCACCGGAGCGAAGACGGTGTCCATGGCCACGTTCACCACGTTCCCCATGTATCGATCGGGCCGAGCTCGTCCTCGGCACGCCCGGCGGCGGCCGCAACCTGGTCGGCTTTGGCGACACCGGTCGGGACCGGCAAGGCGCGCCGTCCAATTTTGCGAATGACTTGCGTCAGCGCTTCGAGCCGCGCCGGATCGCGGGACAACAGCGCCGTGTCGTAACCGTTCTTGGCAAACTCGATCGCGGTCGCGCGGCCCACGCCAGCTCCGGCACCGGTAATAACAACGACTTTCGCCATATCTTTTTACCCCAACGCTCAGGACTTCTTGCAATGTCGGACACCCGCCGCAACGACAGAGAGCTTTCTGTTTGCTGTTCAGGCGCGCTGTGGTGCCGGCCGAAGCGATTGAGCGATAGCAATTTGCCGCCAAACTCTTGGCCGCCAAACTCTTGGCATTGTCTGAACGTCCGGCGATCAAAATCGTTGCGCAGTGCGAATAAGGAGCGCCGATTTTTAAGCAGTTCCGCGACAATCTTACTCATCAAGCTACGGGCCAGCCGATAATACTGGCCAAGGATGCCATAGTTATTACAGGTCGAACTTGTCCTTGATGATCGCTGCGACTTCGACCGCTGCCAGAGTCGTGTTGTCGATTTTCAAGAAATTGCTCTTGTAGAAGAACGGCCTCTGCTCGCTTGTGTTCTGTTGAAATTCCTTGTCGTGGCGCAATAGCATAGCCTCGGAGGCTGCCAAGTTCCGTTTCGACGGCTTTTGCTCCAGCCTCGTCACCCCCTTGTTGCGCTTTAACCTGATCTCCAAATCGGCTCGCAGCTCGACGTAATAGACCGTTCCCCCGCGGTCAGAAAATTTGTTCGCGAGGTCATCGATATAGGATTTGTCACCCGGCTCGTTGAGCGCCCACATATAGGTGAAAATCAAACCCGGAAGTTCGCCTGCCGCCACCGCATCGAATATTTTGCTCCTAAACATCGAATCGAGGCGCCAGAATTCACTCGTGCCGTACTCGAAAAAATTGAGGACCAAGTCGATCGACCTGTGGTTGTGAAAGAGCTTGAGGCCCGTTGTCCTGGCAAGTTCATGACCGACCGTCATCTTTCCGACGGCCGCTGGGCCAAATAAAATGACGAGCTTCATTTACCCCCCTCGCGCGGTGCAATATACGCCTTCCAACCTCGCCGAGCAGAACCATCGCTAGGAATGTTTGATTTTGACTGTCGCCAATTGCTGTCGCCACTGCCGCCAAACTATCGGCTAAGTCGTTGATCTATTGATTGGTGGGCCCGGGAGGACTCGAACCTCCAACCAAGCGGTTATGAGCCGCTAGCTCTGACCATTGAGCTACGGGCCCGCGCAAGAAAGCCGACGCGAGCGAAGGAAACGCTTAAGACTATAATATAGCGGAAGGCATTCAACCTTGCCGGCTTAAGAGAAACACCGCCTGTTCACCGAATAAATTCCAAAACCACCACGGCATTTTCAGCCGCATCCGCCGGCCCCAGGCGTTGAGTGCGACCGCCTGCTCCATTCTGGCGCCGGCGGTGAGGCAGAGCTCGCGGAAGTCCTTGATGCTGCAGAAGTGGATATTCGGCGTTTCGTACCACGCATAAGGCAGATTGCGCGTATGCGGCATGTGGCCGCCGAAGAACAGCTGCAGGCGAATTCGCCAGTGGCCGAAATTCGGGAACGAGACGATGGCGTGGCGGCCGATGCGCAGCATGTGCTCAAGCACAACGCGCGGCTGGCGCGTCGCCTGCAACGTCTGCGACAAAATAACGAAATCGAAGCCATCGTCGGGATAATTCTCAAGATCGGTATCGGCGTCGCCCTGCACGACGGCAAGACCCTTGGCGACGCATTCATTGACGCCCTCGCGCGACAGTTCGATGCCGCGGCCGTCGACGCCGCGGCCTTCTAACAGCCGCAACAGCTCGCCGTCGCCGCAGCCGACGTCGAGCACGCGCGCGCCCGGCCCTACCA
>JBAQHW010000447.1:0-3927 GCA_049288525.1 Xanthobacteraceae bacterium
ATCCTGGCGCAAGGCGAGCTCCTGAGTCTGTATACGCAAAACCCGGCCAAAGGCGCCAAGCCTTAAAAGCCGTAAGCAAGACACTACGCAAGCCAGCGAGGAAAAATGAAACTGCCAAGCCGCATGATCGACCTGTCGTCGCCGCTCGAAAACGAGACGGACTACGATCCGCCGTTCATGCGGCCGAAGATCGAGTACAAGAGCAACGCCGACACGGCACCGCTCGTTTGTGAATTGTTTCCCGGCCTTCGCCCCGAGCAATTGCCGGAGGGCGAAGGCTGGGCGATCGAAAACATCGCGCTGACGACGCACAACGGCACGCATATGGACGCGCCGATCCACTTCCAGTCGCATTCGATCGACGGTGCGCCGATGATGACCATCGATCAGGTGCCGCTCGACTGGTTCTTCCGGCCGGGCGTCAAGCTCGACTTCCGCAAGGTGCCGGACGGCCACGTCGTCACGGGCGCCGAGGTCGAGGCCGAGCTCAAGCGCATCGGCCACGGCTTGCAGCCGTTCGACATCGTGCTGGTCAACACGCGGGCGTCCGAATGCATCGGCAGCGAGGAATATCTCACCGCCGGCTGCGGCATGGGTCGCGAGGCGACGCTTTATCTCACCTCGCGCGGCGTGCGCGTCACCGGCATCGACGCCTGGGGCTGGGATGCGCCGTTCGTACACACGCGCCAGCGCTGGCTCGAAACCCATGATCCGTCGATCATCTGGGAAGGCCACAAGGCCGGGCGCGAAATTCCCTATTGCCACATGGAGAAGCTGCAACACCTCGAACAGCTTCCGGCCGACGGCTTCACGGTGGCCTGCTTTCCGCACAAGATCAAAGCCGGCTCGGCCGGCTGGACCCGCGCCGTGGCGCTGTTCGATTAAATTTCCTCCCCCGTGAAAACGGGGGAGGGGGACCATGCGAAGCATGGTGGAAGGGGCGTGAGCGTTGACGATCCTCTTACGACGCAAGTGGAGTGACGAATCAGACGCCCCTTCCACCGCGCAAGAGCGCGGTCCCCCTCCCCCACTCGCGTGTGACGTGGTTGGCCGGAACAAGTCCGGCCATGACGGCAAAGCGTAAGCTCGGCCCCTACCCCAACAACCCCTCCGGCAAGCGATCCGGCGTGTAGGCGCGCGGTGCGTTGGCGAGCGCGCGGCGGCCGAGCTTCCAGCAGAAGAACTCGCCGAACAGGACCAGAAGAACGCTGTTCCACTGGTGATAAAGCACCAAGCCGGCCAGGCCGGCGAGCGCGAAGGCCGGCGCGCCGATGGCGGCGCTCGCCAGCATCAGCCGGAAGCGCCAGGGCGCCACGCCGGCGGTAAACGTAATGCCGCCGTAGCGGCTGGAGGCAAGTCGGGCATGCAGGTCGCGCACGAAATCGCGATAGCGCGCCGCGCGTTCGGCGTCGCGATAGCGGCCCGGATCGGTGTTGACGATGGTGAGCCCGCTGCCGTCGGCGAAGCTGATGGTGCAGCGGTCGGCGGTGACTTTTTGGCCGGCGGAATTCAGATGCACGGCGACGATGTTGCCGTAGGCCGTCTCCATGGCCGCGCCGTCCATGGTCCACGAAAGCGTGTCGCCGCCAAGCGTGATGCCGCGATTGGGGTTGCGCCAATACACGCGCCGTCCGGCGACATTGATGCAGAGATCGTAACTGCGCGAAGCGTTGGCGGCGGGGGCAAGCATGAAAGCGAGTGTGGCCGATGGCGCTTAATGGCCCGTTGCCTGCGGTGACGGAGGGCGGTGGCCGCGAGCGCCGGCGGCGCGCCGACACGCCGGCGCTACCAGCTCATCTCCAACTCCTTGGCGGCGTCGAGCGTGTTGTGCAGCGCGCCGTTGATCACGTCGAAGACGCGCCGCGCGCTCGACATGCGGATGGCGTCGCCCTGCTCGAGCCGATAGATCGAGGAAATGCTCGGCTTGGCCCCCGGCAGGCGGCTGACGATATCGACAATTTCCCAGCCAAGCTGCTCTTGCCTGATCTTTCGCAGACGGGGAAATCGCGCTTTAAGGGGGCTCGATCGTTTGGCCATGCGCCGTCACGTCAACCGAACGGGATGACCCCAGCGCTTAAGTGAACTGGCCGCCAAATGCAAGCCATTGAAATCCTTTACATTCTTTGAGTTGCGAACTAGCTCCATTGACAATCAATGATAATCACTCACTATAGAACAACCTTTGCGGGTAATGCCGCGATGGTGAGTCCAGGGGTAATAACAGCGACGAGAGCGGCCATGAGTCGGCAAAAACACAGCCATTCGCCGGAGCCTGCCGGCGTCAAGCCGGCCGACAAACCCACCTCCTTCAACACCGCCCGCATCGCCGAAGAGATCGGCATGGAAGCGCTCGGCATGGCCAAGTGGGCGCGCGCCGCCGGCCTCACGACGCTCGGCTTCCTCCTGGAAAGCGCCGCGCTCGAAGCCGGCGCCCAAGTGGCCGCGCTGCAATGGCCGGACGACGCACCGCCCGGCTGAACGCTCTCCGCACAGTCACAGCGAAAGCGAGCGCGCCGTGATAGCGTGACGCAGACGATGATCGCTGTCGGAGAATCCACCATGCCCACCGCGCGTCTGATCGGCCGCGCCGCGGCACTCGTCATTGCCGCGCTGGCCACCACACAGATCGCGGGCGCATCGTGCGCTTATGCCTTTTCCGCGAGCTTCGCCTGGTGCTCGGGCTCGCCGAATTTCCAGCTCAGCGACGTGCCGGCCGGAACGGTGACATTGCAATTCGCCATGACCGATCTCGACAAGCCGGCGTTTCGTCATGGCGGCGGCACGGTCGGCTATCGCGGCCAGAGCGAAGTGCCGTGCGGCGCGTTCGCCACCGGCTTCGTCGGCCCGGCGCCGCCGCCGGGCGAGGTGCATACCTACGAATTCGTCATCAGGGCGCTGGCGCAAGACGGCACGGTGCTGGCGACAACCACGTCGCAAAAACGATTTCCGGAATAAGCATTGTTCGCGCGGTCGCGCCCGCGGGCTCGCCACGGACGGATTTCGATATTCCTTTTTGCCTTTTTGTTTTGCCTTTTGGTTTTTTATTGTTCCGCGACGCCCCGCACGCAAGAGGCAGTCCGTTCCACGCCACAGCGGTCACTTTTTATTTCAGGCGACCATTAAGCCGCTGAAGTTCACGTTCCCTCGCCACGACATCACCTTTCATCGATCACCAAACGAACGACGCGAGGCCGGATTCGCTCGACACAACGCGTCCGCGGTGAGGGCTCTAACGGAGTCACAAAATGCGTTGTTGGCGTATCGCCGGCGGCTTGGGCCGGCCGGGAACTCTTGTGCTGTGCGTTGCCGCGGTTGCGGCGATTGCCGTAACCGGTCCGGCGTCGGCGCGGTCCCATGCCTATAATCATCGTCATTATCACTTCGCCCGGCGGCACCGCGTGCCGCTGCGCGCCAATGACGTTGCGGTCTCCTATCGCCAGGGCTTGCGGCCGTGGGCTTGGCCCGATGACTGGCAGCAAGACCGCATCACGGACAATGACCGTGTCACGGAGCATCGCCGCGTCATGGCCAATCACCGCTTCGCCGGCAATCGATGGGCGGAGAATAATCGGAACTCAAATTGGCAATCCAACGGCTGGCGCGCGAACTGGCAGTCCAATAGCTGGAACCAGCGGACAGGGTTTGGCGGAGATTCGCAGATCGGCGGCATGGCGGTGCAACAGGCGAGCGCGGCCGGCATTCCGGTGTCGCTGGTCGAGCGCGTGATCAAGCGCGAAAGCGGCGGCAACCCGCGCGCGGTGAGCCGCGGCAATTATGGCTTGATGCAGATCAGGCTCGGCACCGCGCGCGCCATGGGCTACACCGGATCGGCCTCAGGACTCCTCGATGCGCAGACCAATATGACCTATGCGGTGCGCTATCTCGCCGGCGCCTATCGCGCCGCCGGCGGCAACGAGAGCCGCGCCG
>JBAQHW010000448.1:0-8161 GCA_049288525.1 Xanthobacteraceae bacterium
CCGCGCCGCCGCCGCCTCCCGGCGCGGCCTCGGAGGCCGGGCGTACGCCATTTCCCTCGGCCGGCCTCGGCGCCCCGATCATCGGCGCGCCCACCGGCAAGCCCAATGTCGGCGGAGCGCCCAACGCGCAGCAACAGACGCCTTCGGCGGTCGATTCGCGCCGCTCGGAGTCCTATTACGAGGTCAAAGGCACCATCTTCGGCGCGCTGATCGAGGCGATCGATCTCGCCCAGCTCGCCAAGCTCGATGCCGATTCCGCGCGCGAGGAAATCCGCGATATCGTCAACGAAATCATTGCGATCAAAAACATCGTAATGTCGATTTCCGAGCAGGAAGACCTGCTCGACGATATCTGCAACGACGTGCTGGGCTACGGGCCGCTCGAGCCGCTATTGGCGCGCGACGACATCGCCGACATCATGGTCAACGGCTCCGGCACGGTTTACATCGAAGTCGCCGGCAAGATTCAGAAGACCGGCATACGCTTCCGCGACAATCAGCAGCTTTTGAACATCTGTCAGCGCATCGTTAGCCAGGTCGGCCGGCGCGTCGACGAATCCTCACCGATCTGCGACGCGCGCCTGCCTGACGGCTCGCGCGTCAACGCCATCGTGCCGCCGCTGTCGATCGACGGCCCGGCGCTGACCATCCGCAAATTCAAAAAAGACAAGCTGACGCTGGAGCAATTGGAGAGATACGGCTCGATCTCGCGGGAAGGCGGGGAAATCCTGAGAATCATCGGCCGCTGCCGCGCCAACGTGCTGATCTCCGGCGGAACCGGCTCAGGCAAGACGACGCTCCTCAATTGCCTGACCCGTTACATCGAGGACAACGAACGCATCATCACCTGCGAGGACGCCGCCGAACTGCAACTGCAGCAGCCGCATGTGGTGCGGCTGGAAACCCGGCCGCCGAACCTGGAAGGCGAAGGCCAGATCACGATGCGCGATCTGGTAAAGAACTGCCTGCGCATGCGGCCGGAGCGCATCATCGTCGGCGAAGTGCGCGGTCCCGAAGCTTTCGACTTGCTGCAAGCGATGAACACCGGCCACGACGGCTCAATGGGGACGTTGCACGCCAATTCGCCGCGCGAGGGGCTCTCCCGCCTGGAGTCGATGATCACCATGGGTGGCTTTACGCTGCCGTCGCGCACCATCCGCGAGATGATATGCGCATCCGTCGACGTCGTCGTCCAAGCGGCGCGCTTGCGCGACGGTTCGCGCCGCATCACTCACATCACCGAAGTGATGGGCTTGGAAGGCGACGTCATCATCACCCAGGATATCTTCCTGTACGACATCCTCGGCGAGGATGCCAACGGCAACCTGATCGGCCGGCATCGCTCGACCGGCATCGGCCGTCCGAAATTCTGGGAACGCGCGCGTTACTACGGCGACGAGGCGCGTCTCGCAGCCGCGCTCGACGCGGCGGAAGCCGTCGACGATCAAGTCAGGGCCTGAACGAGCGGCGCGGGCCCCTCGGTGACGTATGTGGAGTGAGTGAGACATGGGCTCGATGGGCTTGTTCTTCCTGGTGGCGCTCGCGATCGGCGGCGTGGTCTGGGTTTTCGTCTATCCATATCTTTCCGGCGAGAAGAAAGCCGAACGGCGCATGGCGAGCGTAGCGCACGCCGAGCCCATTGCGGCGCGCCCGGTGCGCGGCACCGCCGGCAAATCGCGCCGGGAGCAGGTTGAAGGCACGCTGAAGCAAATCGACGAGCGGCGCAAAAAAAACCGCCGTCCGCCGCTGAACGAACGGCTCAAACAAGCAGGTTTGTCGTGGTCGAAACGGCGGTTCATGATCACTGCAGGCACGCTCGGGGTCGGCGGATTCCTTTTCACGTTCATCCTGGAACGCGGCCTGATAGAGGCGCTCGCTGTCGGCTTCGCCGCTGGTTGCGGTCTGCCGTTCTGGATTCTGAGCTTTTTGAAAAAGCGGCGGGAGGCGAAATTCCTGAAGCACCTTCCAGATGCCGTGGACGTTATCGTCCGCGGCATCAAGGCCGGCCTGCCGTTGCTCGACAGCCTCAAGCTGATCGCGGTCGACGCCGAAGAGCCGGTGCGCAGCGAGTTCCGCACGGTCATCGAGACGCAGACGATCGGCATGCCGATCGGCGAAGCGGCGCTCAAGCTCTATGACAATATGCCGGTGCCGGAGGCCAACTTCTTCGGCATCGTGGTGTCGATCCAGCAGCGCGCCGGCGGCAATCTCTCCGAAGCTTTGGGCAATCTGTCACGGGTGCTGCGCGATCGCAAAAAGATGAAGGCCAAGATTCAGGCCATGTCGCAGGAGGCCAAGGCGTCCGCGAGCATTATCGGCGCGCTGCCGATCGCGGTCATGACGCTGGTTTGGCTCACCAGCCCGAACTACATCGACCTGTTGTGGACCGCGCCGCTCGGCCGCGTGATGCTGGGCTGCTCCGCCGCCTGGATGCTGTGCGGCATCCTGGTCATGCGCAAAATGATCAATTTCGATTTCTAGGGCAGCGCGTTCATGATGTCTTTCGTCACCTCATATCTCGATGCCCAGGCCTTGATCATGATCTTCGCCGCGGTCGCCACCGGCGCCACGGTGCTCACCTTGGCCATGCCGCTTCTGTCCACCGACAATCTTTCGAAGCGTATGAAGGCGGTGGCGCTCGAGCGCGACAAGATCCGGCAGCGCGAGCGGGAAAGGCTGGTGCAAAACAGCAAGGTTTCGCTGCGCCAGTCGCCGAAAATGTACATGAAACGCGCCGTCGACAATTTCAACTTGTCGAAGTGGGTCGGCCAGGAGGAAGCGCGCATCCTTTTGGTCCAGGCCGGCTTTCGCGGGCAGGCCCCTTACGTCACCTATCTGTTCTTCCGCATGACCATGCCGGTGGTCATGCTGCTGGGCTCGCTGTTCTATATTTTCGTCGTGCTCAAGCTCGACTACCCGCCGATGGTGAAGGTCGCCGTCTGCATCGGCTGCGCCTATCTGGGCATGCACAGCCCGAACTTGTTCCTGAAAAATAAGATTTCGCGGCGGCAGGTGTCGATCAAACGGGCATTTCCCGATGCGCTTGACCTCTTGCTGATCTGCGTCGAATCCGGAATGTCGATCGAGGCGGCGTTCCGCAAGGTGAGCGAGGAAGTCGGCACCCAATCGGTGGCGCTCGCCGAGGAATTCACGCTGACCACGGCGGAATTGTCGTATCTGCCGGATCGCCGCCAGGCCTATGAAAATCTGGCGCGGCGCACCGGCCTCGAAGGCGTCAAGGCGGTGTGCCTGGCTTTGCAGCAATCGGAGCGTTACGGCACGCCACTGGCGACGACGTTACGCGTTTTGGCGCAGGAAAATCGCGACATGCGCATGGCCGAGGCCGAGAAAAAGGCCGCCGGTCTGCCGCCCAAGCTGACGGTGCCGATGATCGTATTCTTTCTGCCGGTGCTGTTCGTCGTCATTCTCGGCCCTGCCGCCATCCGCGTGATGGCATTGCAATAGAGGGGCCGTCGGCCGATCAGCTGGCGCCGTCGCTGAAGCGGGCGGCTTGATTGGTCAGCGGCCGGCCGTTGCCCTTGTGCGCCAGCATCTGCCGCAGATAGGCGACATTGGCGGCCGCCTGGTCGGGCGGCAGATCGGCGCGCACGATCTGTTCGGCTTCGGCGAAGCGGCCCTCGAGACCGACCACCAGCGCCAGATTTTGCCGCACGCGCGGATCGGCGGAGTTCTGGGCGACGGCGAGCCGCAGAGTCCTCTCGGCGTCCTTGAGATCCTTCGACAGCGCGTAAGACAGCCCGAGATTGGAAAGCACCGACGGTTCGTTGGGTACGATCTTCAGCGCAGTGAGATAGTGGCGCTGCGCGTCCTGATGCCGTCCCATCTGGTCGAGTACCGCCCCCTGCGCGGACAGAATCCGCCAGTCGGGCTGGTCGGGCGTGTGGGCGCGGTCGAAAACCGACAGCGCCTGCTCGTATTGACCGGTGTCGGCGAGCGCCCGGCCGTATTCGCCGAGCACGACCCTGTTGGTCGGATTGTGCATCGCCAACTCTCCGAGAACGGCGACCGCTTGCGCGCTTTGTCCGGTCGCGCGCAACGCCTGGGCGTAGCGCAGCGCCGTCTCGACTTTGGACGGATCGGCGCGATATTGCGGGCCATAGACTTGGATATCATGCTGCCAATCGGCATCCGGACGGGTGGCGGACGCCAGCGTCAGCGAACCGGTGGTATCGGCGCTCTGCGTGGTCTGGCATCCCGCAACCGCCGCGCCGACGGCGCCAAGCAGCGCGGCCGAGGCGAACAGGCGTGTAAATCGGGATCGGGTCGAACGCATCTCGATTGCTGCCGGATAGCTGCAGGCTAGGCAGGCACACACGAGTGCCGCGGGGTCGAGCAGCAATAGAACGTTAACCCTAACGGCTCGTTAACGAATTATGGCGGCACGTGGGCGGGTTGTTTGACCGGGTTGTTTGACCCGGTCCTTGCCGCCCTTCCGGGGCGCCGGCAAAGCCGCTATCGTCGCAGTAGTCTCGATCGGCGGAACAATCCTGACATGAAGGCAAAATCGAAACCGGCACGCCCGGCGGCGCGGCGCGGCAGCGGGAATTTTCGGCTCGATCGCGAGCTTGTCGACGATCTGGTCGCGGCCAACCGCACGCTGGCGCGGCTCGGCGTGCTCGATGCCTTCGGCCATGTCAGTCTGCGCGATCCGCGCGATCCCCACCGCTACCTGATGTCGCGCTCGATCGCGCCGGAATCGGTGACGGCGGCCGACATTTTGCTGCTCGATCTCGACAGCCAGACGCTCGATCCCAAGGACGACGGCAAGCTGCTGTACCGCGAACGCTTCATCCACGGCGAAATCTACAAGGCGCGGCCCGATGTCAACGCCGTGGTGCACAGCCATTCGCCGACCGTGGTGCCGTTCACGGTGACGCGCGCCAAACTGCAGCCGCTCCTGCACAATGCCGGCTTCCTCGGCCTGGGCGCGCCGCTGTTCGAGATCCGCAAAGCTGCCGGCGACGGCACCGATCTGATGATCCTGACGCCGGAACTGGGCAAGGACCTCGCCAAGAAGCTTGGCAAGGAGGCCGCCGTCGTGCTGATGCGCGGCCACGGCGACAGCGTGGTCGGACCGTCGCTGCCGAATGCGGTGTTCCGCGCCTACTACACCGAGGTCAATGCGCGCCAGCAGCTTGCCGCCATTACCATCGGCGGCCCAATCAATTTCATGAGCCGCGCCGAAGCTTTGACGGCGAACGACGCGATGCTGCGCGCCTCGGCGCGGCCGTGGGCGCTGTGGCGCAAGCGGGCGCTCAAAGAGCATTGAAGTCGGTTCGGGGGCGCCGCTTGATGTTCCGACTTTGTGTCGCCGACCTCGACTCGCCGTCGTATTTCGTCGCCACCGCCGCCGTCGAGCTCGGTTTTTTCAGGGAAGAGGGCATCGAAATCGAAGTGGAGCGCGCCTATGGCGCACTCCATGGGCCGGAGCGGTTGCGCAGCGGCGACGTGCATTTCCTCGGTGGGCCGGCTTATATGGCGACCCGCGCCTTTCCGGCCTGGCAGGGCGTGCGGTTGCTCTGTGCGCTGGCGCAATATTCCTACTGGTTTCTGGCGGTCCGCGCCGATCTTGCCGTCCGGCGCGGCGATCTCGACGCGCTCAAAGGCTTGCGCATTTCATCCTCGACGGCCTTTCCCGAAGTCGGGCTGCGTCATCTGTTGCGGCAGTCCGGCATCGATGTCGAACGGGATCGAGTGGCGATCGTGCCGCTTCCCGCCACCAGGGACGAGCATCTCAAATATCGCGTCGGCGTCGAGGCGCTCCGGCAAAATGTCGCCGACGCCTATTGGGGCAACGGCATGCGGCTGGCGCTCGGCGAAAAGCTTGGGCTTGCCAAGCTGCACCTCGATTTGCGCCGCGGCGATGGGCCGCCGGACGCGCGGTTCTACAACTTTGCGGCGCTGACCACGACCGAGCGGTTGATCGCGGAGCGGCCGGAGATCGCCACCGGTGCGGTGCGGGCCATCGTGAAGGCGCAGCGGGCGCTCAAAGCCGATCCGTCGCGCGCAACGTCAATCGGCGAGCGGCTATTCGCGCCGGAAGCGGCTTCGTTGATCGCCGGGCTGATCGCGCGGGACGCACCGTTTTACGATGCGGCGATTTCGGGGGAGGCCGTCGACGGCATCAACGCCTTCGCCACGGCCAATGGGCTATCGGCCGAGCCGCTTGCCTACGACCGGCTGGTGGCGGCGCAATTTAGCGAAGTGTGGAACGGCTAATCAACGCCTCTCGGCGCCGCGCGATCACAGGCTCAGCGCCATCCCGTCGCCCTCGACGAAGCGGTAGCCGGCGAAGCGGGCGGTCGAGTGGAACAGTCCCATGACGTGTTCGGCCGAGAAGTTGCCGGCGACTTCAGGATCGTGCACGGCGATGGCAATCTGCCACGGCTTGCGCGCCCGCTCGGGTGGGAACAGCGAAACCAGCAAATCGCCGCCTTCCGCCGTCTCTTCGAGCGTCAGACCGCGGCGGGTGAGCAGTTCATCGATCATCACGTCGCGGCCGACTTGACCGAAGGCAATGAGCGAAGCCGCCGCCGGATCGGGGATTCGGCACCATTCGCTGGCACGCAGAATTTCCCCGGCGACAAGCGACCAGCGCCGGCTGATCCGCTCGCGCAAGCTCTCGTTCCAGTGATCGGGCAGGACGATGATCGGCCGGTGCGCGCGCGATGCCAGCGCAAAATTAAGCGAGACCGGTCCGCTGGGCGTGGCCGCCGCGACTGCGACCATCTCATCCTGCCGGGACTGCATCGCTTGCGGCAGGCGACGAAACTCCGCGGTGAAACTGTCCGGGTGGCGAGCGAGTTCGGTCATCCAGTCCCGAAACCAGCCGAAGAAAGCCAGGCCCTGCGTGCGGGCGAAGCTGAGATGCACCATCTGCGGCATCTCCGCATAGTCGCACAGCAGACATTTGACGGCGATGCTGACATGTTCGGCCACCACCTGTGGCCAGATCACTGTTTCGCGGTGCTCGGCGAGCGCCGTCGTCAAGGCCGATTTTAGCTCCGGCATCGCCCGCAGTTCGGCCGCCATCGCCGGCCAATGGCGCTCGATGAAGCGGTTCACCGCGTAGTGCCAGGCCCCGCCCAACAGCCAGTAGCGGTTGATGCCGAACTGCAACGGATCGTCGTCGAGCGGGTAACCGAAATGAAGATACGCCACCGCACCGTGTGCCGGCGCATCGACCAGCACGCTGTGCCGCCCGTTCTGCGGTGGCGGCAGAAACAGGCTGGGCAGAACCACAAGCTCCAGCGGATCGTGCTCGCCGGTGACCGCAGTCATGTCCGCAGCCGGATTCATCCCGGCAGAGAGCGGCGCCGCCAACTCCCGCATCTGCCGATAAGCGGCCGTCAACGGCGCGGCCAGCCCCCCGAGCAGGGCGTCCCACTGATCGGACAGAGCGTCGAGTGAGGCAGCCAAGTCGGCAATCTCGATCACTATCGGCGGCCCATTGGCGGCGGAAACATGAGCTGCGGTCACCAGGCCTTTGATCACACTGTCTCGGCTGGTGGTCCGACGCAGCTCGCGCAATTGGCCGGTCGCGGGGACGGCTTGCAGTTCCGGCACGAAACGCGTCGCCATGAGCAAACGGGGATTGACGCAATAAGCGGCTTCGCCGTCGAGCATCTGCCACAGCAAGGCCATGAGTTCGACCCGCTCCGCCGCCCGTTGCGCGGGTGCGGCGGCAGCGCCGGACGGGCAGCCGGTCAGGCTCACCGCATCAGTTCCTCTCGCAGTCGGTCGAGCGCGGCCAGGTCATCGCCTGCGGCCGGCATCGTGGCGCAAATCTCCGCCGCCACTGACGACGAGATCAGGCCGATCTGTTCGAGATTGGGCAGGATGAATGCGCTGAACGCGTAGCGCATACCGCGCGACAGGTCCAAGGGACGGCCTTCGCTGCTGCTCTTTCGGATGGCGGCGATCATGTCGGTGGGATCGACGCCGTCATCGATCATCACGCCGGCGTTGTTGATCAGATCTTCGGGCTCCGTGCCCCAGTTGCGAAATGCTTTTACCAGGTCGAGCGTGAAATCATGGAGCGCGGCGCGATTGTCGGCGTCGATCTCCTCGATATGACGGCGCAACGCGATTTTGCCGAAAGCGACATGACGCGCTTCGTCCTTGATGACCAGGTCGAGGA
>JBAQHW010000449.1:0-14392 GCA_049288525.1 Xanthobacteraceae bacterium
CCCTCGCCGCGCGACAGCGTCTGCCAGCCGTCGGAAATGCCGACATAACCGGCCGAACGTGCGAGCCACGGCACGGAGGAGGCAACCGCAAGCACCGTGCCGCGGCCCTCGGCAAACAACATCGCGCGCCCTTTGTAATCGTCATACCATGCGGTGTTGTCGGCACCGGCATTGACGAGATGCGGAGCAATGATGGCGTGAACGGAATAGTCGGACGCGGCGCCGACAAGCGCCTCGAACACGATCTCTTGCAGGACGACATCGCGTTCCGGATCGCACAGCACGGTCTTGGTGATGCGGTAGCGGCCGTCGCGTGCCGTGCTGATCACGCGGATGGCTGGAATGCCGTCCTCCACCCACCCGCCGCTATGATCCGCGTCACGTTTATCCTCGGAAAAATAGTCTTGCGCGGTGACGATGAAACCAAAATCGCGGATGCAGGCGGTGTCCAAACGCTGGGCATAGATTTCGTTGAGAATGCCGTGGCTCATCGTGAACCAGACGCGAGCGCTTCCGTCCGCCGCCGTCCCCACCGCGCTTTTGGCGCTCGAGGTCCAGCGCGGCGCGATGCCCGGCGCGCCAGGGGGCGTTATTGGAACAATGCCCATGTGCTGCTTTCAATCTCCCTCATCCCCGACAACCGGGGTGGGGCGCACCGTCGTTAGTTTATCGGCTTGTTCCTCGTCTTGAATGGACCATATCGACGCGGCGGCTTCTGACGCGATATTCTGCGCCATCGCCTCAACTTCATCGGCGGGGTAGTCCGCGGTATCGCCGCTTGCTTCCGCATGGCGGACGGCTTGCGGCGAGACCGGACTCAGGCGCGCAACGTCGTCGCCGCCGGCGAGCCGGTAAAAGCTATAGATGCTTTGCGTCGGCTTGAATGTAACTGTCACGCCGGCCTCGGCGACGGCGGCGGCAAAGTCGTTGCGAACGGGATGCTTCATCGGACGATCGACCGGGCAGGGATGACGACTGCACCCTGCATATAGGGTGCAAGCTGCATTGCGTCACCCGTTCCGCGAGCGTCTGCCGTCAAGCCCGGCGAAAGCGAACCACGCCGCGCCGAACGCTCAGCGCATGCCCTCGCGACGTTGCATATCCAGCGTGGCGGCATCGGTTCGCGCTTTTTCGCGTGGCGACAGCCAGCCTGCTTTCCAGACGCCATAGGCCAGGCCGAATAATAAAATCAGCGTGGCGACGCCGAAGCCCCAAAGTTCCGGATTAGCAATAGTCATTCCTGCCTCCAATTTCGGTTTTCATTGAGACAACGGCTACGGGGGGCGCCCGGTTCATTCCGATTGTTTCGGGGGCCGGCCTGCGCTCTGGACATTCGCCCGCGGTGTGCTTGAGTGAGGCAAAACTACGCGAAGCAGGCCGGAATCCGGCGGACGGGGAGCGATGGCAGCCTATATCCAGGCGCGCAACGTCAATTTGACATTTCGTCCGGCAAACCGCGCGCCGCTGCGCGCGCTCGGCAACTTCGATATCGAGGTCGAGGAGGGCGAGTTTCTGTCGATCGTCGGCCCGTCCGGCTGCGGCAAAAGCACCTTCCTCAATATCCTGCTTGGCCTGATTAAGCCGGATTCCGGCGAGCTCTCGCTGAAAGGCAAAAAGATCGCCGGCCCCGGCGGCGACCGCGCCATGGTGTTCCAGGAGTTCGGGCTCTTGCCGTGGCGCACGGTGCGCCACAATATCGAGCTCGGCCTCGAATTGAAAAAAGTGCCGGCCGCTAAACGCCACGCCGTCGCCGACCGGCTGATCGCGCTGGTCGGGCTTGCCGGCTTCGAGAGCCATTATCCGCACGAATTGTCCGGCGGCATGAAACAGCGCGTCGGGCTGGCGCGCGCGCTCGCCACCGATCCCGACGTGCTGTTGATGGACGAGCCGTTCGCCGCGCTCGACGCGCAGACCCGCGATCTGATGCAGGTGGAGCTGCTGCGGATTTGGCGCGAGGCGAAGAAAACAGTGCTGTTCGTCACCCATCAGATCGACGAGGCGATCTATCTGTCCGACCGGGTCATGGTGATGAGCAAGCGGCCCGGCCGGGCCAAGAAGACATTTGCCATCGATCTGCCGCGGCCACGCGAATACGAGATGCGGGTGACGCCGGCCTTCAACGAGCTCAAGCTCGAAATCTGGAACACGCTCAAGGACGAGATCGCGGTTTAGGCAACTGATCAGTGCGCAAATGATATCAATTGCACTCAGAACGACCCGTTCTCCCATGTCATCATCCGCGAAAGCGGATGATCCAGTAATTCCGGATGCGTTGGTGATTACTGGATGGTCCGCTTTCGCGGACCATGACAGGTCATCGCAAGCGAAAATCGTGTTGGTTTAACCGATGGCAACCGAGACAATCATTCGTCCGACATTGATCGCGCGCTACCGCAATTTTCTGCTCGGCGCGCTGGCGGTGGCGGCGTTCTTCGCCGCCTGGCAGGCGATCTTTCTGTTTGTGCCGCTTGATCCTTTGTTCATGAGCAAGCCGAGCCTGATCGCGGCCGGCTACCTCGATATGGTCGAGAGCGGCGATCTATTCCACGATCTCGCGGTCAGCGCGGTGCCGTTCTTCTTGGGCCTCGCCGCGGCGGTCGCGATCGGCGTGCCGCTCGGCATGGTGATGGGCTGGCGGCCGCGCGTCGGCTATGCGCTCGATCCCTTGATGACGATCTTCTACGCCAGTCCGCTGGTGGCGCTGGCGCCGCTCCTGGTGATCTTCTTCGGCGTCGGCATTCCGGGCAAGACCATCATCGTTTTTTCGCTATCGGTGTTTCCGTTCATCTTTAACGCCTGCGCCGGGGTGCGCGCGCTGGACCGCCGGCTGGTCGACGTGGTGCGCTCGCTCGGCGGCGGCGAATGGGATCTTTACCGCAAGATCATGCTGCCGAGCGTGCTGCCTTATGTGGTCGCCGCGTCCCGCATCGCCGTCGGCCGCGCCTTGATCGGCGTTTTGGTCGGCGAATTCTTCGCCGCCTCCGAGGGCATCGGCTTCGCCATTTCCCGTTTCGGCGATCTGTTCGCCATCGACAAAATGTTCGGCTGCATTCTTACCGTGATGGCGATCGCCGTGATCTTGACCGAAGGCATCCGCTTCGCCGAGCGCACGGCCTTCCCCTGGCGCGCGGGGCAATAGCGATGACGCAAATGCAAACCGTCGACGTCATGGGCGCCGCTGCCGCCGGCGGCGAGGGCCCCGCACCGGGCAAGCGGCTGTGGCGGCGCATCGAACCGGCGGCGCTCGGCACCGGCAGCATCGTCGCGATGCTCCTTTTGTGGCAATTCCTGCCCGATATCGTGCCGATGAAAGCTGGCACCAAGCTGTTTTTCACGGTGCCGAGCGCTATCGCCGGCACGCTGTGGCAAATGTTCGCCACCGGATCGATCTGGGAGCCGCTTGCGGTGAGTGCCGAGGCGTTCGTCACCGGGCTTGGGCTTTCCATCCTTGTCGGCCTGCCGCTCGGCGTGCTGCTTGGCCGCTCGCGCGTGCTGTCGGCGATGTGCGATCCGTTCATCACCGCGTTCAACGCCACGCCGCGGCTGGTCTTCCTGCCGCTGTTGATGCTGTGGTTCGGGCTCGGTCTGTGGTCGAAAGTCGCCATCGTCTTTCTCGGCGCGCTGTTTCCGCTTTTGATCAACACCTACGAGGGCGTGCGCCATGCCGACCGGCTTCTGGTCAATGTGGTGCGTTCGTTCGGCGCCAATGAATGGGACATTGCCCGGCTCGTGGTCGTGCCCAACGCGCTGCCGTTCATCATCGTCGGCTTGCGGCTGGCGATCGGCCGCGCCGTGCTCGGCGTCGTGGTGGCGGAATTCTTCGGCGCGCAGGACGGGCTCGGCGTGGTCATGGTGCGCGCGGCCAGCGAGTTCAGGGTCGACGTGGTGTTCGCCGGCCTGATCGTGTTCGCCGCCCTGTCGCTGGTCATGACCGGGCTGGTTAAGCTTCTCGAAAAACATTTCAGCCGCTGGCGGCCGCAGCACGTCAATGCGGATTAGCGCGTTTTCCGGACGCGGTGCAGCGCGCTAGCGGTGCACCGCAGATCCGGGATCGTTACATCTCTAATTCCCCTTCGTCGGCGCGGCCAGATTGGCCGGCACGTAATTCATCTCTTTGAGCGTCGAGTCGAGGAGATTGCGGGCGAGGAACTGCTCGGGGTCGGGCAGCGGCTTGTCCGCCGGCCATTGCCGCGCCGCGATCATGGTCTGGCGGCGCGATTCCAGAATATCGGCGAACAGATCCTTCGGCACCTCGGCGCCGTAGGAATCGTGCAGCTGATCCCAGATGGCGGCGGCTTCGTCATCGGATTTGATGCTGCCGATTTGATGCTCCATCACCTTGATCGAGCCTTCCTTGTTGGTGCGGAAATACATGATCGCCTTGGCGATGGCGCGGATGATTTTCTTCACCGTCTCGGGATGCTGGGTGACAAAGCTTTGCATGCACCAGATGGTGCCGCCGGCGCGCGGAATGTAATCGCCGGTGCGCAGCAGCACCTTGAGCCCGGCCTTTTCCGCCACGACCGCGAGCGGGATGGACAGCGACGCTCCCTGAATGTCGTTATTGGTCATGGCGGCGATGCGCTCGGCCTCGCCCTGGAACGAGATGACCTTGTAGTCCTTGCCGGCGTCCATGTGGAAGAAGCGGTGCAGCACCGCCTGCGCCTCGTCGTAGTCGGCGCCGCCGGGGCGGCCGAGGCCCAAAGTCTTGCCTTCGAGGTCTTGCGGCTTGGCGATGTCTTGGCGCGAGGTGATCGTCCATTGCGATTTGAGCGACTCGCCGACAATGTAGGTGATCTTGGCGCCGCGCAGCGCCGCCTGCGCGCCGCCCGAGGGGATCGGGGCGCAGTCGAGATTACCGGATAAAACGGCGGCGACCTGGGCGGCGGGCTGCAATTCGACCAGCGTGACGTCGAGCCCCTCGGCTTTGAAGAAGCCCCGGTCGAGCGCCACGTAGGTCGGAATATGGAAGCCGTCGCCGCCGACGACCTTGCCGATCGTCACCTTGGTCTGGGCCTGCGCCGCACCGGTCATCCCCAGGACCATGGCGAGCGCAATATTTAATGTAACAAACAGCGCCGAAGCGAACGCAAAGCGCGCAATGCGCATGATGATTTCCTCCCCCGAAGGCCGCCGATTTGAGCGGAGCGCCAGACGGCCCTTTTGATTGAGCTTAAGCCTAGCACAGGAAATCGCGACGATAAGGCTCCTGCGCGCGATTTTGTCGCGGATGGCCTTTCCCGGCGGATTGTGCGATGGTTCTTGCTAATGTGGGGGTTATCGGGCGGCTTTACCAAATAATATTTTGGCGCGGCCGCTTGATCGACTGGCTATCGTTGATTGGTTATCGTTCCAAGGGAACGTCCAGGGAGGAACTTAATGAAACGGCTTTGCCTATTGGCCGCCGCGGTGACGTTGTTCGCCGCACCGGCCTTCGCCCAAAATAACTCAAGTGACACCATCACCATCGGATTTACCGATTCGCAGACCGGTCCGCTGAACGTCGATTCCTTGGGCCAGCAGCGCGGCTACGAGTTCTGGCGCGACGAGGTCAATGCCGCCGGTGGCATCAAGGCAGGCGGCAAGAGCTACAAGGTGAAATTCGTCTCCTATGACGATCAGTCGGTCGGCGGCCGCGTCCAGCAGCTCTACACCCGCCTGATCAACGAGGACAAAGCCAACTTCCTGTTCAGCCCCTATTCGTCCGGGCTGACCGCGCCGGCAGCCGTCATTTCCGAGCAGTACGGCAAGATCATGCTCGATAGCGGCGGCGCCGAAGAGAAGCCGTTCGAGCTCGGCAACAAATATCTGTTCATGGTCATCACCTCGGCCAGCCACTACCTCTCCGGGGCGGTGGAAGCGCTCAAGTCCAAGGACCCGCACGCCAAGATCGCGATGGTCTATTCCGACGATCCGTTCTCCAAGGCGGTGCTGACCGCGGCCAAGCAGCAGGCCATCGCGGCCGGCCTGCAAGTGGTGATGGACGAATCCTACGCGCCGTCGACCACGGATTTCGGCCCGATCGTCAACAAGATCATCTCGTCGAATGCCGACGCCTTCATGGGCGGCGGCCATTATTCCGACGGCGCCACGCTGGCGCGCCAGATGCACGACCAGAAGGCCGGCATGAAGTGGATCTCCATCCTGGTGGCGCCGGCCGACGACAAGTTCGGCGAGCTCGGTCCTTCCGCGCTCGGCGTGTCGGTGCCGTCGCAGTGGGAGCTGCAGGTCAACTACAAGCCGCAATTCGGTCCGACCACCGCGGAATTCGCCAAGGCGTTCCAGGACAAGTTCCACGCCAAGGCCGATTACCACGCGGCGTCCGGCTACACTTGCGGCGTGGTGCTGCAGCACGCCATCGAGCAGGCGGGTTCGATCGATCCGGAAAAGGTGACGGCGGCGCTCAACTCAACCGACATCACGACCTTCTTCGGCCATGTTAAATTCATGACCGATCCGGGCCATCATGGGCTGCAAGACGCCCACAAGATGGTGCTGGCGCAATGGCAGAACACGAACGGCAAGCTCGGCCGTCAGGTGATCTGGCCGCTGGAGGCGAAGTCGGCGGATATCCTGTATCCGATTTCGGCTACTCAATAACAAACCAGGGGCCGGCGCAGCTGCCGGCCCCGCTTCCATAAAACTCCTATGCTCGGCATCCTCGCTTCGATCATCGACGGCGTGCTGGTGGGGCTGGTCTACGGACTGGCCGCCATGGGCCTGACGCTCATCTGGGGCGTCATGGACGTCATCAACCTCACGCACGGCACCATGGTCGTCGCCGGCATGATGGGGCTTTATCTGCTGGTCAACGCACTCGGCATATCGCCGTATCTGACTTTGCCGCCGGTGTTGATCGGCGGCTTTTTTGTCGGCGTGGCGCTGTACTGGATCGCCATCCACCGCATGGTCGGGCGACCGCCGCTGATGAGCCTGTTGTCGACCTTTTCGGTCAACCTCATCTTGATCGGCATCGGCACCGCGGTGTGGGGCACGGCGCTGTTCAATGTCGAGGTGTCGCTGCCCGGCGTTTCGCTCGGCCGCTATACGTTTCCGGGCGCCCATATCCTCGCCGCCGTGCTGTCGGCGGTGATCGCTGCCGGGCTCTATGCTTTCCTGCAGTATACGCGGACCGGCAAAGCGCTGCGCGCCGTCGCCAATAACCGCGAAGCCGCCGAGCTGGTCGGCATTCCGACTACGCGGCTCCTCGCCATTGCCGTCGGCACCGGCGTGGCACTGGCCGGCGTCGCCGGCACGCTGATCGGCACGCTGTTTCCGTTCACCATCCTGTCCGGCGACAGCTATCAGCTCAAAGGCTTCATCGTCACCGTGCTTGGCGGCTTCGGCAATCCGGTCGGCGCGCTTCTGGGCGGCGTCGCCTTGGGCGTGCTGGAAGGCGCGGTGACGCCGTTCGTGCCGGTGAGCTGGACGCTGGTGATCGAATTTGCCCTGTTCGTGCTGGTGCTGATCGCCTTCCCGAATGGCATTTTCGCGTCGCGGCGCGGAGCGCTCTAGATGTTGCGGCGGCCGTTTTTCTGGATCATCGCGCTCGTCATCGCCGCCTTCGCCGGCCTGCCCGTGATCGGCAACAATGTCGAGCTGCGCGAAAGCCTGGTGCTGGCCTGCGTCTACATCACGCTGGCGTCCAACCTCAACATCATGCTGGGCTATACCGGCTACATCAATTTCGGCAGCGTCGTGTTCTTCGGCCTGGGCGGCTATATCTGCGTCTGGCTGATCTACGCGCATGACTGGCCGCTGATCTGGAGCCTGCTCGCCGCCGGCGTCGGCGTGAGCGCCTTGGCGCTGATTTTCGGTCTCGGCATATTGCGGCTGCGCGGCGCGTTCTTTGCGCTCGCCACCATCGGCATCGTCGAGGGCGTGCAGGCCTTCGTCGAGAATTTCACCCCGTGGGGCGGCTCGTCCGGCATCTACATCTCGCCGCAGGTGTTCCTGCCGCTCGGCGGCTCGGCGCGGGCGTTGTGGGTGATCTATTTCGCGCTGGTCGCGACGATGGGCGCCTCGCTTTATCTCAGCTACGCCATCAAGACCTCCAAATTCGGCTTGGGGCTGCTTGCCATCGGTCAGAACGAGGATGCCGCCGCGATCCTCGGCGTGCCCACCCCGCTCTACAAAGCTCTCGCCTACTCGGCGTCGGCGTTTCTGCCCGCCATTGCCGGCGGGCTTTATTTTTTCAAAGGCGCCTTCATTCAGCCGTCCGACGCCTTCGATCTCACGCTGTCCACCGAGGCAATCGTCATCTGCATGCTTGGTGGCTCGGGCACCGTCTCAGGCGTCGCGCTCGGCGCCTATCTCTACGAGGAACTGCGCGGCTACCTCTTGACGTCGTCGACCTTCGCCAATTTCCAGCTCACCATTGCCGGCGTGCTGTTGCTTGTCATCGTGCTGTTCTTTCCATCCGGGCTGATGGGCTTCATCTACAGCCGCTTTCCGGCCGCCAAGAAGGTGCTGGAATGACGGCGGACGCGGCGTCCCTTCTCGATCTCGACCGCGTCAGCAAGCGCTTCGGCGGCCTGCAGGCGGTGAACAATCTGAGTTTCGCCGTGCACTCCGGAGAAATTCTGGGCTTGATCGGACCGAACGGCGCCGGCAAGTCGACGCTGTTCAACCTGATCAATGGCGTGTTCGCGCCGAACACCGGCAAGATCATGTTCGCCGGCATCGACATCACCGGCGAAAGGCCGTTCGTCGTCGCCCGCCACGGCCTGGCACGCACGCACCAGATCGTGCAGCCGCTCACTAATATGACGGTGCTGGAGAACTGCACGGTCGGCGCCTGCTTCGGCCGCGAGAATCTGCCGCTGCATCGCGCCCGCGACGTCGCGCGCGCGGCGGTGGAGCTCACCGGCCTTGACGATCGCGCCGACATGCTCGCTTTGCATCTGACCATCGCCGGCAAGAAGCGGCTCGAGCTCGCCCGCGCGCTCGCGGCACAACCCAAGCTTCTGCTGCTCGACGAGGTGCTGGCCGGGCTTAATCCGACCGAGGTCGAGCACATGATCGGCGTCATCCGCAAGATTCGCGACAGTGGCGTCACCATCCTGATCATCGAGCATCTGATGCAGGCGATCATGAGCCTGTCCGACCGCATCGTCGTGCTCAATTACGGCCAGAAGCTCGCCGAGGGCCTGCCGGGCGAGGTCGCGCGCGATGCGGCGGTCGTCGAGGCCTATCTCGGCGATCCCAAGCTTGCCGCCGAGCTCGAGGGGCAGGCGTGATGGCCGAGACGATCCTCGAAATCGAAACGCTCGAAGCCGGCTACGGCGAGGTGCAGGTGCTGTGGGGCCTGTCGCTCAAGGCCCGGCGCGGCGAGCTCACGGCCATCGTCGGCGCCAACGGCGCCGGCAAGACCACGACGCTGCGCGCGGTCGCCGGCACCATCGATCCCTGGCGCGGCCGCGTGCTGTTCGAGAACGACGACGTGACGCATCTGCCGACGCATCAGAAGGCCGAGCGCGGCTTCGCGCTGGTGCCCGAGGGCCGGCAATTGTTCTCGTCGATGACGGTCGGCGAAAATCTCGAGCTCGGTGCTTTTTCCAAGCGCGCGGCGCGCTCTTACGCCGATCGGCTCGACAAAGTCTTCACGCTGTTCCCGCGGCTCAAAGAGCGCCGGCGCCAGCTTGCCGGCACGCTGTCGGGCGGCGAGCAGCAGATGGTGGCGATCGCCCGCGGCCTGATGTCCGATCCGGATATTCTCATCATCGACGAATTGTCGCTCGGCCTGGCCCCGGTCGTCGTCTATCAGCTTCTGGCGACGCTCAAGCAATTGAAAGAGCAGGGGCTCACCATCCTTCTGGTCGAGCAGAACGTGCATCTGGCGCTGGCTTTGTCCGACTACGCCTATGTCATTGCCGAAGGCAGGATTTTCACCGAAGGCCTGCCCAAGGAGCTCGCCGCCAAGCCGGAGATCAGGAAGGCGTATTTGGGGCTGTGATTTTCCAGCATCACGTGACCCCGTCGCTCGGCGAAGGCGCTAGCTGTGAGCTTCCAATAGTCGTCAGTCTCCGCACGCCGCTGAGAATTCTCGCGACAGAGCGAGAACCTGATTTTTGGCCGCCTGTTCTCTGTCTTCGTTCGACCGCCGGTCTGGCGGACCTTCGATTCCGACTGTGACCCGGCCGGAAAGCTCCCCGCGCGTAGACGCGAACGTAAACCGGTATGAGCCAGGCCCATCCTCAACCATTGCGATCTGTTCTTGCATGCTGAAGTCCTTCCCCGCGCATGGAGAATATCCCCTCGAACCGGCGTGATAGACAGCCCGCCATGTTCCTGGGCATCTCCAAGTCGCTGTCTGGTCCCACCGCGCTGTCGGTGCGCGGGGGCACTCGGCCAAGGCCGCACGATCCCACAGTTGACGGTCCAACAGCGCGAACGCGCAGGTCGTAAGATCTAATTGAACGCTCCTGGAAACACCTGGACGACCTCGCCGGTCGACACGTTTACCAGGAGCAGATCGGGTCCATATTCCACATATTGGAAACCCGGATCGGGCGGCGGCAATCCCATCGCGTTCCAGTCGGTATAGTAATAGGTCGGACTCGACCAGAATATCGGCGGTAGAATCGCGCCTACGGCCCACTGGCGATAAGCATAGCCTTGCGGGTACGCCCAAGGGTGTGGGAAATGGACCGGATGCCACGCATATGGATGGCCGTGGCTGAGGTACGGCATGCCAGCGTGAACTGGCCCGATATTCCCACGAACCACTGAACCGTGAACAGTCGGACCATGAACGACTGGACCGTGGACGGTTGGACTATGAACAACCGGACCATGACCAACCGGACCATGACCAACCGATCTGCGGACAAGTGGAGCACGTACGACTGCCCTGGCATGCGGGGCAGGCCGAGCGGCGGGTTTCCCAGCCGGCCGGTGCTGGTTCCCCGCGGCCAAGGCCAGGGTCGGCACGGCGAGCGTAAATATCGCCGCGATAACCCAAAAACGTCGCATGACGTCTCCTCTTCTTAAGAGTTTGTGAAATAGGCGGACTAGACGCGCACATTCGGGTTACCCGTGCGCGTGCGGATTATTTTTACGAAACGAGCTGATCCTGTGCAGCTACATACCGGCGAAAAGCGCGCCGGCTCAACGATACGTGTAATGACGGTGACCGTAGTTGTCGTAATAGTAGTGCCGATGTCGCAGCCCCATCCCATGAGCGATGGTAGGGCCTTCGGTGTAGCCGACAACACCGCCGACGACTGCGCCAACCGGCCCGGCAACCATGAGCCCTGAGACGGCTCCCATAGCCGCGTCGCTGCCGCGGTCCTGAGCAACGGCCGCGATCGGCGCGAGTGTGATGGTGGCCGTGACGATGGCGAGTGCGAACAGTACTTTCATGGCAGGTATCCTCGTTTCGGAGGTAAGATTACCTCCGGCAGCAGAGCAGTAATTGGTGGAACGTGACGCTCGGGGCGCCCGTTTGACCGAAGGATTGGCCTACGGATGCGCGCAGATCGAAACAGCAATTGCGCAGGGAATTGCTGCCCCCGCGATGCCTAGCGTCCGGAAAGCGGCGAGATGTCGTTTGGATTGGAAAGCGGGAGGGTTTTGTGCCGAAAACTTCCGAAGTGGACATCCGGAAGCTAGTATTAGTCCCCGCGCAATATGAGAAGTATTGAGACCTGAAAAGGTTCCTCAGAAACTTGTAGTTTCGCGGATTAATACTTCATATTTTGGCGTTTTTATTTTAGGTGCTGCTTTCATACGCAAATTTCACTATTTCGGCGTAAACGACAGTTTTCGACCCCGTGAGCCGTATATGATCCTTACTGACTGCACAGGGAAAAGGATCTACCATTGTGCGTAGGTTTGCATGGCAGAAGATGAGCAACGCTGGCGCCAGAACCGACTCTCGCCCGATCTCGCGCCGCCAGGGCAAGCGGCACCTACCTTCGAAATCAAAAGCGGTCGGAGCAAGCGGCGCTAAGACTAAAAGTGCCCATGAAGATATTCTCGAAGCAGAAAATGCCGGCCTGCGTGACTTGCTGACACAGGCCGGTATCGATGCTGCTCGTTTGCTTGCACAGGCCGGAATTGATGCCTGCGAGAGCCAAGCCGCTACGCGACTGCAGCGGCTTCTCCTGGAAGAATTGCATCATCGGGTAAAGAATACGCTGGCGACGGTCATTGCCATTACATCGCAGAGCCTACGAAATGCAGAAAATCTGGCGGAAGGCCGTCGGGCGGTTGAAAGCCGGCTGTTCGCACTCGGCCGAGTGCATGATTTGCTGCTCGAAGCACATCTTACAAGCGCAAAGCTAGCGGACATCATTCGTGCGGCAATCGAGCCGTTCGAGACCCACGAGGTTCGGCGCATTACCGTCCATCATATCCATATCGAGATCGGTCCAGAGGCAGTCCTGCCGCTTGCAATGTCTCTCAATGAGTTATGCACGAATGCGGTCAAGTATGGCGCGTTGTCCAACGCCACCGGCAGTGTCGCCATTGCATCGGCAATCGATAAGAATGCTCGGCGCTATATTCTGACATGGACTGAAAAGGGCGGCCCTCCCGTCCAGAAGCCGACTCGCAATGGCTTTGGCTCGCGTTTAATCAATCGCCTTGCCGCTCAACTTCGTGGCAATATTCAACTTCAATATGAACCGACGGGTCTGGTTTACAGGCTTGAAGTTCCTCTGGAAGCGCTGCCCACCCATCGAGCCCAATCGCAGTAGAGCGGGCCTAATCGCCCGCCTCCCCTGAGATTCGCCATCAGCGCCTGCCCCAGCCGTACACACGACCGAAAGACCGTGGTATTACACAGCGTCGGCTCCGACGCTGAAGCTTCCATTGATCACGCTCAAGATCCATCACAAGACGACCTATCGCTTTCGTCAGCCGGTGACTCTGTCACCGCACCGCCTGATGCTGCGTCCGCGCGAAAGCCGCGACGTTCGCCTGATTTCGAGCACGTTGGCACTCACGCCGACCGCCGCGGTGAACTGGGCGCAGGACGTTTCCGGCAATGCCGTCGCCACAGCCACGTTCGCGGGCATGGCCGAAAGTCTCTTGATCGACAGCGTCGCGGAAATCCAACTCCACGCAGCCGCTTGGCCCGTATTCGATATTGCCGGCTCGGCCATTTTCTATCCCTTCCGATATTCCGACGATGAGTGGACCGACCTCGGTGCCTTGACGACCCAGCAATACCCGGACGCGGATCGGCGCTTGCGCAACTGGGCGCAAGGCTTTGTGCGCAGTAATCCGACGGACACGCTCTCGCTCCTCAAAGATATGTGTGCCGGTGTCGCCGAAAAGATCAGCTATCAAAGCCGGGAAATGGAAGGCACCCAGTCGCCGACGCAGACGCTGGAGCTCGGCCGGGGTTCCTGTCGCGATTTTGCGGTCCTCTTCGTTGAAGCGACGCGAAGTCTTGGTTTCGGGGCAAGGATCGTCTCCGGCTATCTATACGATCCCGATCGGAACAAGCTCGGCTCCGTCGGTTCAGGATCGACGCATGCTTGGACTGAGGTGTTCGTGCCGGGTGCGGGCTGGATCACCTTCGACCCGACTAATCGCAGTGTTGGAGGATTCAATTTGGTACCCGTAGCCGTTGCGCGCGACATTCGGCAGGCTATGCCGGTGTCCGGCAGCTTCGTCGGAACGACCGATTCCTTTCAGGGTATGTGGGTCGAGGTTGTCGTCGCAGCGTAGCCGCAGCTACGCCGCTTCACCGAAGGCCGCCCACGGAACTCGCCGCCAAAGGTAAGAGGTAGGCTGCGCGAGAGACATAGTCGTGCTATTCTACCGCTATGAAGAAGAACGGCACATCAGAGCAGAAGAAGACGTCCCGGAAACGTAACGCTAAGCGGACTAGCGTTGCGCGGCGGTTAACGATTGGCTTGGCCGGCTTTGAGAAAATTAGCGCGATCGAAGGTCTGCATCTGACCCGCGACATGAAAGCGACCTTCGGCGAGTTCGACCGTCAAGGCGCGTCACCGGCACAAAGACGCGCTGCCATCATCAAGCGGTATGGCTGATCTAGTAGCCCGGATTGAGTGAAACGAAATCCGGGGCAAGCTTCGCGGTTGATTCCCGGATGTCGCTAGCGCTCCATCCGGGCTACGTTGCCAGGTTACTGTGAAATTAAACCGTCATGGCCGGGCTCGTCCCGGCCATCCACGTCTTTGGCCGGTGCAAATGGAAAGTCGTGGATGCCCGGCACAAGGCCGGGCATGACGGGGCCTAAAAAGTCCAGTTGAATGCAACGAGATCCGGATCGGTCACTGACTGAGGTTGCCAACATCGCTTTAATTCTCTTTTGCTTGGACGCCAGTGCCGATGAGACTTATGTCCTTATCACGGAGACGTTATGTGACATATGTCTCTGTTTCATTGACTGGCGCTGTTGTGACCGTTACCTGCC
>JBAQHW010000450.1:0-5632 GCA_049288525.1 Xanthobacteraceae bacterium
CCCGGCTCCGGCCAGCTCGCCAAGATGGTCAATCAGATTTGCATCGCCGGCGCTGTGCAGGGGCTATCGGAAGGCTTGCATTTCGCCATGAAGGCCGGGCTCGATGTCGAAAAGCTGATCGCCACCATTTCCAAGGGCGCCGCGCAGTCCTGGCAGATGGAGAACCGCTACAAGACCATGGTCACCGGCAAGTTCGATTTCGGGTTCGCGGTCGACTGGATGCGCAAGGACCTCGGCATCTGCCTGGCCGAGGCGCGAAGGAACGGCGCGCACCTGCCGGTGTCGGCGCTGGTCGATCAGTTCTATGCGGAAATCCAGAGCATGGGCGGCAAGCGCTGGGATACATCGAGCCTGATCGCGCTGCTCAATCGGTAATTCTCGTCATTGCGAGCGAAAGCGAAGCAATCCAGCGCCGACTACTCCGAGCACGCTGCGCCAGATTGCTTCGTCGCGTTGCTCCTCGCCATGGCGCGAGAGCTCAATCCACCGGCTGGATATTGGCGGCCTTGGCGAGCTGGATCGTCGTGTCGTAGTCGTCCTTGAAGAACTTGGTGAACTGCGCCACGGTCATCAATTCGGGATCGACGCCGATCTTGGCCAGATGCTCTTTCACCGCCGGCACCTGCAGCGCCTTTTCGGTTGCGTCGTGGAGCTTGTCGACGATGTCAGCCGGCGTCTTCGCCGGCGCCGACAAGCCAACCCAGAAATTTGACTCCGCCGCCGGATAACCGGCCTCCGCCACGGTCGGCACGTTGGGTAAGAGCGGTGCGCGCTTGGGGGTGCTGACCGCAAGGGCCGTCAGCTTGCCGGTTGTGAGCATCGAGGCGGCCGCGGCCAGCGGAATGAAATAATAGTCGATGCGGCCGGCCATGACTTCAGTCAGGCCGTTCTCGCGAAACGGTATATGACGGACGTCGATCTTGGTGGCCAGCCGGAATTTCTCGCCGGCCATGTGCGACGTCGAGCCGACGCCGGCGGAGGCAAACGTCAAAGTGCCCGGTTTGGATTTGGCGGCCGCAACCAGGTCGGCGATCGTTTTGAAGCCGCTCTGCTTGGAGGCGACCAGTACGTTCGGCTGCACGCCGAACAGCGCCACCGGGACGAAACCGCTCAATACGTCGTAGGGCAAATGACTGTGCAGCACCTTGCCAGTGGCCATCGACGATGAACTGGTGACCAGCGTGTAGCCGTCGGGAGCGGCCCTGGCGACCATCTGGAAGCCAACGATGCCGCCGGCGCCCGCCTGCGGCTCGACCACGATCGATTGTCCGAGAATCTGCGACAATTGATCAACCACGACGCGGGCGGTGGTGTCTGACGCGCTTCCAGCGGGGAACGGGCTAATGAGCCGAATAGGCCGCGATGGATAGGCGTCTGCGGCCGATGCCGACCTGGCTTTGACCAATGCGGTGCCAAAAAAAACACCGGCGAATGCGCGCCGTGACAGCACGGGGGTCCTCCCTCTTTCTTTTTTCGTTCCTGCCGCGCCGAACCACCCGGACCCGGGAAGTATCTCGACACCGCCGCGCCGGTTTCATAGCACCCTTTGACGGTTTTTCGACAAGCCAAAACGGCGCAGGCCGGCCTGGACCGCGGGAGCCGGCGATGGAACTCTTCGCTTCGGACGGGACTTTTAAGCTTTCGGGGCCGGGGAGTGTTAATGCCAACGTGCCCGGCGCGACAAACGGGGTGACACGATGCAGGAAGTCAAAGTCAGGCTGGTCAACCCTGAACTTAAGCCGAGACGCACCAAGCCCGAAATGCCCGGCTGGGCGGGAAAGCCGGAGCCGCGCAGCGACGGCTCGCACGAACAGGCGTGGCACTGCGCCCCGTTCACCGAAAGCGCTCAATACGGCATCGAGATTTTCTACCCCTACGCCAACGAGCTTCGCGTCAGCCGGCGCGACGGCAAAATCGTCTTCGAAGGCGATTTCGGTCCGCCCCCGGCGGATAGCGACGTGATGTGGCCGCCGTTCCGCACCTTCGGCAAGGACTATTACAGCTACCAGCTCTTGCTCGATCTCAAAGTCGGCAAGGATTGGGCGGTGCGGACCGAACCGCATCCGCGCTTTTACACCGACGCCACCGGTACGGTGCCGATCGCGGTGCCGGCGCTGCTGCGTAGCGAGTGGTGGCCGATGATCTCGTTTGTGATCTTCAAGGCGCCGACGGAGGGATGCACGCATATCTTCCGGCCCGGCGAACCGATGCTGCAAATCCTGATTCTTCCGGTCACCGCGGATTTCACGCTCGTGCCGATGGACGAGGACGAGGCCGCCGAGCGCGAAATGCGCGGCCGGCGCATTCACGCCAGCCGGCCGACACTGGCGGCCGACAGCACCTGGACCTCCAGCACCGACACAGTGTTCGACGGTACCTATCGTCATCTGTTACGCGCGGCGAAAGCCAAAGATCGTGGCAACTGATCGCGCAAGGAAGAGGTCAGCCGGAAACAAAAAGGGGCGCCCACAAAGTGACGCCCCTTTTCGTCTTTCTGGCTGGTATCCGGCTAGTGAACGACGATCGCCGCGTGCGGGTGGTGGTGATGGTGGTGATGCACAACCACCACGTGATGGTGATGATGGCGCACCACAACATGGTGGTGATGATGATGATGGCCGAGCTGCACGGAAATCTGTGCCACCTCTTCAGCCGAGCGCTGGGCGAGCTGCGCGTTGTCCGCCTTTAACAGCGGGACCGCATTCGGAATAGGATCGAGCAGATCCCGGTAGCTCGTCGCCGGCGCAAGTTGGGAAGTCTGAACCGGTGTCGCGTGAGCGGCAGAGACGACGGTGAACGCCGCCGCGGCACCCAATAACCCGGCAATCCTCTTATCCATGATTCCTCCAATGGAAGGTAAACCCCCTGCCCCCTAGGGCGACTAATCCGCCGGGGGCTGATTGGTTCCCTTCGCAATCAGGGCATCGCCGCGATTGCCGCGATTGCCGCGAAGGAAACGGCCGTCAGGCCTTAGCACTCGGACGCCCCGAAACCGCCTGATGCCAGCGCCGGACATTGACGAGATCGTCCGGCACGGCAAGTCTCGACACGCGCATGAAATCGACCGCGATCAAGGCGGTGATGTCCGCCACGGTGTAGTTCGCACCGGCGACATAGGCCCGGTTCTTGAGCTCGCCGTCGAGGAATTGCAGAAACGCCGTAACCCGCGGCTTGTTGGCCTCGCCCCAGTCCGGCACCTGCGGCTGCACCATCTGCTTCATGGCCGGATGCAGATGCTGGAACACGGCGGCAACGGGAAATAACAGGTGCAACTCGGCCCGCCTGTTCCACATTTCGACCAAGGCGCTCTCGATCGCGCCACGCCCGAACAGCGGCGGCTCTGGATGCAGCGCCTCGAAATAACGGCAGATGGCGATCGACTCCGCAATCACGGTGCCATCGTCAAGCACAAGCGCCGGCACGCGCTGCATTGGATTGATCGCGGTGTAAGCCTCCGAACGCTGCTGCAGGTTGCCGAGATCAACCTGTTCGGCGGGAACCGTGAGACCCTTCTCGGCCAGAAAGATACGGACCCGGCGCGGATTGGGAGCACGCCCCCCATCATAGAGCTTCATTCCGTTTGCCTCCCTATCCCGTTGCCGGGCTTGAACTTATCTTGCCGTCCCTGGCCTCGCTAGCGGTTCCGATGGGGGCGGCATTCGCCAAAAGCATAGCCCTCCCCAAGCGTAAACGAATACTTGCCGCTTCGGCACGGCAATGCCGCCGCTTAAGCCTGGTCTTAAGGAATTTGAGCGACTTTTGAGGTCCTCTGCGCCGACCCCGGACGACGATGCCCAACACAATCAGCGAAACCCATGAGCTAGCTTCGCCGGCGGCCGCGCCATCGACCCAGCGGCGGCTGGCGTCGCAGCACGTGCGCGAGGCGCGCGACCGGCTGACCTCGACCAGCGGCACGCGGCCGGTTTTCGACTATGAATTATTGCGCCAATTCTCGCAGAACCGCATTTCCGCCTCTCCGGTTATCCTGTTGCTGATCATCACCATCGGTGCGCTGTCCGGACTATGGACGGGCGCGCTGATTTGCGGCGTCTGGACCGCCGGCACGCTCGTCATCCATCTCGTGATCCTTCGCACCTGCCGGCAATTTCTTGCCGAGCCGCCGTCGACCACGCAGTTACGCTCCTGGCGCATGCGCTTTATCCTGCTCGATCTGTTTTTCGGCATGGCCTGGACCTTCATCCTGATCAATCCCGTCGGCATGGACGATCAGGCGGCGACCTTCATGCTGTTCGTCATGTTGCTGGTGGTGGCGATATCGAGCATGCTGGCGTCGAGCCTGCCGATCGCGGTCTTGGCGCTGACACTCCCGGTCGCCGTTGCCATCGCGCTCGATTTCGCCATCAAGCACACGCTGCATGACTACATCCTCGCCATCATGGCGTTGACCGCCGAAGGCTATTTCTCGCTGCTCGCCTACCGGCTCTATTCGACGACATTGGCGACGCTTGAGGCGCGCGCCGAGAAGGATGCGCTGATCGGCGAGCTCGAACAGTCGAAGTCGGTATCCGACGAGGCCCGCCGCCGCGCCGAAACCGCCAATATCGCCAAATCGCGATTCCTCGCTCAGATGAGCCACGAGCTGCGCACGCCGCTTAACGCCATTCTCGGCTTCTCCGAGGTGATGAAGGGCGAGATTTTCGGGCCGCACGGGGTGCCCATGTACAAGGATTACGCCGCCGACATCCATAGTTCGGGAGTGCATCTGCTCAATCTCATCAACGAGATTCTCGATCTGTCGCGCATCGAGGCCGGGCGTTACGAGCTCAACGAGGAAGCGGTCTCGCTCAACCGCGTGGTCGAGGATTGCCATCACCTTTTGAAATTGCGTGCCACCAATCGCGGCATCACCATCCACGAAATGTTCGAGCCCGATCTGCCGCGGCTATGGGCCGACGAGCGCGCGGTGCGGCAGATCTGCCTCAACCTTGTTTCCAATGCGATCAAGTTCACTCCGCAAGGCGGTGAGATCTGGCTCAAGGTCGGCTGGACCGCGTCGGGCGGCCAATATATGAGCGTCAAGGACACCGGACCCGGTATTCCAGAGGAAGAAATCCCGATCGTGCTGGCCTCGTTCGGTCAGGGCTCGAACTCGATCAAATCGGCTGAACAGGGCGCTGGTCTCGGCCTGCCGATCGCCAAGAACCTGATCGACCTGCATGGCGGCACCTTCACGCTGAAATCGAAGCTGCGCATCGGCACCGAGGTGGTCGTCACCTTCCCGCCGGAGCGCGTGATGTCGGCGCTGGGGCCGCTCTCCGAGCATTCGCCGCCGACGCAGCCGCAGGCTGACATGTCGTCGTCGTCCTCTTCATTTCCCGACGGTTCGAAGAACCGCGCCAGGCGGGCGCTGTTCGGCGCCGGCGGCTGATGTCCGCCAATCTTGATCCTTGCCTTCGCCCGCTTCGCGCCTATGGTGCGCCCCGCGCTTTAAGAGGACGATCGTGCGCCGGCGGCTTTTATGGTTTCTCCTGATCGGGATTGTGCTCGCAATCCTCGTCATCATCGCGGAAAACGGCCAAGGCACCGTCGGGCCGCTGTCGACCGGCGAGTTCGGCTCGCTGGCTTACAAGATCGCGCTCCTGGTGTTCCTCACCGCCGCCGTGGCGACGAT
>JBAQHW010000451.1:0-3987 GCA_049288525.1 Xanthobacteraceae bacterium
CTTGGCGAGCGCCGGTGGAATGAACATGACGGCGGCATCGTAGGGCGCCTGCCGCATCGCTTCCGCAGCCGAAGCAAACACTGGCACGCCGATATGGCTCTCGCCGGCGCGTTTCGGATTGACACCGCCGACGACGCGGGTGCCGCATTCGATCATCTTTTCGGTCCAGAACGTGCCTTGCTTACCGGTGATGCCCTGGACCAGCACCCGATGGGGCTTTCGATAAACGATCATCGCGCCGCATCCACCGCTGCCTGCACGGCTTCTTCCATGAAGTCGTAGGGCTCGATGTTAAGCTGCTCGCGCACGAGCTTGACAGCTTCGTCCTCGCCGGTGCCGTGGATGGAGAAAAACACCGGGATGTCCGGCTGCAATTTCTTCCAGGCTTTGACGACGCCGTCGGCCATGACGTCGGTGCGGGCGAAGGCGCCGCAAAAATTGATCACCAGGCTTTTGATATTAGGCGCCGACAGCACAATCCCAAGGGCGACTTCCGACTTGGTATAGGCCTCACCGCCGATCTCGAGAAAATTTGTCGGCGCGCCGCCGCAATAAGCGATCACATCCATCGTGGTCATGGTCAGCCCGGCGCCGTTGGCGAGCACGCCGACTTCGCCGTCGAGCTCGATGAATTTCAGCCCGGCATCGGCGCCGCGCTTCTCCAAGGCGGTATATTTCTCCGCCGCGCCGGCGGCCGCGAGATCGCCCTGCCGGAAGGCTGCCGCATCGTCGAGCGTGAATTTGCAATCGAGCGCGACGATGCGCCCGTCTTTGAGCAGGGCCAGCGGATTGATCTCGATCAGCTCGGCGTCGCGCGCGCGGTAGATGGCGTACAGCGCCTTGAGAATGGTGGCGATCTTCGGCGCGGCGTCGCCGAGATCGAGGCCTTTGAGCATCGCGTTCGCCGCCGCGTCGCCTAACTCTTCGTCGATGTCGAGGCCGCAGCGGCGGACCGCGTCCGGCGTTTTCGCCGCCACCTCCTCGATCTCCATGCCGCCTTCGGTCGAGAACAGGATGAGCGGCCGGCGGGCGGCAAAATCGGTCAGAACTGCGGCATAGAATTCGCGGGCGATGTCGGCGCGTTCCTCGATCAGAACCTTGTCGACGCGATAGCCGTCGATCGACATGCCGAGGATCGCCTGCGCCGCGGCGAAGGCCTCGGCGGCGCTGTCAGCCTTGCGAATGCCGCCGGCCTTGCCGCGCTTGCCGGTCGGCACCTGCGCCTTGACCACGCACGGCCCGATGTCGGCGAACGCGGCCTTGGCCTCGTCCGCCGTAACGCACAATTTTCCGCGCGGCACCGGGATCGACGCCGGCGCCAGCACTTTCGCCTTGGCGGCGTGCTCTTCGAAATTCATCTCACCCTCGCCTTCAGCGCCCGTACTTCGTCCAATGCGGACCGAACAAGTCTTGTTCGCTCGGCTTGTCCTCAGGGATTACGGTGACGAGGTGAGTGATGTTGAGGAAATGCTTGTAGCCCAGGTTTTCCGAAATGCTGTTTTTCTGCCACGAGCCGCAGCCCATGCTCAGCGTAAAGCCCAGCCCGGAGTCGAAGCCGCCGCCGTTGCCGAAGGTGTGGGCGAAATTCACCAGCACCCGCACCACGTCGAGGTCCTCAGCGAGCTCGCGGGCATGCGCCATGTCCTTGGTGTGAACGCCGCAGGAATGACCGTTGCCCTGATAGTCGAGGACGGCGCGGACTTGCCGTTTCGCGGCGGCAAAATCCTTGGCGCGATAGACCGTGAGCACGAGCGACAGCTTCTCGCCGGAGAACGGATGCTCCTCGCCGGCGCCCGTGTCCTCGACCATAAAAAAATCGCACCGAGCGGCCTCCGGAGGCAGGCCGAAGGCTGGCGCCAAAACATCCGCACCGCGCGCGATCAGATGACGGTTGAGCTTGCCGTCGTGCCAAAGCGCCGCTTGGATCGCGGCTTTCTCTTTGGCCGTGCACAAATAGCCGCCGGCCGCCTTGAGCGCAGCGATCGCCTGGTCGTAGATGGAATCAACGATAATCACCGAGTTTTCGGACGAGCATGAGGTGGAATTGTCGAAAATCTTCGACGCGCGAATCTTGCGCGCCGCGTCGGCGAGATCGGCGCTATCGTCGATGATGACCGGCACATTGCCGGCGCCGACGCCTATCGCCGGCGTGCCGCTCATGGCGGCGCGGCGGACATTATCCTGCGAGCCGGTGACGACCACGAGATCGGCGGCCTTCATCAAGGCTTCGGTCAATTCCTTGGTCACCGGCGGCGGCAAGATCTGCACCAGGTCGGCGGGCAGCCCGGTCTCTTCCAGCGCGGCACGCATGAAATCCACGGTGCGCTTGGTGGTCTCGTAGCCGAGCGGCGACGGCGCGATAACGACGGCGTTGCGCGCCTTGATCGCCATCATCGCCTTGTTGACGGGCGTCGCGGCCGGATTGGTCGACGGCGTCAGCGCGGCAATAACGCCCATCGGCTTGGCGTATTTGACGATGCCCTTGGCCCTGTCCTCCTCGATGATGCCGACCGATTTGCCGCGCAACAGATCGCGCAAGGTGCCGAAAGTCTTGCGCTGGTTCTTGACGATCTTGTCGGGCGCATTGCCGAGCCCGGTGTCGGCGACCGCCAATTCGGCGAGCTCGCGGGCGTGCTCGGGCTTGTAGACCGACCACGCCAAGGCGCGCACCGCTTCGTCGGCACGTTCCTGGCTGACGTCGCGGAAGCTCGCGAACGCCATGCGGGCTCGCCGCATCACCTCGTCCAGGACCGGCTTGTGGTGCGCATCGGCCGGCGATTTCACTGCCACGTTCATCGTTTCACGTCCTCAAAGTCAGCTCGCTCGCAATCAGCCCGCGACCTGTTGCGGGCGCATGTCCTCGCGGCGGATGCCGGCGATTCGAACCGGTTTCTTCATGGCGTCGCGCCGGAACGGCTCACCCAGTTCCTGATTGAGCATGACCTCGATGAAGGTGGTCACGCGCTTCTTCTGCGCTTCGCAGGACTGGCGGATGGCATCGGTCAATTCTTGCGGCGTGCGCACCGTTACGCCCTTGAGGCCGCAGCCTTCGGCCATCTTGGCGAAGCTTAAATGCTTGTTGAGCTCGGTGCCGACGAAATTGTCGTCGAACCACAGGATCGAATTACGTTTCTCGGCGCCCCACTGATAGTTGTGAAACACTACCATGGTGATGCCGGGCCATTCTTCGCGCCCGATCGAGCTCATCTCGTTCATGGAAATGCCGAAGGCGCCGTCGCCGGCGAAACCGACGCACGGCGTATCCGGATTGCCGATCTTGGCGCCGATGATTGCCGGGAAGCCGTAGCCGCACGGTCCGAACAGACCGGGCGCCAGATATTTGCGGCCTTTCTCGAAGGTCGGGTAGGCATTGCCGATCGCGCAATTGTTGCCGATGTCGCTCGAGATGATCGCGTCCTTCGGCAAGCCGGCCTGAATCGCCCGCCAGGCCTGACGCGGCGTCATGCGGTCAGGATCGCGCTTTTGCGCATCCGCATTCCAGCTCGTGCCGGCATCGTCCTCTTCATGATCCATGCTGGAGAGTGCCTGCAGCCAGCGCGATCTGCTGGTGTGGACGAAAGCCTTGCGGTCTTCGCGGCCGGCGTCGCCGGCAGTCGGCGACAACTGCGCCAACAGCGCCTTGGCGACGAGCTTGGCGTCGCCACAAATGCCGATCGCTACCGGCTTGGTCAGGCCGATCCGGTCCGGGTTGATGTCGACCTGGATGATCTTGGCGTTGTTCGGCCAGTAGTCGATGCCGTAGCCCGGCAAGGTCGAGAATGGATTGAGCCGGGTGCCGAGCGCCAGCACGACATCGGCCTTGGCGATGATCTCCATCGCCGCCTTTGAGCCGTTATAGCCGAGCGGGCCGCAGGCCAGTCGGTGGCTGCCGGGGAAGCTGTCATTGTGCTGGTAATTGCTGCACACCGGCGCATCGAGCTTTTCGGCGAGCGCCGTGCATTCGGCGACGGCATTGCCGAGGATGAC